>NZ_JBICVV010000008.1:0-308756 GCF_043199295.1 Streptomyces sp. NPDC048612
TCGCCGCCCTGCGCAACCAAGGCGACGGCAGCCTCGACCACTCCGCCCTCCTGCGCGGCGTCGAACGCCTCTCCGGACACACCACCCACAGCTGAGCCGGCGCCCCGCAAGCGGACCGGAGCCCGGCTTCCGGTACCCGCTTCCCCCCAGCTTCCGGGCGGCGGCCGCGCCGACACTTGTCCTGTCGCGCCCAGGCGTGGCCGCCGTCCGGAACCCCTTTGGACACCCCTCGGGTTTGTTTCAACAAACTGTTGACGTTTGGTCGGAGCCCTTCTTACGCTCCGACTTGCGGAAGCCAACTTCCGCGCTCTCGTACGGAAGGTCACCATGTCGAAGCCCACGCTGACGTCGCGCTTTCTCACTACGGAGGCTGGCGCCCCCGTCGCCGACAACCAGAACTCCGCCACCGCCGGCGTCGGCGGCCCGATCGTGCTCCAGGACCAGCACCTGCTGGAGAAGCTCGCCCGCTTCAACCGCGAGCGCATCCCGGAGCGCGTCGTGCACGCCCGTGGCTCCGGGGCGTACGGCTACTTCGAGGTGACCGACGACGTCACGGGCTTCACTCGCGCAGACTTCCTCAACGCCGTCGGCAAGCGCACCGAGACCTTCATCCGCTTCTCGACCGTCGCCGACAGCCTCGGCGGCCCGGACGCGGCCCGTGACCCGCGTGGCTTCGCGCTGAAGTTCTACACCGAGGAGGGCAACTACGACCTCGTCGGCAACAACACCCCGGTGTTCTTCATCAAGGACCCCATCAAGTTCCCCGACTTCATCCACTCCCAGAAGCGCGACCCCTTCACGGGCAAGCAGGAGCCGGACAACGTCTGGGACTTCTGGGCGCACTCCCCCGAGGCCACCCACCAGGTCACCTGGCTCATGGGCGACCGCGGCATCCCGGCCTCCTACCGCCACATGAACGGCTACGGCTCGCACACCTACCAGTGGACGAACGCCGAGGGCGAGGCCTTCTTCGTCAAGTACCACTTCAAGACCAACCAGGGCATCCGCTGCCTGGACGCCGAGCAGGGCGCCGAGCTGTCCGGCACGGACCCCAACAGCCACCAGACCGACCTGCTCCAGTCCATCGAGCGGGGCGTCTACCCGTCCTGGACGCTGTACGTGCAGATCATGCCGGCGGCCGAGGCGGCGCACTACCGCTTCAACCCCTTCGACCTGACGAAGGTGTGGCCGCACGCGGACTACCCGCTGCAGCGCGTCGGCCGCCTGGTCCTGGACCGCAACCCCGACAACGTCTTCGCCGAGGTCGAGCAGTCCGCGTTCTCCCCGAACAACTTCGTGCCGGGCATCGGCCCGTCCCCGGACAAGATGCTCCAGGGCCGGCTGTTCGCCTACGCCGACGCGCACCGCTACCGCCTGGGCGTCAACCACACCCAGCTGCCGGTGAACGCCCCCAAGGCGACCGAGGCCGAGAACTACGGCCGGGACGGCCTGATGGCCACCAACGGCTACGACCGGTACGCCAAGAACTACGAGCCCAACTCCTACGGCGGCCCGGTGCAGACCGGTCAGCCGCTGTCCGCCCCGCTCGCCGTCTCCGGCCACGTCGGCACCCATGAGGCCCCCGCGCACACCAAGGACGACGACTTCTTCCAGGCCGGTGAGCTCTACCGCCTGATGTCGGAGGACGAGAAGAAGCGCCTGGTGAACAACATCGCCGGCGGCCTCTCCCAGGTCAGCCGCGACGATGTGCTGGAGAAGAACCTCGCCCACTTCCACGCCGCCGACCCCGACTACGGCAAGCGCGTGGAGGCCAGGGTCAACGAGCTGCGCGAGGACTGACGGGAGGTCGGTCGCTCGCGCGTCCGTACCGGCGGCCCGTTGAGGGGTGGCCGGCCGGTACGGAGTGGGAGCGCGAGCTCCGCGGCACCACGGGGAGCATCAGTGCGGTGGCAGCGCTCACCCGACAGGAAGGGTGAGCCGCTCCCCCGCCGCGGAGCCCGCCTCCTCCCACCCCATGCTCCGTCCGGCGGTGCGATGTCACGTCGCGCCCGATCGCCCGCACTGCCGGACGGAATCCACGACAGGGCCCGGCATCCGTACGGTCACACGGATGCCGGGCCCTGCGGCTGTCGGTCACCGGGGCGGCGCGACCCGTGACGGCCCCCGACTGCTTCTGACGGCACCTGCGGCTCCCGGCCACCCTTCGGCCCCAATTCGGCCCCCGGCGGCCGGTTTTGGAGAGACCATGGGGGAAGCAGCAGATCCGACCGGTCTGCCGCCCGACCTGCCAGGAGCCGACCATGGCCGACAGCGTGCCGGTGCGGTGCCCCACGTGCCGCCGCGAGAACGCCTTCACCCCGCCCACCTTCCCGTGTGCCTGCGGCGCCCCGCTCACCCTGCCGGTGCTGCGCGGCGGAGTACCCGTCGAGATACTCCACCGCACCTGGCAGGCCTCCTGGGTGGAGGTGCGCTGTGAGGTCTGCGGCCGGCAGGACGAGTGGCCGGCGCCGGAGTCCGGCTGCGCCTGCGGCACGGTCGTCCGGGTCCCGGTCGCCCCGGCGCCCCCGCTGCCACCGCCGAACTTCCCGCGCTCCGGACGGCCTGTACCGAAATCCGCGCCGAAGCCCGCGCCGCCACCCGCCGCCGACCCCGGAAGCGCGGCCCCGCGGCCCGCGTTCCGCCCGGTCACCATCCGTACCGCCCGCGACTGCGTCACGGCCGCCGAGCAGTATCTGAAGTGGCTGGGCTACGCCGATGTCGCCCGGACCCGTGAGCGCACCGCCTCCGGGCTGGACCTGCGCGGCACGGGTGTGGTCGCCCAGGTCGACCCCACCACCCGCGCCACCGAGCTGCGCGAGATCGAATGCGTCTGGCTCAACGGCCTCAACGACTCGGCCCTCGCGGTCTTCTTCTCCCTCGCCGGCTACGCCCACGACGCCCGCGCCCGCGCCGACGCCCTGCACCTCCCGCTGTTCGTCATGGACCTCACCGGCACCCCGCAGCCGATCAACGACCCGGCCGACGAGCTGATCAAGTACGGCGCTGCGGGGCGGTGACGGGCCCGCCGCGGGACGCCCCGCCCGGGGCGCGGGCGCCGGCCGCACATAATGACGGGATGATCGACGCGAACGCCCTGCGGGCCGTCTGCCTGGACTTCAACGGCGCGACCGAGGAATTCCCCTTCCCACGGCACCCGGACGTATCGACCTTCAAGGTCGGCGGCAAGATCTTCGCGCTGAGCACGCTGACGGACACCCCGCTCACCGTGAGCCTCAAGTGCGATCCCGAGCTGGCCGAACGGCTGCGGGCGGCACACCCCGAGGTGGTGCCGGGCTATCACCTCAACAAGCGGCACTGGAACACCGTTTCCCTGGCCGGTGACCTCCCCGACCGGCTGGTGCTCGACCTGATCGAGGACTCGTACGACCTGGTGGTGGCGTCGTTGCCACGCGCCGAACGACTGCGCCTCGACTGGCCGGGAGAGCGGCAGCCCTGAGCCGGCGAGGCGGCCGGCGGCGGCGCGGGCCCGGGTGTGAGCACCGCGGCATAGGCTTCGGCCATGCGAAGAACTCCCCGCCGTGCCGCACGCGTTGCCGTCCTGGACCCCGCAGGATCGGTCTTCCTGCTCCGGTACGACAACGAAGAGGTCGGGGCCCACTGGGCGATGCCCGGCGGCGGGCTCGACCCGGGCGAGACCCCGCGCGCGGGCGCGCTGCGTGAGATGCGCGAGGAGACCGGCTGGACGGACCTGGAGCCCGGCCCCCTGCTGTGCACCTGGGAGCACGACTTCACCCGGGCCGGCGTCCCGGTACGCCAGCACGAGCACCTCTACCTCGCCCACGGCCCGCGCCGGGAGCCCACCGACGGCGTGGCCGCTGCACACGCCGACGACCGCATCCTCGGCTGGAGATGGTGGAGCCCCGCCGACCTGGCCGGGTCCCCGGACGCCCTCTGGCCGCCGTCCCTGGCCGCCCTGCTGCGCCCCTGGCACGACACGGACCCCACCACCCCGGCCCCCGCCCCCGTCGACCTGGGCTACGTACCGAACTCCGCCCCTGCCCAGCCCCACTGACCGGGACCACCCCGCCGGTCACCGAACCGCACCACCTCCTCCCCTCTCCCCCGCCCCAGGAGTTCCCGATGACCGCCGACGGCACCCCGGGCCACGCCGCCCCGCTTCCCTCCCCCGAGGTGCTCTGGCAGCACGCCGCCACCCTGGCCGCCTGGAGCGCCGAGCACCCGCTGCCCGTGCACAACTACCGGGTGGACGAGGCCGGGCTGCGCTCCGACGACATCGGCAACGGCTGGTGGGCACTGGCCCGCGTCCAGGGCGGCCGGGCGGTGCTCTACGGCGTCGACCTCGACTACAGCGACACCGTCTCCCGCACTCCGCCGCTGGACCTGCTGGCCGGCGGACCGCACTGGCTGCCGTGGGAGTGGCTGACGGCGGTGGTCGACGGGAACGAGGAACTCGGGTTCGTGTACTGGTGGGCCGACGGGGCGTGGGGCCGGACCCGGTACCCGTCGGAGGCGGTCGACGACGGGGTGTCCGCCATGGTCCCCGCCGACGACGCCGAGGTACGCGCGGTCCTCGCGGCCCTACGGGAGGACGGGGCCGACGCGGAGGAGCTGCGCCGTAGGGGGACGGAGGAGGCGCGGGCCACCGCGGTGCGCGGCATCGGCCGGCCGGAGCTTCCGGCCGGCAGCGGCGAGCCCGCGGGCCGTCGGGTGCCGTGCCCGCTGCCCGAGCAGTACGCGGGCGTGCTCGCGGGCGCGATGCGTGCCGCGGCGGAGGCGGAGCGCCCGCTGCCCGGCGGAAGCGGTGCCGAGGAGCGGCTGGTGGCATGGCTGCGCGCCCATCGCCCGTCGTCAGAGGGGAGTGGCACGCTCGCCGCCGCGTTCGCGGACGGCACCGACCCGGGCAACCGGTACCGCCGCGACGTCTTCCTCGACGAGCAGGGGTGGTGGCTCGGCGAGGAACTCTGCGAGCTGCTGGCGGACCTCCGGGAGGCGGACGCGGCGGCCGCGGGCGGCGACACGTACGGCCGCTGGCTCTACGTCCGGGTGGAGATCGGCGCCGACGGCGTCACCGTGGACCGCGCCCATGACCACCTCCCCCCGTGGTGGCAGGCCCGCCACGGCGGAGCCATGGCCTGGCCGGGCACCCTGACCCGGGAGATGAACCGCCGCCCACCGCACCGACGCCCGGCCTGGGCCCGACTCCTGAACGAGGACATCCCCCACACCGGCGCGCCGGCGGAACTCTGCGCGGTCCTGCTCCAGGAGACCGAGGGCACACGGGCACGGTGAACGGCCGTCCGGCCCGCGAACCGGGACGGGACACACCTGCACCCGCCCCCCAGAGGGCTTGGCGGCTCTGCCTTCAAAGGGCCGTGGGGAGCCCCCAGGGGTGCCTGGTGTGGTCAGCCGCGGTGGCGGGGCGGTGTCGCATCCCAGCGCCCGGCCGACTCACGCTCCGCCTTGATCTCCCGGCGCTGTTCCTCCAGGAACTCGGCACTTTCGCGTTCCGCTGCCAGGCGCTCGCTCTCCGACATCGCATCCCAACGCTGCTGGAAGTTGTCGAAGCGCACTTCGAGTGACTCATCCCGCGGAAGGCCATCGATGGCTTCCCGAATTCCTCGACGACCTGTCATGACACCCCTGGCCATCTCTGCCAGCGGATCGCGTTCGTCTCCCTGTGCGAGATTCTTCAACATTTTCCGCAGCATGCGAGCCCTGGCCTCATCCTTGGCCAGGTCCATGAATTCGACATCGCCGACTTCACGCTGATTTTCGTTGGACTGCACGCCTTCCCCGAATCTTCCGTGTCAATTTCTGGCCTTACGCCCAAAGGCACCATAAGGTCACCGAGGACGATTCAAGCCACCGGGCTGTCGTAGGACTTACCAGGCAGTGGGAACTTGATAGCTTTGTTCTCAATCGAGGAGCTGATGCCGGTGACGAGCGCCACCGAGCCGTTGATCGCGGTTTGGAGTTCACTGATAACCGTAGTCAGCTTGGACCACATGTTGATCATCGCAACAACCTCCCCAGCAATCGCCCCCGCGGCGATCGCCGGGCCGAACAGGGTAAAGCTCGTCGAAGCACCTGCCAGTGCAGTCAACCCGACGATCGCCGCAGTATCCAGAATGCCCTGAAGCAGGTCACCGCACGCCTCCGCAGCATTCCAGACCGCTTCAGTTGTCTTTTCGTAGTTCTCCTTCAGCTCAACGAAGGAGTTCTTCATTTCCTCGATATCCTTCGAGAGCGTCTCGAAGTAGATGTACGCGGCGTCCGCAGCGTTGCCGTTCCACGACTTGTCCAGCGCCGTATTCCCGGCCTTGATGTTCTCCGCGAGGTCTTCGCAGAAGTTCCCCATGGCTTTCCATGCCTTGGCGCACTGCGCATACTCCGTCCAGTCGCCGGCGATCAACTTCTTCGCCTCGTCGACCGGATTGAAGTCGAAGGCGATCTCCAGCCCCTTGCTGATCACCCAGGACGGGCTCAACACGTCACCGAAGGAGAGGAGGTCCTTGACGACCCCACCTTCCGGCTCCTCCTTGTCGTCGTCAACCTTCGGCGCCACCAGACGACTGGTCGGCTTTGCTACGTCAGCGAATCCCATGTTTCACTTCCTCCCGAAATGAGCGCATTACGGACTAGCGCTTGGATGCCGGATACGTAGCATCCATTTTTCGGGCCTCGGACGCATCGGTCGAGTTGTAGTGTTTCGCGGATTTGATCAATTCATCGGACGATGCACTGAGGATTTTGTGAAGCGTCTTGAGTGTGTTCTGAACACGGTTCACCACGTCCTCATGGCCACCACTCCAAATCTGCGCAATGGTGGAAATGGGGCCGACGTCCGAGTCGATCATCTCGCACGACTTCTTCACGTAATCGCGCGATTCCTCGACATCATCCGCAGCCCGCTTCACCTGCTTACCGAAGCCACTCAGGTCGTCCGAATCAACCGAAAAGCTCAACTCTGCCCCCCAATTCGCCGCTTTGACTCTCCCATTACGCGCTGATACTATACCTCGGTGAAAATTTTCGGCGATGACGGCAACCAGTATCCATCGCTTGAACTCGGCGGTGACACACCAGGACCAGCTGACGAATACCTTCAACGCCAGGTGCGGTCCTGGGCGTTGCTCCCGCTCTTCTTCGCGCTGCTGCTTCCCTGGATGTGGGTGTACTTCGCGTTCACATATGACCTCCCCAAGGCGCTCCCCTTCCTTGCCCTGGCGGTGACACACGCGGGGCTGGCGCTCATCTGGCTCGGGCGCCGCAGGTCACAACGGCCGCTCACCTGGGCGGGCGTCGGCTGCTATCCCTTGGCCATCGCCCTGTGTCTGCTGCTGCGGAACGTCCTCTGAAGGATGTCGCGTGCCGAGCCGACGAAGGGGACAGGCAGTCCGCCTCCGTCGACTCACCGCGACGCGAGGTCAGCTAGATCCGAGGTCAGCTAGATCCGAGGCCACCGCGAGCCGAGTTCAGCCGTTCCCGGAGTTCGATCTTGCGGACCTTGCCGCTGACGGTCATGGGGAAGGCGTCGAGGATCTCCAGGTGGCGCGGGACCTTGTAGTGGGCGAGGCGGGAGCGGCAGTAGTCGGTCAACTCCTCGTGGGTGAGGGGGTCTTCGGGGTCGCGGAGGATGACGCAGGCGGCGATCTCCTCGCCGTACTTCTCGTCGGGGACCCCGACGACCTGGACGTCGGCGATCTTGGGGTGGGAGTAGAGGAACTCCTCGATCTCCCGGGGGTAGACGTTCTCCCCGCCCCTGATGATCATGTCCTTGATGCGGCCGACGATCCGGACGTAGCCGTCGTCGTTCATCACCGCGAGGTCGCCGGTGTGCATCCAGCGGGCCGCGTCGATGGCCTCGGCGGTGCGCTCGGGGTCGTCCCAGTAGCCGAGCATCACGCTGTAGCCGCGGGTGCGCAGTTCACCGGGGGTGCCGCGGGGCACGGTCACCCCGCTCGACGGGTCGGCGACCTTCACCTCCAGGTAGGGAAGCACCCGGCCGACGGTCGTGGTGCGGTGGGCGAGGTCGTCCTCGCGGCGGGTCTGGGTGGAGACAGGTGAGGTCTCGGTCATGCCGTAGCAGATGGAGACCTCGGTCATGTGCATCTCGGCGACGACCCGCTTCATCACCTCCTCGGGGCACGGCGAGCCCGCCATGATGCCGGTGCGGAGTGAGGAGAGGTCGTAGGAGGCGAAGCCGGGGTGGTCGAGTTCGGCGATGAACATGGTGGGGACGCCGTAGAGGGAGGTGCAGCGCTCGTCCTGTACGGCCCTGAGGGTGGCGGCGGGGTCGAACGCGGGGGCCGGGATGACGATGCAGGCGCCGTGTGAGGTGGCGCCGAGGTTGCCCATGACCATGCCGAAGCAGTGGTAGAAGGGCACCGGCAGACACACCCGGTCCTCTGCGGTGTACCCGAGGGTCTCGCCCACCCAGTAGCCGTTGTTGAGGATGTTGTGGTGGGAGAGGGTGGCGCCCTTGGGGAAGCCGGTGGTGCCCGAGGTGTACTGGATGTTGACCGGGTCGTCGGCGGTCAGCTCCGCTTCGCAGGCGGCGAGCCGGTGCTCCGGGACGGTGGCGCCGGCGGCCAGCAGCCCGCCCCAGGTCTCGTCGCCGATGTAGACCACCTCGCGCAGCGCCGGGCACTCCTCGCGCACCTGCTCGATCATGCCGCGGTAGTCGCTGGTCCGGTGGTGGGTCGCGGACACCAGGACGGCGATGCCGGCCTGCCGCAGGACGTAGCCCAGCTCATGGACGCGGTAGGCGGGGTTGACGTTGACGAGGATCGCCCCGATCCGGGCGGTGGCGTACTGGACGAGGACCCATTCGGCGCAGTTGGGTGCCCAGATGCCGACCCGGTCGCCCTTGGTGACGCCCTTGGCGAGCAGTCCGCGCGCCACCTCGTCGACCGCGCGGCCCAGCGCGGTGTAGGTCCAGCGGCGGCCGCTCTCGGCCTCGACCAGCGCCTCGCGGTCACCGAACCGGGCGATGGTGCGGGCCAGATCGGTGCCGATGGTGTGGCCGAGCAGCCGCCCCCCGGCAGCCCCGCAGGCGTACGACAGCTCCTGCTGCTGGCTCATCGGTGGTTCTCCTCCCAGTACTCGGCGCCGCCGTCGCCCTGCGCGGTGCGTTCGCGCAGCTCGATACGGCGGATCTTGCCGGAGACGGTCTTCGGCAGCTCGGCGAACTCCAGCCGCCGGATGCGCTTGTAGGGTGCCAGGACCGCACGGGAGTGCTCAAAGATCAGTTTCGCGGTCTCCGGTCCGGGCGACCAGCCGGCCGCCAGCACCACATACGCCTTGGGCACGGCCAGCCGCAGCGGGTCCGGCGCCGGCACCACGGCGGCCTCGGCGACCGCCTCGTGCTCCAGCAGGGCGCTCTCCAGCTCGAAGGGGGAGATCTTGTAGTCGGAGGCCTTGAAGACGTCGTCGGCCCGCCCCACATACGTGATCCAGCCGTCGCGGTCACGGGTGCCGATGTCGCCGGTGCGGTAGTAGCCGTCGGCCATCGCCTCCGCGGTGCGGGCCGGGTCCCCGTGGTAGCCGGTCATCAGGCCGACCGGCCGGGCCGTCAGGTCGAGGGCGATCTCGCCCTCGTCGGCCGGTGCGCCGCTGACCGGGTCGAGCAGGACGACGTCGAAGCCGGGGGTGGGACGGCCCATGGAGCCCGGCTTGACGGTCTGACCCGGGGTGTTGGCCACCTGCACGGCGGTCTCGGTCTGCCCGAAGCCGTCCCGGATGGTGACGCCCCAGGACTGCCGCACCTGCTCGATGATCTCCGGGTTGAGCGGTTCGCCGGCCGCGACGATCTCCCGCGGCGGATGCCGGAGCGCGGACAGATCGGCCTGGATGAGCATCCGCCAGACGGTCGGCGGGGCGCAGAAGCTGGTGACGCGGGCCCGGTCCATCTCCGCCATCAGCCGGGCCGCGTCGAAGCGGGTGTAGTTGTGGAGGAAGACGGTGGCCTCGGCGTTCCAGGGCGCGAAGAGATTGGACCAGGCGTGCTTGGCCCATCCGGGCGAGGAGATGTTCAGATGCACGTCGCCGGGCCGCAGACCGATCCAGTACATCGTCGCGAGATGGCCGACGGGGTACGAGGCGTGGGTGTGCTCGACGAGTTTGGGGCGGGCGGTGGTGCCGGAGGTGAAGTAGAGCATCAGGGCGTCGTCCGCCCGGGTCGGCCCGCCCGGCTCGAAGGTCTCGGGGCCGTCGTAGGCGTCCTCGTACGAGAGCCAGCCGTCCGGGGCGCCGCCGACCGCGATCCGGGTGTAGTCGCCCGCCACGCCGTCGAACTTGGCGGTGTCCGCGGCGCGCACGATGACGTGCCGGGCGTGGCCGCGCTCGATCCGGTCGGCGAGGTCGGCGGGGCCGAGCAGCGGCGTCGCGGGGATGACGACGGCGCGCAGCTTCATCGCGGCGAGCGCGGTCTCCCACAGCTCCACCTGGTTGCCGAGCATCATGACGATGCGGTCACCGGCGCGCACCCCGTGGCCGGACAGCCAGTTGGCGGCCTGGTCGGAGCGGCGGCGCATGGCGTCGAAGCTCAGCTTCGTCTCGCTGCCGTCCTCCTCGACGAGGTGCAGGGCGGTGCGGTCGTTGCCGTGGGCGAGGGTGTCGAACCAGTCCAGCGCCCAGTTGAAGTACTCCGGGCGGGGCCAGCGGAACTCCGCGCGGGCCGCTTCGTAGTCCTCCCGGTGCCGTAGCAGCAGGTCCCGCGCCGCCCGGAACTCCTCGGTGGCGTCCGGGGCCCGCCCCGTCGTCCCGGCTTCCGTCTCCGTCATCCGTCCTCCTCATTGCCGCACCGCTAGCTGCCATCGTGTAATCAGTGGCGCAGGTCCCACCACCCCCGAACGGGGGGAAGCGGAGGTTTCCTCGTGCGGCTCGACCCGGATGCGCACGCGACGGCGGGCGGGCGGCGCTTCCTCGGCTGCGGCGGACCGGCGGGCTGCCGGTGGCGTTCGGCGGGCCGCTGTCCGGGGGCAGCGGTCGCGGCACGGCGGGCGGGGATGCTGCCGTAGTAGCACGCTCAGGAACGATGCCGGACGACGACTCCGGCCGCGTGGGGAGCGGCACGACCCGCGCGTGATCCCGCGCGCGCGTCACTGGGCTTTGCCGTGTGCACCCGTTCACGCCCTCCCGCCCCGGACGGCGTGCCGCCATGATGCTGCCATGCCCGACGCCCACTGCTCGAAGTGCTGCCCCGTCAAACCGCCCAAGCCCGAGGTGCCCGCCCCGTGGCCGCTCGGGGCGCTGCTGTGGCTCGGCATCATTCTCGGGGTCAGCGGCGGCGCCTACGTGTGTGTGATGTGGCTGGTGTCCAGCGCGTTCTGACGCCCGGGCCCGGCCCCGCGCCGTTGCGGTGTCCCGCCTCGCGGGCGGGGCCGGGCCTCCCCCGTACGGCCCGGCCGCTCCCCTCGGTCCCCGGTGGCGCCCGGGTCCGCTCAATTCCGTTGCCGCGGGGCCACCGCCCGGACATCATCCCCCCATGATCGATACCACCGCACTCGCCGAGAACCCGGTGCTCACCGGCGACCGGGTCCGTCTCGTACCGCTGTCGGCACGGCATGCGGCCGCCTTTCACGCCGCCTGCCAGGACCCGGAGATGCGCCGGCTGACCGGGACCCACCACGACTTCACCCTGGCGGAGCTGCAGGCGTGGTGCGCCGGCAGCGCCGACCGCACGGAGCGTCTGGACCTCGCCGTAGAGGACCGGGAGACGGGGACATTCCTGGGCGAACTCGCCCTGAGCCAGATCGATCCACCGAACGCCCACGGGGTCTTCCGGATCGCACTCGTCCAGGAGGCCACCGGCCGCGGGATCGGTAGTGAGGCGATCCGGCTGCTGCTGGACTACGCCTTCGAGCGGGTCGGCCTGCACCGCGTCCAGCTGGAGGTCTTCGACTACAACCCACGCGCCCGGCGGGCGTACGAGAAGTGCGGCTTCGAGGTGGAGGGCCGGATGCGTGAGGCCCTCCACTGGGACGGCGCATGGCATGACGTGCTGGTGATGGCGGCGCTGCGGCCGGGGCGGGCCGGGGGCGCGGGCTGAGGGTCCGGGACGACGGGCGCCCCGGCCCGCCCGCGGCCCGTGGCTCAGTAGTTCTCCCCGGTGAAGGGCAGCCGGTCGGTCTCCAGCGCGGCGTCCAGGCTGCGGACCGCGCCCGGGGTGTGCTCGGTGGCCAGACCGGCCTGGACGAAGCGGCGCAGCGGCGTGCCGCCGAGGTAGCAGGACGCCAACTCCCGTACGTTCAGGGCGATGTCGGGCGCCTCCTCGGTGTGCTGCCAGGTGGCGCCGTCGGGGCCCGCGGTCAGCCGGAAGCGGCCCGCGTTGACCGGCAGGGCGGTGTCGCACAGGTCGAGGACGAGGTCGACCGGGGCCGCCCAGGAGCGGGCGGTCAGCGCGGTGCGGACGTCCACGAGCCGGAGCCACAGAGAGGGTTCCTGGCCGGTGACGCGTACCTGGTCGCGGTCGGCGACGAGG
This sequence comes from Streptomyces sp. NPDC048612, assembly GCF_043199295.1. Classification (NCBI taxonomy): domain Bacteria; kingdom Bacillati; phylum Actinomycetota; class Actinomycetes; order Kitasatosporales; family Streptomycetaceae; genus Streptomyces; species Streptomyces sp. NPDC048612. The sequence continues at coordinate 12,467 of NZ_JBICVV010000008.1, forward strand.
TGCAGGAGCGGGTCGTCGGCGGGGCGGGCCTGGACGCGTACCGTCGAGGTGAGGTCGATCGAGGCGAGGTAGGACCACAGGGCGGCGGCGACCGGGGCGGTCTCCGCCTCCAACTCCTCGACCTGGACCGCGCCCGGACGGCTCTCGCCCGGTCCGCGGGTGCGGTAGACGGCGTAGCCGGCGGGGACCTCGCCGCGCTCGCCCAGCACCACCACCCGCGCCGTGCCGAACCCGTCGCGGTCGTCGCCGCAGCGGGCCCCGTCGAGGTCCAGCACCTGCCGGCGCCACCAGGTCGCGTCGCGGGTGAAGCGGCCGGCCCGTTGCGGCAGGGTCGCGTCGTAGCGCGGGCCGAGCACGGCGGGTACGTCGGCCGGGTCGATCAGCCGCAGCGGGCGGCTGTCGGGGGTGACGCGCAGGGCGAGCGGGCGCGAGGAGTCGATCTCGACGCGGTAGGACTCGGTGGCGGCGCCGAAGCCGAAGCGGCCGTAGATGGCGCTCTCGGACGCCCAGAGACAGGACACCGGCCGGCCCTCGTCGGCGCAGCGGCGCCAGAGTTCGTCCAGCATCGCGGTGAGGACGCCGCGGCGCCGGTGGGTGGGTGCGACGGAGACGAAGTCCAGTGCGGCGCACGGGAGTTGGTTGCCGGGGACGGAGAGGGTGAGCCGGTGCGCGCCGGCCACCCCGCTGAGCCGCCCGTCGTCGTAGGCGCCGATACGGGAGCAGGCCCGCAGCATGTCCCGGTGGTACGCGCGGGTCTTGTCGGGGAGTGCGAGGTGGAAGGCGAGATGGATCAGGTCCAGGGCCTGTTCGAGGTCGGCGTCGGGGAGTTCCCGGACATCCGTGGGCGTGCGCGCGTCGTCGTCACTGGTCACCCGGGGACGCTAACCCGGGGTCCGGGGCGCTTCACCTGGTTTTTGCCGTGGGGCGGGGGCGGCGCGGCTCCGGCCCGCGCAGCCGGGCGCACTCCCCGCGGCGGGGCGCCTCAGGCCACCGATCCGATCCGCCCCAGGGACCGGCCGGTGTCGTGGTGGATCGGGGTGTGCGCGCCGGTCAGGGGGACGCCGGTGCCGCCGCGGCGGTTGGCGACGATCTCGGCGGCGATGGACAGGGCGGTCTCCTCCGGGGTGCGGGCGCCGAGGTCGAGTCCGATGGGCGAGCGCAGCCGGTTGAGTTCGAGTTCGGTCAGTCCGACGTCCCGCAGCCGCTGCTGGCGGTCCAGATGGGTGCGGCGTGAGCCCATCGCGCCGACGTAGGCGACCGGGAGGCGGAGCGCCCGCTCCAGCAGCGGTACGTCGAACTTGGCGTCGTGGGTCAGCACGCACAGCACCGTGCGGGCGTCGAGCCGCTGGGAGTCCAGGTAGCGGTGCGGCCAGTCGACGACGATCTCGTCGGCGTCCGGGAAGCGGGTCCTGGTGGCGAAGACGGGGCGGGCGTCGCAGACCGTGACGTGGTAGTTGAGGAACTTGCCGACCCTGACCAGCGCGGCGGCGAAGTCGATGGCGCCGAAGACGATCATGCGGGGCGCGGGGACGGCGGACTCGACGAGCAGGACGACGGGCTGGCCGCAGCGCGCCCCGCCGGGCCGTGCGCCCTCGCCGCCCTCCGCCTCCTCGCCGGGCGCGAGGCCGGTGCCGATCTCCAGGCTGGTGGTGCGCCCGGCGTCCAGCAGGGCGCGGGTCTCCGCGACCGCGGTGCGGTCGAGGGCGGGGTGGCCGCCGAGGGTGCCGCTGTGGCGGCCGTCGGCGCGCACCAGCAGGGCGCGGCCGAGGAGTCCGGCGGGGCCCTGGACGACCCGGGCGACCGCCACCGCCTCGCCCGACGCGGCGGCGGCCAGCCCGGCGGCGAGCGTGCCGCCGGTACGGTCCGCCCACTCCCCCGCGATGCCGTCACCGGCGGTCGCGGGGGCGGGCGCCCGTACCGGCTGGACGAGGATGTCGATGATGCCGCCGCAGGTCAGGCCCACGGCGAAGGCGTCCTCGTCGCTGTAGCCGAAGCGCTCCAGCACCGGTTCCCCGGTCTCCAGCGCCTGTTGGCACAGTTCGTACACCGCCCCCTCCACACATCCGCCGGAGACCGACCCGATCGCTGTGCCGTCACGGTCGACGGCCAGCGCGGCCCCGGGCTGGCGGGGCGCGCTGCCATGGGTGGCCACCACGGTGGCCACCGCGAACGCGCGGCCCTGCTCGACCCACCGGTGCAGCTCCTCGGCGATGTCCAGCATGTCGGTCTCCTCACGGATGGGGTGGGGGAGGGCGGGGCGCTACTTGACGCCCAGCCACTGCTCGATCGGATGGAGCGAGAAATAGACGGTGAAGACGGCGGTCAGCACCCACATGAAGCCGCCGACCTCGCGCCACTTGCCCTGGGCCGCCTTGATGGCGGTGTAGGCGATGACGCCGGCGCCGACGCCCGCGGTGATGCTGTAGGTGAACGGCATCAGGGCCACGGTCAGGAAGACCGGGATGGACACCGAGCGGTCGCGCCAGTCCACCTGGCCCGCGGCGCTCATCATCATCGAGCCGATGACGACGAGGGCGGCCGAAGCCACCTGGGCCGGGACGAGCTGGGTGACCGGCGTGAAGAACAGGCAGGCCGCGAAGAACAGGCCGGTGACGACGGACGACAGCCCGGTCCGGGCGCCCTCGCCGACGCCGCTCGCCGACTCGATGAACACGGTCTGGCCGGACGCACCGGCGACACCGCCGATGGCACCGCCCGCGCCGTCCACGAACAGCGCCTTGGACAGGCCCGGCATCCGGCCCTTGTCGTCGGCCAGCTTGGCCTCGGTGCCGACGCCGATGATGGTGGCCATGGCGTCGAAGAAACCGGCCAGCACCAGGGTGAAGACGATCATGCCGACGCTGAGGGCGCCGATGGAGCCCCAGCCGCCGAACTCCACCTGGCCGAAGAGGCCGAAGTCGGGCATCGCGACGGCGTTGCCGGTCAGCTCCGGGGGCGTGCCGCCCCAGTCCTTGGCCGTCAGCCCGCCGATCCGGGTCGCCGCGATGGCCAGGACGCTGCCGACGACGATGCCGATGAGGATGGCGCCGGGCACCCTGCGGGCCTGCAGCATGAAGATCAGCAGCAGGGTGAGGCAGAAGAACAGGACCGGCCAGCCGGACAGCTGACCGTTCAGGCCGAGGGTGACCGGGCCGCCCTCCCCCTTGCCCACGAATCCGGCCTTCACCAGCCCCAGCAGGGCGACGAACATCCCGATGCCCATGGTGATCGCGTGCTTGAGCGCGAGCGGGATCGCGTTCATGATCATTTCGCGCAGTCCGGTGACCACCAGCAGACAGATGATCACGCCGTACACCACACACATCCCCATGGCCTGCGGCCAGGTCATGTTGGGGACGACCTGGGCGGTCAGCGCGGCGGAGACGTTCAGACCGGCGGCCAGCGCCAGCGGCACCTTGCCGATGAACCCCATCAGCAGGGTGGAGACCGCCGCGGCCAGCGCGGTCGCGGTGACCACGCCCGCGTGCGCGAGGGTGTGGTGCGCCACGTCCTCCGTCGAGAGGATCAGCGGGTTGAGCAGGAGGATGTAGCACATCGCCATGAAGGTGGTGATGCCGCCGCGCACCTCTCGCGCGAGCGTCGAGCCTCTGTCGGATATGTGGAAGTACCGGTCGAGCCAGGAGCGGCCGGCGGGCTGCCGCGAGCCGGCGCCCGCGTCTTCCGCCGTCGTCCTCGGCTCTGTGGACTGCTGGGTCATGGTGCCTTGCTCCCAAGGTTCAAAGGGGCACTCGCATCGCGAGATTTGGGAAAGAACTCCGGCTGCACGACCCGGGGGACGGCCCGAGACGAACGGGGGGGGCTGGCTCCGGCGGACCGGAGCAGCAACTGCGTACTGCGGGGGTTGTGGTCTCCGGGCGGTACGCGGAGGAGGACGGACAGGGACACCCCTGACACGTACCGCCCGGAGGCCGGTGTCCGGGGTGGTCCCCGGACGGCTCGCTATGTACCGGTGAGGTGCTCGGGGCGCACCGGCGTCTTGTTGAGCTCCAGCCCGGTCGCGTTCCGGATCGCCGCGAGGACGGCCGGGGTGGACGACAGGGTGGGGGCCTCGCCGATGCCGCGCAGCCCGTACGGGGCGTGCTCGTCGGCGAGTTCGAGCACATCGACCGGGATGGTCGGGGTGTCGAGAATCGTGGGGATGAGGTAGTCCGTGAAGGAGGGGTTGCGCACCTTCGCGGTCTTGGGGTCGACGAGGATCTCCTCCATGACGGCCACGCCCAGGCCCTGGGTGGTACCGCCCTGGATCTGGCCGACGACGGACAGCGGGTTGAGCGCCTTGCCGACGTCCTGGGCGCAGGCCAGCTCGATGACCTTGACCAGGCCGAGTTCGGTGTCCACCTCGACGACCGCGCGGTGGGCGGCGAAGGAGTACTGGACATGGCCGTGGCCCTGGCCGGTGACCAGGTCGAAGGCCTCCGTCGGCCGGTGCCGCCATTCGGCCTCGATCTCGACCGCCTCACCCTGGAGGACATCCACCAGGTCGGCGAGGACCTCACCGCCGTCGGTGACGACCTTGCCGCCCTCCAGGAGGAGTTCGGCGGTGGCCCAGGCCGGGTGATACGTGCCCATCCTGCGGCGGCCGAGCTCCAGGACCTTCTCGCGGACGAGCTCGCAGGAGTGCTTGACCGCGCCGCCGGTGACGTACGTCTGACGGGAGGCCGATGTCGAACCGGCGCTGCCCACCTGGGTGTCGGCCGGGTGGATCGTCACCTGGGTGACACCGAGCTCGGTGCGGGCGATCTGTGCATGGACGGTGACACCGCCCTGGCCGACCTCCGCCATCGCGGTGTGGACGGTGGCGACCGGCTCGCCGCCGATGACCTCCATCCGCACCTTGGCGGTGGAGTAGTCGTCGAAGCCCTCGGAGAAGCCGACGTTCTTGATGCCGACCGCGTAGCCGACACCGCGGACGACGCCCTCGCCGTGGGTGGTGTTGGACAGGCCGCCGGGCAGCTGACGGACGTCGGCGCCCTCGCTGGACTCCCACTGCCGCTCCGGCGGCAGCGGGCGGGCCTTGACGCGGCGCAGGATCTCGGCGACCGGGGCCGGCGAGTCGACCGGCTGGCCGGTCGGCATGATCGTGCCCTGCTCCATGGCGTTGAGCTGACGCAGCTCGACCGGGTCCAGGCCCAGCTCGGCCGCCAGCTTGTCCATCTGCGCCTCGTAGGCGAAGCACGCCTGGACAGCACCGAAGCCGCGCATGGCGCCGCAGGGCGGGTTGTTGGTGTAGAGCGCGACGGCCTCGATGTCGACGTCGTCGATCACGTACGGCCCCACCGCCAGCGAGGCGGCGTTGCCGACCACGGCCGGGGACGCGGAGGCATAGGCGCCGCCGTCCAGCACGATCCGGCACTTCATGTGCGTGATCTTGCCGTCTCTGGTGGCGCCGTGCTCGTACCAGAGCTTCGCCGGGTGCCGGTGGACATGGCCGAAGAAGGACTCGAACCGGTTGTAGACGATCTTGACCGGCTTGTTCGTGCGCAGCGCCAGCAGGCAGGCGTGGATCTGCATCGACAGGTCCTCGCGGCCGCCGAACGCGCCGCCGACGCCGGAGAGCGTCATCCGGACCTTCTCCTCGGGCAGGCCGAGGACCGGGGCGATCTGGCGGAGGTCGGAGTGCAGCCACTGGGTGGCGATGTAGAGGTCCACCCCGCCGTCCTCGGCGGGCACCGCGAGGCCGGACTCCGGGCCGAGGAAGGCCTGGTCCTGCATGCCGAAGACATACTCGCCGGAGACGATGACATCGGCCCTCTCGGCGGCCGCGCCGGCATCGCCGCGGACGATCGGCTGACGGTGGACGATGTTGGGGTGTGCGACGTGCCCGGCGTGGTGGTCGTTGCGGCCCTCGTGGAGCAGTGGCGCGTCGGCCGCGGTCGCGGAGGCCTCGTCGGTGACGACGGGCAGTTCCCGGTACTCGATCCTGATCTTGGCGGCCGCGCGCCGCGCCGTCTCCGGGTGGTCGGCGGCGACCAGGGCCACCGGCTCGCCGTGGTGGCGGACCTTGCCGTGCGCGAGAACCGGGGTGTCCTGGATCTCCAGGCCGTAGTTCTTGATCGACGTGGGCAGGTCGTCGTAGGTCAGCACGGCGTAGACGCCGGACTGCGCGAGCGCCTCGGAGGTGTCGATGGAGACGATCTCGGCGTGCGCGACGGTGGAGCGGAGCGTGAAGCCCCACAGCATGTCCTCGTGCCACATGTCCGAGGAGTACGCGAACTCTCCGGTGACCTTCAGCGTCCCGTCGGGACGCAGGGTGGACTCGCCGATGCCGCCCTTGGTCTGCGAACCCTGGGTGATCTTGGTGGGGGTTCCGGTGGTTCCCATGGTCAGACCACCTCTTCCTGGCCCTGACGGGCGGCCGCGAGCCGTACCGCGTCGAGGATCTTCTCGTAGCCGGTGCAGCGGCAGAGGTTGCCGGAGAGCGCCTCGCGGATGTCCGCGTCGGTCGGCTGCGGGTTGTGCTCCAGCATCTCGTCGGCGGCGACCAGGAGGCCGGGCGTGCAGAAGCCGCACTGGACGGCGCCCGCGTCGATGAACGCCTGCTGGATCGGGGAGAGTTCACCGCCTTCACCGGTCTGCGAGTCGCCCTTGGCCTGCCACCGCTGGGCGTCCTGCAGGGAGGTGCCACAGGCGCCGGAGGGACAGCCCGCGCCGGGGTGGGCGTCCTCGCGGTGCTTGGCGTAATCGGCCAGGCCCTCGACCGTGACCACCTCACGGCCCTCGGCCTGCCCGGCGGCGACCAGACACGAGCACACCGGCACACCGTCGAGACGGACCGTGCAGGAACCGCATTCGCCCTGCTCACAGGCGTTCTTCGAGCCGGGCAGGCCCATCCGCTCCCGGAGGACGTACAGCAGGCTCTCGCCTTCCCAGACGTCGTCGGCCTCCTGGCGGCGGCCGTTGACGGTGAATGTCACGCGCACTGGGCGCTCCTCTCGTTGCCCCGGTAGGACTCCCAGGTCCAGCCGAGGGTGCGGCGCGCCATGATGCCGACCGCGTGCCGGCGGTAGGCGGCGCTGCCGCGCACATCGTCGATCGGGTTGCAGGCGCCGGCGGCGAGCTGCGCGAACTGCTTGGCGACGGACGGCGGAAGGGTGCTGCCGGACTCCCAGAAGCCGCCCTCGTCCAGCGCCGCGGTGAGGAAGTCCTCGGCCTCGCGGGCCCGTACGGGGGTGGGCGCGGCCGAGCCGATGCCGGTGCGCACCGTGCGGGTCTCGGGGTGCAGCGCGATACCGAAGGCGCAGACCGCGATGACCATGGCGTTGCGGGTGCCGACCTTGGAGAACTGCTGCGGCCCGTCGGCCTTCGGCAGATGCACCGAACGGATCAGCTCGTCCGGCTCCATGGCGTTGCGCTTGACGCCCACGTAGAAGTCGTCGACGGGGATCATCCGGCGGCCGCGTACCGACTCGACCTCGACCTCGCCGCCCGAGGCGAGCAGCGCGGGGTGCGCGTCACCGGCCGGGGAGGCGGTGCCGAGGTTGCCGCCGACGCCGCCGCGGTTGCGGATCTGCGGGGAGGCGACGGTGTGCGACGCCAGGGCCAGGCCCGGGAGTTCGGTCCGGAGGTTCTCCATGATCCGGGTGTAGGAAACGGAGGCGCCCAGGCGTACGGTCTTCTCGCCCACCTCCCACTCGTTCAGGTCACCGATGCGGTTCAGGTCGAGCAGGTACTCGGGGCGGCGGTGGTCGAAGTTGATCTCGACCATCACATCCGTGCCGCCCGCGATCGGCACAGCGGTAGGGTGCTCGGCCTTGGCGGCGAGCGCCTCCTCCCAGCTGGCGGGGCGAAGGAAGTCCATGGTTGGCCTCTTCTGCGAAATCGGTCATTCGTTACTCATGGTGAGGACGCTGCGCCCACATCGCCATGGAGCGGTTCATGTCTCGTTAACGGTTGAGCCTTAGTGAACGCGCCCCGGACCCACCCGGTGCAGTCACCGAAACCATGAAGCGGTTGGCTGGCCAGGGCACCCGTCTTGTAGATTCGAACGAAAGACGAGGATCTGAAACCTCGCGGCATTCCACCGGCAACACCAGACAGCAAAGAACGGCGGGCGAGGTCATGCGGCTCCGCGCACTCCTGGACACCCCATCCCTGGGCCTTCGGCTGCTCGGGGGCGAGGACGAGCTGGACCGCACCGTACGCGGCGTGATGACCACCGACCTGCGCGACCCCAGCCGCTACCTCTCCGGTGGCGAACTGGTGCTGACCGGCCTGGCCTGGCGCCGGGCGCCCGAGGACTCCGAGCGGTTCGTCCGCATCCTGGCCGCGGCCGGGGTCGCCGGACTCGCCGCGGGCGAGGCGGAACTGGGCTCGGTCCCGGAGGACCTGGTCACGGCCTGCGCGCAGCACCGGCTGCCGCTGTTCTCGGTCGTCGAGGACGTCTCGTTCGCCTCCATCACCGAGCATGTCGTCCGCCAGGTCTCCAGCGAACGGGCCGGTGACCTCGCGGCCGTGGTGGACCGTCACCGGCGGCTGATGACGTCGGGGCCCGCCGGCGGCGGCCCGGAGGTGGTCCTGGACCTGCTCGGCTCAGACCTGGATCTGCGGGCCTGGGTGCTCTCCCCCACCGGCCGGCAGATCGCCGGTTCGACGCTGGCGGGCGCCGGGCCCGAGCTGTCCGCCGAGGTGGCCGCCCGGCTCGCGGGCGAGCACCTGGCGGCCGCCCGCAGCGGCCGCCGCGGCCCGCACCGCGTCACGCTCGAAGGGGGCGGCACCTTCTCGCTGTTCCCGATCCGCCACGAGGGCCGTGACCTGCGGCAGACCCTGCTCAGCGACTGGCTGCTGGCCGTCGAGGCGGATGCCGGCGACTGGCCAGAGGAGCGCCTCGACCTGCTGCACGGGGTCACCCAGCTGATCGCCGTGGAACGCGACCGGCGCGACGCGGCCCGTACGGTCCGCCGCCGGCTCGCCCAGGAGGTGCTGGAGCTGGTCCAGACGGGTGCCCCGCCCGCCGAGATCGCGGCCCGGCTGCGGGTGGCGGCCCCCGTGCTGCTGCCCGGCCTGGGCACCGCGCCGCACTGGCAGATCGTGGTGGCCCGCGTCGAGTGGGCGGACGGCGACGTCCCCGGCGGCCCGGTGGCCCAGAGCCTGCTGGAGGAGGTGCTGGTCGATCCGGGCACGTTCGGTCCGGAGCCCTCCGACCGGATCGCCGTGGCCCACACCGGCGACGAGGCGGTGGCGCTGGTGCCGCTGCCCGTCCCGGACGAGCCCGGGGACTCCGCGGCGGCCGGTCTGCACGCCGATGAGCTGCTCGCCGTCGTCCGGCAGCCGCTCGGCCGCGGTCTGGCGGACGACGGGCGGCTGACGGTCGGCGTGAGCGCCTCGGTGCACTCGGCGGAGGGGCTGCGCGGCGCGCTGGAGGAGGCCCGGCACGCCCGCCGGGTCGCCGCCGCCCGTCCGGGCCGGGTCTGCGCCGCCGGGCACGAGGAGCTGGCCTCGCACGTCCTGCTGCTGCCGTTCGTGCCGGACGACGTCCGCCGGGCCTTCACCGCCCGGCTCCTGGACCCGCTGCGCGACTACGACCGCCGGCACCGCGCCGAGCTGATCCCCACGCTGGAGGCCTTCCTCGACTGCGACGGCTCCTGGACCCGCTGCGCCGGCCGCCTTCACCTGCACGTCAACACGCTCCGCTACCGGGTGGGCCGGATCGAGCAGCTCACCGGCCGGGACCTGTCCCGCCTGGAGGACAAGCTCGACTTCTTCCTCGCCCTGCGGATGAGCTGACGCGGCGGAAGCGACCCGGCCGGACCGGACTCCACCGTTCGGGGTAATCCGATCGGGCGGTACCCGATCCCGGCGGCCGGACGGCTGCCGTACGCGGCACCCCACGGCGCACCTGATCATCGCCGCGCCCCCGCCGGAAACGTGCACCCGGTGATTGTGAAAACATTCACCCGCCCCCTTGGCCGCACGACGGAATCCGTGCTGAGATGCGCGCACGGTCTGCAACTTCCAGCTCAATGGCGCGCTTGGGGAGGGCAATGTGGCGGATACCGCCATGTCAGGGGCGAGTCCCGTTGATCCGGTCAGTTCCGCGGAGCCGGTGCCGCTCGCGGTACCGGGACCCGCACCCGCACCGGAGGCACCGGCGAACGGCACGGTCGAGGGTGACAGTCCCCTCGACCGTGCCGTTTGGCGTCTGCGCTCCCGCGGCTGCTGGCACGACGCGGCCGCACTGCTGGAACCACACTCCGTCCGTCACGCCCCGTCCGCGCTGCGTCGCGCCGCGCTCCTGGTGGAGCGCTGCATGTTCACGGCCACCGGCTGGGCCGAGGCGGAGGACGCGCTGCGCAGCGCCGAGGCGCTGGCGGGCGACGACGACGAGCGGGGCGGCGCGGCCTGCGAACGCGGCCACCTCGCTTACGCCGCCACGGTCCTGGGCGTCCGTGACCGGGCCGACGAGGCGCGTTCGGCGCTGGGCCGGGCCGCCGCGCTGCTGGCGCCGGCCGCGCCCGGCCGCCCGCTGCTGGACTTCCGCCGCGGGCTGATGGCCGAGCATGTCGCCGACAGCCCGGACTCGGCGCGCGCCGCCTACCGCCGCGCGCACGCTGGTGCCACCGCACACGGTGACACCCTGCTGCTGTCCTTCACCTGGCGTCATCTGGCCGGGCTGGCCCTGCGCGACGGCGACGTGGCGGAGGCCCGGCACGGCTTCGCCGAGTCGCTGCGGATTCGCGAGGAGCTGGGCTTCCTCATCGGCACGGCACCGGCCCTCGCGGCACTGGCCGACGCCGCCCCGGACACCGACGCGCCCCGGCTGCGCGCCGAGGCCGCCCGGCTGTTCCGCCTCATGGGCGGCGTCCCCACCTGGCTCGCCGACCATCTCTCCACCGCCCTCCCGGCGACCTAGGGGCGCCCCCCTGGGCACCGCTCGCCCGCGACGGCCAATCACCCCGCGACCACGGGTGGTTGGCCGTCGCCCGTTCCCCCCGCCGTTCCCCGCCCCTGCGCCTTCCGGCCGCGGGATGCGGACCGCCGCCCCCTTTCCCGCCCCTCGCCACTTCCCCCTGCACTGCTTCCCTCCTCCCCGTCAACCCCCCTTCCTCAGCCATGCCCGCTCGCGCCGCGATTGGCCGGATCTGGACGGTCGGCGCGGCGGATCGGCCGGGGCGCGATGGTTGCCAACGGCCTCCGCGGTCGACGCGCCGGGGGAACCATGAGGTGGGACCATGGGCGGAAGCCGGGGGCCGCGGTGTTCCATCCCGCCCCACAGACCCCGAGAATGGCCGCAAGTCGCACTGTGAGGCGGCGGCAGGGACTTGGATGCTGGTCCGGGACCAGCTCAGCCCCCACCCACTGTTACAGCCTTGGCAGGAGGCCATAGATGACAGCAGGAGTGACGCATACGACCGCTGGAACCGACTGGGGCAAGGCAGATTTCGAGGCGATTTACAACTGCCCTGATCCCCGTCGGTACTTCACCACACTGCACCCCCTGGACTACCAGATTCCGCACCACGGCCAAGCGGTCTTCCGCGCCGTGGCCGAGACCCTCCAACGGCACCGGAGCGACCGCCCCCCACTGAACGTCGTCGACCTCTGCTGCTCGTACGGGGTCAACGCGGCGCTCCTCAATCACCAGCTGTCACTCTCGGACCTCTACGGCCGCTACGCCGCGCCCGGTCCGGGCATGCCGACCACCCGCCAACTCATCGACGAGGACCGCACGTTCTTCGCCAACCGGCGGCGCGCGGCGCCCTTCCGGATCAGCGGCATCGACTCGGCGGACCGCGCGGCCGGCTACGCGCAGTCGGTCGGTCTGCTCGACCACGGCTTCGCGGAGAACCTGGAACTCGACGAGCCGAGCCCGGAACTCCGGAAGGTCCTCGCGGGCACCGACCTGATCACCGTCACCGGCGGCGTCGGCTACATCACCGCGCGTACCTTCGGCCACCTCATCGACAACGTGTCCGCGCCGCCCTGGGTCGCCGCGTTCGTCCTGCGGACCGTGTCCTACCAGCCGGTCTCCGCGCTGCTGGCCCGGGCCGGCCTGGTGACGGAGAAGCTCACCACCCGCACGTTCCGGCAGCGCCGGTTCGCCGACGAGGGTGAGCGGCGGGCGAGCTTCGACGCGCTGGCGGGCCTCGGCCTGTCCACCGCGGGCAAGGAGTCCGACGGCTTCTACCACGCCGAGCTCTACCTCTCCCGTCCCGCCGCCGATGTCGCGGCGCTGCCCCTGGAGGAGCTGCTGCCCGACTGAGCCACCGGTCTCAGTGCGGGTGCCGGGCCGCCGAGACATGCTCGCGGGCGATCCGTTCGACCACCGCGTACTCCTGGGCCACCAGGGCGTCGAGCAGCGCGGTGTGCTCGGAGGCGTCGGCCAGCAGCTCGGCGGTGCGCAGCCGGGAGCCACCCGCCGGCCACTGGGTGCGGCGCAGCAGATCGCCGGCCACCTCGGTGAGCCGGCGGTTTCCGGTGAGCGCCATCAGGGCGACATGGAAGGCGTGGTCGGCCTCGGCGTAGGCGGCCCGGTCCCCGTGGGCCGCGGCCGCCACACCCGCGGCGGCGAGCGGGCGCAGCTCCTCCCAGCGCTCCGGGGGCAGCGCCCGCGCCAGCCGGATGATCGCGGGCACCTCCAGCATCCGCCGGACCTCGGCCAGCTCGGCGAGGTCGCGGGAGCTGCACTCGGCGACCCGGAAGCCGCGGTTGGGCACGACCTCGACGGCACCCTCGCAGGCGAGCTGCTGCATGGCCTCACGGACCGGGGTCGCGGAGACGCCGTAGCACTCGGCGAGCGCGGGCGCGGAGTAGACCTCGCCGGGGGTCAGCTCCCCGCCGGCCAGGGCACGGCGGAGCGCGGCCAGCACCTGGCCGCGGACGGAGTGCCGCCGGGGCGCGGCAGGGCCGGGCTGCGCGGGCACCCATGCCCGCGCGGCCGGCTCCTGTTCCGCTGTGCCCTGTTCCATGACGGCTCCTTCTGACGTATCCCAGCACCATAGGCGGCGCGGGCCACAGTACAAATCCGTGCACCGGTACCGGAACCTCGCCGGGCTGCCGGGACTGGCGCCGAGCGGGCGCGGGTAGAGAGTTCGGGTAAGGTAAGCCTTACCTGCTAACGATCGCGATTCGGTGGTCTCCCCATGACTTCTGCTCTCGCCGCCCCGGCCGCGACCCACCCCGTCGCCGAGTCCTACGCCCGGCTCACCGAGGTCTTTCCCGGTCTGCAGGTGACCACCTGGCACACCGCACCGCCCAGTGGCGACGGCTGGGTGTGCGCGGCCGGGCTGGCGGCCGGCGGCGAGGCCCTCGACGCCTTCCTCGCCTGGGACGACGCACAGATCGTCCGCGACCACGGCCGGTCCGCCCGGCCGGACGTGGTCGCGAGCTTCGCCCTGCACCGCTACGCCTGGCCCGCCTGTCTGCTGATCACCCTCCCCTGGTTCCTGCACCGCCGGGTCCCGCATCTGCCCGTCCAGGACGTCTCGGTCCGGCGCGAGCCCCTCCGGATGGCGGTACGCCTCAGCGCGTTCGCCTGCCTTCCGGACGATCCGGCGGCGGCGCTGCCCGGGGCCCGGGTCGTACCGGACGAGGAGGCGCTGCGCGCGGAGGTCCGGGCGGCGGTGGCCGCGCACCTCGGACCCGTCCTCGACGGATTCCGCACCCGGGTGCGGCGCGGGCCGCGGGCACTGTGGGGCATGGCGTCCGACGAGATCGTCGAGGGCCTCTGGTACGTGGCTCAGCTGCTGGGCGAGGAACCGCGGGCGAGGATCGCGCTGGAGCGGCTGCTGCCCGGCGCCACCGCGCCCTACGTGGGAGGCGCGGCATTCCGCGAGCTGACCGGACCCGGCGGCGAGGCGCTGCCCACCCGGGACCGCGCCAGCTGCTGCATGTACTACACGCTCCGCCCCGAGGACACCTGCGTCACCTGCCCGCGCACCCGCGACGAGGACCGCATCAGACGCCTGACCACCGCCACCTGACACCCCCTCAAACCGGCGCGACGCCGACACACCACTCCCACCGCAGGCACATGCAGCACGGGCAGAGCCGCGAGGCCAAGTTGAAAATGATTTCCATATCCATATGCTGTGCACTGCTGGTCACTCCGGTCACGCGCCCCAGGACCACCCCACGCCCGCCCACACCCCCGAATACCCGGAACCCCCACCCCACCCCCTCCCCCACGGACAAGGCATGCACGACCCACAACCCCAGACGCACGAGACCGGCACCTACACGATCCGCCCGGCCGAACCCCAGGACTGCGACGGCGCGCGCAGCGTCATGCTGGACACCTTCTACCGCGAGTTCGACTACGGATACGTGCCCGCCTGGCACGCCGACGTCATCGACATCCGGGGCACCTACCTGGACCACCCGCGGCACCAGCTGATCGTCGCCCTGTCGGACGGCGAGGTGGTGGCCACCACCGGACTGCTGTCCCGCGGACCGGCACACCCCCCGCATCCACGCCGGCTGGCCGAGCGCTACGCCTCCGCCGCGCAACTCGTCCGCGTCTACGTCCGGCCCGAGCACCGGCGGCACGGCCTGGCCCGCGCCATGGTGCGGAAGGCCTGCGCGTTCGCCGCCGCCACACCGGGCTACGACTGCGTCTACCTGCACACCAACGTCAACATCCCCGGCGCACAGGGCTTTTGGAACAGCATCGCCAAGGAGGTCTTCGACGCCAGAACCACCGGCGAACACGGGGCAGGCTTCGGCACCGTGCACTTCGAGATCCCACTCCCTCCCGGACCGGAGGGCGCGGACGACCGCACGGGCTGAGACGCTGCGGGCGCGGCGCCCGCCAGGGCAGTCACGATCGAACTCAACTTCCCTTTGACGGACGACAGTTCGACCCCAAGGCGCCTCCCCCGTACCCCTAGGCGTTCTCTTGCCCCGAAACCCCCTGGGCGGGGATCGGATTCCGCCAGGATGTCGCGGAAATCGCGTACCCGAGGCAAAGGGATTCCAGAATGAGAATGACCGACATATCGCTGGACTGGCTGGTTCCCGGTGCCGTGCTGCTCTTCGGTGTGCTTGCGGCCGTGGCGCTGGTGGTGCGCGGGAAGCGGGCGGCGGCCCGGTCCGTCGCGGAGGACTCCTGG
Source organism: Streptomyces sp. NPDC048612 (assembly GCF_043199295.1). Taxonomy (NCBI): domain Bacteria; kingdom Bacillati; phylum Actinomycetota; class Actinomycetes; order Kitasatosporales; family Streptomycetaceae; genus Streptomyces; species Streptomyces sp. NPDC048612. The sequence continues at coordinate 27,535 of NZ_JBICVV010000008.1, forward strand.
GAGCGCAGCGAGGAGCGGCGGCGGCGCAAGGAGGCCGTCTTCGCCTCGGCCTCGTATCTGCTGCTGTTCTGCTGTGCGGCGGTCGCCGCCGCACTGTCCTTCCACGGGCTGGTCGGCTTCGGCGTGCAGAACCTCAACCTCTCCGGGGGCTGGGAGTATCTGGTGCCCTTCGGGCTCGACGGTGCGGCGATGTTCTGCTCCGTGCTCGCCGTACGGGAGGCCAGCCACGGTGACGCGGCACTGGGGTCGCGGATGCTGGTGTGGACGTTCGCGGGTGCCGCGGCGTGGTTCAACTGGGTGCATGCGCCGCGCGGCCTGGGCCACGCGGGTGCACCGCAGTTCTTCGCCGGGATGTCGCTGTCGGCGGCGGTCCTCTTCGACCGGGCGCTCAAGCAGACCCGCCGGGCGGCGCTGCGGGAGCAGGGTCTGGTGCCGCGGCCGCTGCCGCAGATCCGGATCGTCCGCTGGCTTCGCGCGCCCCGTGAGACCTTCGCCGCCTGGTCGCTGATGCTGCTGGAGGGCGTACGGACGCTGGACGAGGCGGTCGAGGAGGTCCGCGAGGACCGGCGCGAGAAGGAGCAGGCCCGTCTCCGGCGGCGTGAGCAGGGCAAGCTCGACCGGGCCCGCATCAAGGCCCTCAACCGGCAGCACCGCGCCTGGGGCGTCGGCCGGGGTGGCGGCCGGCAGCTGGCGGTGCCGCAGCCTGCGGCCGCGGCCGCGGAGGTGGCCGGGCCCGACCCCGCCATAGCCGGCGATCCTCAGCCGCTGCTCACCGGAGCGCTGCCGGCGCCCTCCCGCCCGGCTCTCAAGGCCGTGGCCGGCGCTGAGGCCGAGGGTGCCGGGGCCCCGGCCGGGGCTCCGCGGACCGTGGATCTCACCGCGGAGGACGACACCCAGACGATTCCCCGTCTGGACTCCCTGGAGGAGAAACTCGCCGAGATCGAGCGGCAGTTCGGCTGACCGGTAGCGGACCGCCTGGTGGCGGACCGCTTGGTGGCGGACCGCGCCGACCGACGCCCCCGCCCCCGCGTCAGGCCGGTCCGCCGCCCAGTTCGAACCACACGCTCTTGCCCAGGGTCTCGGTGCGTATCCCCCAGGCGTCGGCTAAGGAACGCACCAGCATCAGCCCCCTGCCGGAGGTCCCGTCGGTGGTCGGCGGCCGTGGCTCGGGCCGTCCGGGGACGAAGTCCCTGACCTCCACCCGCAACCGGTCGCTGACCCGGGCCGTGACGACGGCGCCGCCCTCGGCATGCACCAGGGCATTGGTGACCAGCTCGCTGGTGAGCAGCGTCGCGACCTCCGCGAGTTCGCCGACGCCCGGCGCCGTCCAGCGGCTCAGCAGCTGGCGCAGCTCCCTGCGCACCTCTCCGACCGCCTTCAGATCCGCGTGCCGTACCTTCCGCTCCAGCACCCCCGGCGCCCGCGCGGTGGTCTCCCCGTTCCGGCCCCCCTCGGCCGCTTCCTGCGTTCTCTTCCGTTCCTCGCGCCGCACAGGCTGACGCATTCTCTCCCCCGCCCCCAACGAACTCCGGCGCTCTGCCTCGAACAGCCTCACGGTCAGCATGCCCATCCGATCTGTCGCCATGCTTCGGGTGTGCCGCTTCTGTGCTCCCCGTCCCGCCGGTCCGTCACCCTCATGCCGGGTGAGCCGGGCGGGGCCGCGGTGGGTATGCCTGATCCGAGCCTGTCGCGAAGCCCGGCCCCGGCACCGGGTACGGAAGCACTCCTCCGGTTGCCGCCGGGAACCCGCCCGCGCCCCGGCAGCGCGGGGAGTACGAGCGTGAGGAGCCGCTGTGCACGACGACCGACTGCTGGTGGAGGGGCGCCTGGAGCGGGCGCTGGGGCAGTTCATCCGGCCCGCCCAGTACGCGGCGCGGGTGCCGCTGCGGCTCGCCGTCTGGCACGCGCCCGGGGAGCCGGGGCCGGTGAGCGAGGCCCTCGCGGCCACGTACGAGCCGTTCACGGCCGGCGAGCCCTGGGGGCCGCCGTGGTCCACCAGCTGGTTCCGGCTGACGGGTGAGGTGCCGCGGGAGTGGGCGGGGCACCGGGTGGAGGCCGTCATCGATCCCGGGTTCAGCGGCGACGGGCCCGGGTTCCAGGCCGAGGGCCTGCTGTACGACGCCGACGGGGTGCCGCTCAAGGGCATCCATCCGCGTAACCGTCACCTTCCTGTCGGTGCGCCGGTCAGCGGCGGTGAGGAGGTGCGGCTGCTGCTGGAGGCGGCCGCGAACCCGGCGGTGCTGCGGGACTTCCGCCCCACGGACCTCGGCGATGTACGGACCGCGCCCGCCCGTCCGCTGTACCGCTTCGCCTCGGCGGACCTCGCGGTGCTCGACGAGACCGTCTGGCAGCTGGTCCTCGACATCGAGGTGCTGTCGGAGCTGATGCACGAACTGCCCGCCGACGGCTCGCGCCGGCACGAGATCCTGCGGGCCCTGGAGGACCTGCTGGACGCGCTGGACCTGCACGACGTCGGCGGCACGGCGGCCACGGGGCGGGCCGCGCTGGCCGATGTCCTGAGCCGGCCGGCCGCCGCGAGCGCCCACCGTGTCTCGGCCACCGGGCACGCACACATCGACTCGGCCTGGCTGTGGCCGCTGCGCGAGACCGTCCGCAAGGCGTCCCGCACCTTCGCCAACGTCACCCATCTCGCCAAGGACTACCCGGAGTTGGTGTTCGCCTGCTCCCAGGCGCAGCAGTACGCCTGGGTCAAGGAGCACCAGCCGCACATCTGGGAGCGCATCAAGGAGGCCGTACGGGACGGGAACTGGGCGCCGGTGGGTTCGATGTGGGTGGAGTCCGACGCCAACATGCCCGGCGGTGAGGCGCTGGCCCGGCAGCTCGTGCACGGCAAACGGTTCTTCCTGGAGGAGCTGGGGGTGGAGACCGAGGAGATCTGGCTGCCGGACTCGTTCGGCTACACCGCCGCCTTCCCGCAGCTGGCCCGGCTGGCCGGCGCGAAGTGGTTCCTGACCCAGAAGCTGTCGTGGAACCAGACCGACCGGATGCCGCACCACACCTTCTGGTGGGAGGGCATCGACGGCACCCGGATCTTCACCCACTTCCCGCCGGTCGACACCTACAACTCCCAGCTCCACGGACGCGAACTGGCCCACGCCGAACGCAACTTCGCGGACAAGGGACGGGCCACCCGCTCCCTGGTCCCGTTCGGCTGGGGTGACGGCGGGGGCGGCCCGACCCGCGAGATGCTGGAGCGGGCCCGCCGGCTGCGGTCCCTGGAGGGCTCACCGCGGGTCGGGGTCGAGCCGCCGGCCCGGTTCTTCGAGGCCGCCCACGAGGAGTACGGGGCGGCGGCACCGGTCTGGTCGGGCGAGCTGTACCTCCAGTTCCACCGCGGCACGTACACCTCGCAGGCGAAGACCAAACAGGGCAACCGGTGCTGTGAACACCTGCTGCGCGAGGCGGAGTTGTGGGCGGCCACGGCGGCGGTGCGGGCGGGGGGCGACGCGTACGCCTACCCGTACGACGCCCTCGACCGCCTCTGGAAGACCGTGCTGCTGCACCAGTTCCACGACATCCTGCCGGGCTCGTCCATCGCCTGGGTGCACCGCGAGGCCCGTGCCACCTACGCGGCGGTGGAGGCGGAGCTCACCGGGATCATCGAAACGGCGCTCGCGGCGCCGGCCGGGCCCGGGGGCGCGGCGCCCGGCGTCCCGACGGTGTTCAACGCCTCGCCCTACCCCCGGGACGAGATCGTCGAGCTGCCGGCCGGGACGGCAGGCACCGGGCCGGACGGGCCGTCGGCCGTCGCGGTCCATGTCCCCGCACTGGGCTCGGCCGCCGTCCGTCCGCCCGGCCCGGACTCCCCCACCCCACCGCCGCCGCCCGTACGGGCCGACACCGGCTCCGACGGCACCCTCACCCTCGACAACGGGCTGCTGCGGGTGGAACTCGACACCGACGGCCTGCTGACCTCCGTACGCGATCTGCACGCCGGACGGGAGGTGCTGGCACCGGACGCCCGCGGCAATCTGCTGCAACTGCACCCCGACCACCCCACCCGGTACGACGCCTGGGACCTCGACCGCCACTACCGCCACCGGCACACCGATCTGACCGACGCCGAGTCCGTGGAGCTGACCGCGGCCGGGCCGCTGTCCGCGACGGTACGGGTGACCAGGGCGTTCGGCGCCTCCCGGCTCACCCAGGAACTCACCCTGCGGGCCGGCTCCCGCCGTCTCGACATCACCACCGACATCGACTGGCACGAGTCGGAGAAGGTCCTCAAGGCCGCCTTTCCGCTGGATGTGCACGCCGAACGGTCCACCTCCGAGGTGCAGTTCGGCCATGTCCACCGCCCCACGCACACCAACACCAGCTGGGACGCGGCCCGTTTCGAGATCTGTGCGCACCGCTGGCTGCGGGTCGCCGAGCCGGGCTACGGCATCGCGCTGCTCAACGACTCGACCTACGGCCATGACGTGACCCGCACCCCGCACCCCGAGGGCCTGGGCACGACCGTACGGCTGACCCTGCTGCGCGCCCCGCACAGCCCCGACCCGGAGACCGACCAGGGGGCCCACCGCTTCACCTACGCACTCCTGCCGGGGGCCGGCGTCGGCGACGCGGTCGCCGGGGGCCTGGCCCTCAACCTGCCGCTCAGGGCGGCCGCCGTGCCGCCCGTGCCCCCGCTGGTCCGCGTCGACCACCCGGCGGTCACGGTCGAGTCGGTCAAGCTCGCCGAGGACCGCAGCGGCGATGTGGTGGTGCGTCTGTACGAGTCCCGTGGCGGCCGCGCGACGGGCACCCTCTCTCCCGGTTTCCCCGTCGCACACGCCACGGTGACGGACCTGTTGGAGCGTCCGCTGCACGAGGAGGAGGAGGGCCCGACCTCGGATGTGACGGTCGAGCTGCGCCCGTTCCAGATCCTGACCCTCCGGCTCCGTCCGCAGCGTCCGCCCGCCGGGTGAGCCCGGCGGGGCGGCCGGGCAGCCCGACGGCCGGGACCCCGTGGTGGGGTCCCGGCCGTCGTGTGCTGGTGAGCATGCGGGTGGTGAAGCCCACCGGACCGCTCGGTTCAGGCCCTCTCGGCGTCGGCCGGGCCGTCAGCGCGGTGCACGCACGCTCGCGATGACCAGATGATCCAAGCGAGTGGCTCAGCGCTCGACGTCGACCAGGCCGCCGCCACCGGTGTGCACGCCACCGACCGGCTTGTGGTGGTGGTGCTTCTTCGGGTGGTGCTTCTTGACATGCTTGACGTGCTTGACGTGCTTGTGGTGGTGCTTGACGACGGTGTGACGGTGCACCACCCGGCGCTCGATGCCGCCGTTGAGGCAGGTGTTGCCGAAGGCCGGGTTCAGCAGCCCCACGATGTTGATGGTGTTGCCGCACACATTGACCGGAATGTGGACCGGGACCTGAATCGCGTTACCCGACACCACACCCGGCGAATTGGCCGCGCCGCCGGACGCGCCACTGTCCGCGAACGCCGGCGACATACCGGCCAGGGCAGTACTCGCCGCCAGTGCGGCCATGGCAGTCACCCGCGTGATCCGTGACATAACAATCTCCCGATCGCTCCAAGCGGCTCACTGCCGCTTCCTGCTCTTCCTTTCGGCGTATACGGGACTACATTGAGTCCCTTTGCTAACATTTCACTCTTTCCGGTTATAAATGTGGTTTAGAGATCGCTTCAGCTGGCGAAGGAACCAAGTTGGGCCTATGGAGCGCCACGTACTCTTGTTCCCGTGACGACGCACCGGACCGCCAGCGTGGACGCGATGATCGAGGACCTCAGGACGCTCGTCGAGGTCGAGTCCCCCTCACGCGACCTCCACGCCTTGCGGGCCTCGGCCGAAACCGTCGCGGCCGTCCTCGAACGCCGCCTCGGCGGGCAGGCCGTCCTCGTGGAGAGCGAGGCCGGACCGCATGTCCACTGGGCGGCCGGCGGCGACCCGAAGGTCCTGATCCTCGGTCACCACGACACGGTGTTCCCGCTCGGCAGTCTTGAGCGCCGCCCGTTCCGGGCCGCGGACGGGCGGGCGACCGGCCCCGGGGTCTTCGACATGCTCGGCGGTGTGGTGCAGGCCGTTCACGGCCTGGCGACGCTCGACGACCGGTCGGGCGTCGAGATCCTGCTGACCGCCGACGAGGAGGTCGGCTCCCACGCCTCCCGCGCCCTCCTCGAAGAGCGCGCCCTGGCCTGCGGCGCGGTCCTCGTCATGGAGGGGGCCGCGGACGGCGGAGCCCTGAAGACCGGCCGCAAGGGCTGCGGCACCTTCCAGGTCTCGGTCCGGGGCCGGGCCTCGCACGCGGGCCTCGAACCCGCGGCCGGGGTCAACGCCCTGGTCGAAGCGGCACATCAGGTCCTGGACATCGCGGCGCTCGGCCGGCCCGGGACCGGCACGACCGTGACCCCGACCGTCGCGGCCGCCGGCACCCTGGACAACGTCGTCCCCGCGGAGGCGACCGTCACCGTCGACGTCCGGGTCGAGACGGCCGACGAGAAGGACCGCGTCGAAGCCGCCTTCGCGGCGCTGGCGCCGCATCTCGACGAGGCGGAGATCACGGTACGGGGCGGCATCGGCCGGCCCCCGATGCCCGAGTCGGCGGCGGCCGGGCTGTTCGCGGTGGCACAGCGGTTGCTCCCCGGCGTCGAGGCCCGCGCCGTCGGCGGCGGCAGCGACGGCAACTTCACGGCCGCGCTGGGGGTACCCACCCTCGACGGCCTCGGCGCGGTCGGCGGCGGCGCCCACGCCGACCACGAGTACCTGCTGATCGACTCCATGGCCGAGCGGGCACAGCTGGTCGCCGGACTGGTGCGGGCGATTCAGCAGGCGGAGGGGCATGAGGGGCTGTTCCGAGACCGCTGAGCGGCCGGGCGGGCCGGTCGGCGCGGCGCACTCGCGGGCCCGGTCCGGGGCCTGCGGAGGCGCCTCAAGGCCGGGGAATGTTGCGCAGGTTGGAGCGGGCCATCTGGAGCATGCGGCCGACGCCGCCGTCCAGCACCATCTTTCCGGCCGAGAGGGCGAAGCCGGACACCATCTCGGCGCTGATCTTGGGCGGGATGGACAGGGCGTTGGGGTCGGTGACGATGTCGACCAGGGCCGGGCCCTTGTGGCGGAAGGCGTCGCGCAGGGCGCCGCGCAGCTGCTTGGGCTTCTCCACCCGGACGCCGTGGGCACCGGCCGCGCGGGCGATGGCCGCGAAGTCCGGGTTCCGGTTGGTGGTGCCGTACGCCGGCAGGCCGGAGACCAGCATCTCCAGTTCCACCATGCCCAGCGAGGAGTTGTTGAACAGCACCACCTTCACCGGCAGGTCGTACTGGACCAGGGTGAGGAAGTCGCCCATCAGCATCGAGAACCCGCCGTCGCCCGACATGGAGACGACCTGGCGGCCGCGGTCGGTGAACTGGGCGCCGATCGCCTGCGGCAGCGCGTTGGCCATCGAGCCGTGGCTGAACGAACCGATCACCCGGCGGCGGCCGTTGGGGGTGAGGTAGCGGGCCGCCCAGACGTTGCACATACCGGTGTCGACCGTGAAGACGGCGTCGTCGGCGGCCTCTTCGTCCAGGACGGAGGCGACGTACTCGGGGTGGATCGGGGTGCGCTTCTCGACCTTGCGGGTGTAGGCCTTGACCACGCCTTCCAGTGCCTCGGTGTGCTTCTTCAGCATCCGGTCGAGGAACCTGCGGTCCTGCTTCGGCCGGACCTTCGGGATCAGGCCGCGCAGCGTCTCGCGGACATCGCCCCAGACGGCGAGGTCGAGCGTGGTGCGGCGGCCCAGGTGTTCGGGCCGGACATCGACCTGGACGATCCTGACGTCATCGGGCAGGAACGCGTTGTACGGGAAGTCCGTGCCGAGCAGGATCAGCAGATCGCACTCATGGGTGGCCTCGTAGGCGGCGCCGTAGCCGAGCAGTCCGCTCATGCCCACGTCGTAGGGGTTGTCGTACTGGATGTGCTCCTTGCCCCGCAGCGCGTGGCCGACCGGGGACTTCACCCGCTCGGCGAACTCCATCACCTCGGCGTGCGCGCCCGCCGTGCCGCTGCCGCAGAACAGCGTGACCCGGTCGGCCTCGTCGATCATCCTCGCCAGCGCGTCGAGTTCGGCCTCTCCGGGGCGGACGGACGGGCGCGTGGTGACCAGGGCGTGTTCGATGGCCCGCTCCGGGGCCTCCTCGCCGGCGATGTCGCCGGGGAGGGCGACGACCGCGACCCCGCTCTGCCCGATGGCGTGCTGGATCGCGGTCTGCAGCACCCGCGGCATCTGCCGGGTGCTGGAGATCAGCTCGCTGTAGTGGCTGCACTCGACGAACAGCCGGTCGGGGTGGGTCTCCTGGAAGTAGGTGGTGCCGATCTCGCCGGCGGGGATGTGCGAGGCCAGGGCGAGGACCGGGGCCATGGAGCGGTGCGCGTCGAACAGGCCGTTGATGAGGTGCAGGTTGCCGGGGCCGCAGGAGCCCGCGCAGGCCGCGAGGGAGCCGGTGAGCTGGGCCTCCGCCCCGGCGGCGAAGGCGGCGGTCTCCTCGTGCCGGACCTGAATCCAGTCGATCGCGGGGTTCCGGCGGATGGCGTCCACCACCGGGTTCAGGCTGTCGCCGACCACGCCGTAGAGCCGCTGTACCCCCGCCCGTACGAGGATGTCCACGAACTGCTCGGCCACGGTCTGCTTCGCCATGTCGCTGTCGCTCCTTCGACGGGTGTCCGGCGCTGGGTGGCTGCCCGCTGGCGCGGTGGCCTCGTCCCATGAACCCATGGGGTCCCCCGGCCCGCCTCCGCTGCGCCGCCGCGCCGGCCGTGCCCCGGTCCGGGTTTGCCCGTCGCTAGGACTCCCACACCCCGACGGCCGTACGGTCCTTCGGGTGGCCCGCCACGGGATGTTGTGCGGCGGCGAGGAAGGACAGCGGGTCCGGAGGCGCGGCGGCGGACCACTCGCCGGCCAGCCGGGCCGCGAACGCGGGGTCCTGCTGGAGGGGCTCGGCGAGACCGGCGCTGCACAGCAGCAGGGTGTCCCCCGGGCGGGCGAAGGCGGTACGGAAGAGGAACGGCTCGGCCCCGTCGGCGCCGTCGTCCGGTCCCGTCCTGGCTGCCTGCTCCGGTACCGCGGGCGCCAGGTCCTCCCAGGCGCCTTCGCGGAGCCGGAAGAGGCCGCCGGCGCCGACGCCGAAGAACACCCGGGTCCGGCAGTCCGGGTCGGCGGGCAGCAGCAGGCAGCGGAGTGCGGGGGTGTACCGCTCCGGTGCGTCGTCGGGCTCCGGTGACCGGTCGCGCAGCCTGCCGTAGCTGCGGTCGGTGAGCCGCTGGAGCCCGGATTTGAGGGCGCTGCGGTGGTCCGTACGGATGTCCTCGGCCAGTCGGGTGTAGCTGCGGCCGACCGCGCCGCCGATGCGGGCGCAGGCTTCCTGGGCGGCGCGGTGGCCGCCCGCTGCGGCGGGCCGGCCGGTGGCGACGGCGACCAGGATCAGGGCGTGCCGGCCGGCGCCGAAGCGGGCGGTGAGCAGGGCGTCGCGGCGTACGTCGCCGCGGTGGCGGGCGAGGTCGCCGCGCCGGGAGGCGGCGAGCAGCGTCAGTGAGCCGTACCGGGCGCCGTCCAGCGCGGTGTCCGGCACCAGGTCGTCGAGGGCGGCCGGGTCGGCGGCGGGCAGGGTGCCCAGCTCGCCGGAGAGCGGCGGGCGGTCGTGCGGGGTGCCGGTGCCGGCCGGCGCGGGGGTGTCACGGGGCGGCTCCGGCGCGGACGGGGCGGCCGGCGGGGTGGGAGGCGCCGGGCGGTGGCCCGGACCGGTGGCCTGGAGCGGGATCGGCGCTGACGGGGATGCCGTGGGGCGGGCCGCCGGGGGCTGTCGCCTCGGGACCGCCCGGCGCGGCGCGGCCACTGCCCGGAGCGCCGAGGCCACCCGGTCATCGAGGGTGTCCGGGGTGTCGGCCGGCCCGGCGTCGTGCACCGCGGCGCGCCCCGGCGCATCGTCTCCCCCTCCCTCCCCGTACAACTCCCGCCACCAGTCGTCCTCCTGGCCGCACCCGGCCTCCTGCTGGTTCATGCGCCGTATTGTCCCTGCGCGGCCGTGCCCTCAACAGGGCGCAAAAGAGCGTCCACCGGGCGTTCGGCCTCACAAGAGTGACCGGCCGCGGTAGTCGCTGACCAGCGCGGGTCCGTGTAGGCGGGCGGGCGAGCCGTGGTGGACGGCGGTCGGTTCGGCTCCGGTGTGACCGGTGGGTCAGGCGCGCTCCCCCGGGGCCCGTGCTCCGGCCGCCCGCCGGCAAGCGCTTCCGGGCCGCTTCCGGCACCCTGGGCCCATGAGAGTGTGCAGCGGACAGGCCGTCACCGGGCGCGCGCCCGCCGGGAGTGAGGCCGGCGCGTGACCGGGTGCGGTGAGCGGACCACGGGACGGCGCGCGCGGGGCGACGGCAGGCGGGCCGGGCGAAGTGCGGCCGGCGCATGAACGTCTGGCAGCTGGTCGCGGCCGGTCTGGTGATGCTGCTCGGGCTGCTCGGGGTGCTGGTGCCCGGCATTCCCGGGCCGCTGATCGTCTGGGCGGGCGTGATGTGGTGGACGCTGTCCGAGAGGTCCGCGCTCGCCTGGGTGGTGCTGATGGCCGCCACCGCGCTGCTGCTGCTCAACCAGGTGGTGAAGTGGCTGCTGCCGGCCCGCGATCTGCGGGCGGTGGGCACGCCGTACCGGGCGCTGTTCCTGGCCGGGGTGGCCGGCATCGTGGGGTTCTTCGTGATCCCGGTCGTCGGGGGCCTGCTGGGCTCCGTCGGCGGGCTCTATCTGCTGGAGCGCATCCGGCTGGGCAGCCACGGCGACGCCTGGGCCTCGACCCGTACGGCCCTGCGCGCCATCGGCCTGAGCGTGCTGGTCGAACTGTTCGCCTGTCTGCTGGTCGTCGGCGCCTGGACCGGGGCGGTGGTGGCGGGCTGAGGAGGCCCGGTGGGAGTGGCGGGGGTGGTGGGGGCTTACGTGGGTGGGTCCGGCGTCGCGGACGGCCGCCGCGCGGCCGGGACCGCCGTCCCGCCCCGCTCCCGGCCCGGACCCGGGGCGCTCGCCACATCGGGGGCGCAACGTCGGGGTCGCCAGCGCCCGCATCCTGAGGTGGGCGGCGGTGCGCGGGCCGACGGCGGGCAGGGCGGCCGGCGTCCGCTCGGTGGGGTCGCGGTCCGCGCCCGCGGCCGGCGTGGCCGCGCCCTCGGCGAGTACGGCGAACAGTGCGGCCGCCCCGGCGGCCGCCCGTGCCGCATAGGCCGCCGACGGGACGAACCGCACGTTCACGGGGGGGGAAGGCCCGTCCGCGGACAGCCCTCCCCCACCGCTCAGGTCACCGCTGCGGGCCGCGCTTCCGTTCCATCAGGTGCCGGCCCAGTGCCTGCTTCTGCTTCCAGTCGCGGCGGATCTCGGCGCGCAGCCGGGCGTCCGTCTTGGCCACGATGCGCTGGTTCTCGCGTTGCAGCTTCCGGTAGCTCTCCAGTCGCCGGACGGGCAACTCCCCGCTCTCGACGGCCTCTTGTACGGCGCAGCCCGGCTCCGAGTGGTGGGCGCAGTCGTGGAAGCGGCACTCCTCGGCCAGCGCCTCGACCTCGGAGAACGTGCGGGCGAGCCCGCTCTCGGCGTCCCACATGCCGACGCCGCGCAGCCCGGGGGTGTCGATCAGTACCCCGCCGCCGGGCAGCGCCCGCAGGTCCCGGGTGGTCGTGGTGTGGCGGCCCTTGCCGTCCCGGTCGCGGATGGCCTGCACCCGTTGCAGGTCCTCCCCGAGCAGGGCGTTGACCAGTGTGGACTTGCCCGCGCCGGACTGCCCCAGCAGGACGGACGTACCGCCCGAGAGGACGGCGGCGAGCACATCGAGCCCGTCACCGGTCGCCGAGCTGACCGCCAGCACCGGCACCCCGGGCGCCACGGTCTCCGCGTCCTCGACGAGATGTGCCAGGCCGTCCGGGTCGCCGGCCAGATCCGCCTTGGTCAGCACGACCACCGGCTGTGCGCCGCCCTCCGCTGCGGGTGCGGAGGGGTGCTGCGGCCCGTCCTCGCCCGCGCCGGACATCGCCAGCGCGAGGAACCGCTCGATCCGCCCGAGGTCCAGGGCGTCCGCGAGTGAGACACAGATGACGATGTGGTCGATGTTGGTGGCCAGCACCTGGCCCTCGGAGCGCTTCGACGAGGTGGACCGCACGAACGCCGTCCGGCGCGGCAGCAACGCCCGTACGACACCGTCGACATGATCGCCGCCGCGGCCGTTCTCCAGGTCGATGACGGCCCAGTCGCCGGTGCACGGCACCCGCATCGGGTCGGAGGTCGCCACCAGCGCGGTGTCCGCCAGCACGGTACGGATGCCGTCGCCGTCGGCCACGACGGCGTCCACCCGCCCGCGGTCCACGCGGACGATACGGCCGGGCACGCGTCCCGGCCCGGCGAAGGGGGTGAAGCTCTGCGCGAATCCGTCGTCCCAGCCGTAGGCGGTCAGCGGGTGCGCGGCAGAGGAAGAAAGGTCGAACAACGGGATGGCCCTTCGAGAAGGAGCGGTCCCGGCCGTGCCGCGCGAGGCGCGGGCGACGTGAGATGACGTCGGGTCAGCCGGAGACCACAGGGAGGAGGTTGATGATCTGCTGGATGCGGGCAGCGCCCTTCGCAACGACAGCCATCAGTACTCACCTCCCGCTCTTCTCGGACAGCCGACGAGGACGGCGTCAGACCGTCCTCCGAACGCTGCCGACTGTAGACCGGTCCCACGCGGTGGCGCCAGGTATTTTCCGTTCCCCGTGATCCGGTCCGGTCGGGCGGCGAACCTCAGGCACCCGTGGCCCCGTCGATGCGCTCCCGGAGCAGGTCCGCGTGGCCGTTGTGGCGTGCGTACTCCTCGATCATGTGGACCAGAATCCAGCGCAGGGAAACCCGCTGGTCCCCGAGGAATCCGGCCTCCCTTTCGGAGAGCGTGCCCGAGTCGTCGAGCGAGGCGGTGGCGATCAGCTCGCGGCTCCGGGCGACTTCCGCGCGCCAGTCGGCCAGCGCCGCGTCGATCCCGAGGTCCGGCGCGAGGGTGAACCCGCCGCCCTCCCCGTACAGCGGCGGCACGTCCTGGCCCGCGAACACCCGCTGGAACCAGTTGCGTTCGACCTCCGCGAGATGCCGGACCAGGCCGAGCAGCGTCATCGTGGACGGGGCCGCGGAGGCGAGGCGGAGCTGCCGGTCTTCCAGGCCCGCGCACCTCAGCGGGAGCGTGGCGCGGTGGAAATCCAACCAGCTTTCCAGCATGGCGCGTTCATCGGCGTGCGGGGGCGGAACGGGCCGCCCGTCAGGTGTCGTTCCCATGTCCGTCAGGCTCGCACAGGGCACTGACAACCGGTCCGGATGCGGCGGAGCGGGTGCCCGGAGCGGTGATCGAGAGCGGTGACCGGCTCGCCGGTGTGGCGTGCCGGCCGGACCCCGGACCCCGGACCCCGTACGCCAGACGCCGGACACCGCCGCCAACCCGGCTGAGCATTGCTCAACGGGGCAGGGCAGGGTGCCGTGGAAGCGTGCGGTCCCGGGACGGCCGACCACCCCGCGGTGGAGCACAATGCTAGATATGGGTCATGACGGAAAATTTCGGGCGAGAAGGTGACGACACATCGGCGTCACCACGCTCCCCGGGGCAACGCCTGCGGTCGCTGCTGAACGGTCACAGCGTCGCGGGCCAGGTGTTCGTGCTGCAGCTCGCCCTCGCGGTGCTGCTGGTCATCGCGGCCGTCCTGGCGCTCGTCTTCCAGGCCCGGGACGCGACCGCCCATGAGGCCCGTCAGCTCTCGGCCGTCGGGGCCGAGACCTTCGCGCACGCCCCGGGCACCCGCGCCGCCATGCGGTCCGCCCACCCCAGCACGGCGCTGCAGCCCCAGGCGGAGGCGGCCCGGAAGGCCGCCGGCGTCGACTATGTCGTCGTCCTGCGGCCCGACGGCATGCGCTGGACCCACCCCGATCCCCGGCTGATCGGCAAGCGCGTCACCGGCGACGACTACCGCCCCGCGCTCAAGGGGCGGCCGTACACCGCGACCTTCACCTCGACCTTCGGCCCCGCGGTGACCACGACGGTCCCGGTCCTCGAACCGGACGGCTCGCTCCTCGGGCTGGTGGCCGTGGGCATCCGCGTCCAGCGGGCGGACGCGGAGGTGGGGCAGCAGCTGCCGCTGCTGCTCGGCTCCGCCGCCGGGGCGCTGCTGCTGGTCGCCGGCGGGGCGGCCCTGGTGAGCCGCCGGCTGCGCCGTCAGACGCGGGGGCTGCATCCGGCCGAGGTGCGGCGGATGTACGACCACCATGACGCGGTGCTGCACGCCGTACGGGAGGGCGTACTGATCATCAGCAGTGACGGGCGGCTGCTGCTGGCCAACGACGAGGCCCGGCGGCTGCTCGAACTGCCCGCGGACGCCGAACGCCGCCCGGTCGCCGACCTCGGCCTGGAACCGCAGCTCAGCGCGCTGCTGACGTCGGGGCGGACGGCGACCGACGAGGTGCTGCTGGCCGGCGACCGGCTGCTCGCGGTCAACGTACGGCCGACCGCCCCGCACGGCGGGCCCGCCGGGAGTGCCGTGACGCTGCGGGACACCACCGAACTGCGGGCGCTGGCCGGGCGGGCGGGCGTGGCACAGGAGCGGCTGAAGCTGATCTACGACGCGGGGCTGCGGATCGGCACCACGCTGGACGTGGAACGGACCGCCGAGGAGCTGGCCGCGGTCGCGGTGCCCCGGTTCGCCGATGTGGTCACCGTCGAGCTGCTGGAGCCGGTGCTGCGGGGCGACGAACCGACGGCCGGGGCGGGCGCCGAACTCCGGCGGATGGCGGTCCGGGGGGCCCCGGAGGACGCGGCGCTCCACCGGGTCGGCGAGGTGCTCCGGCATGGGCCCGGGACGCCGATGGCGACGGGCCTGACCAGCGGCCGGCCCGTCCTCGTCGGCGATCTGCGCGACGCGGACGCCTGGCATGAACAGGACCGGGAGGGTACCCGGCAGATGCTGGACGCCGGTCTCCGGTCGCTGGCCGCCGTACCGCTGCAGGCGCGGGGTGTGGTGCTGGGGCTGGTCAACTACTGGCGGTCCGCCGCCTCGGACGCCTTCGGGGAGGAGGATCTGGCCTTCGCCGAGGAGCTGACCGCGCGGGCCGCCGTCGCGGTCGACAACGCCCGCCGCTACACCCGCGAGCACACCACGGCCGTCACCCTGCAGCGCAGTCTGCTGCCGCAGACCCTGCCCGAGCAGTCCGCCCTGGAGGTCGCCCACCGCTATCTGCCCGCGCACGCAGGGGTCGGCGGCGACTGGTTCGATGTCATCCCGCTGCCCGGCGCCCGGGTCGCGCTGGTCGTCGGTGACGTGGTCGGGCACGGGCTGCACGCCGCCGCCACCATGGGCCGGCTGCGGACCGCGGTCCACAACTTCTCCGCCCTCGACCTGCCGCCCGACGAGCTGCTGAACCACCTGGACGAGCTGGTCACCCACATCGACACGGACGAGGCGCGGGCGGCCGGTCCGGGCACCGGCGACGAGGACGGCCGCGACGTCGCCGGGGCCTGGCCCGGCGGCACGGACGGCGACTCCGACGGGGCACCGGCGCACCCGGGACGCACCGGCATCACCGGCGCGACCTGCCTGTACGCCATCTACGACCCGGTCACCGGCCGGGTCACCCTGGCCACCGCGGGCCATCCCGGACCGGCCGTGATCCGCCCCGCCGGCGGTGTCACGTTCCCCGAGGTGCCGGTCTCCCCGCCGCTGGGCCTGGGCGGCAGCGTGCCGGTGGAGACCACGGAGCTGACGCTGAGCGAGGGCTCCCGGCTGGTGCTGTACACCGACGGGCTGGTCGAGAACCGCGACCGCGACATCGCCACCGGGCTGGAGCTGCTCCGTACGGCCCTGGCGTCCGGGGCGGAGCACACGCCCGAGGAGACCTGTACGGCGGTCCTCGACGCGATGCTGCCCGCCCACCCCAGCGATGACATCGCGCTCCTGGTGGCTCGCACCCGGCTGCTGGAGCCCACCAGGGTCGCCGAGTGGGAGGTGTCCTCCGATCCGGCGGCCGTCGCCCCGGTCCGGGCGGCCTGTCTGCGCATGCTGGAGTCCTGGGGGCTGGCGGCGATCGACTTCACCACCGAGCTGATCCTCAGCGAGCTGATCACCAACGCGATCCGCTACGGTGCCCAGCCGATCCGGGTGCGGCTGCTGTATGACCGGGCCCTGATCTGCGAGGTCTCCGACGGCACCAGCGCCTCCCCGCATCTGCGCCGGGCCGCCACCACGGACGAGGGGGGCCGGGGCCTCTTCCTCGTCGCCCAGTTCGCCCAGCGCTGGGGCACCCGTTACACCACGGACGGCAAGGTCATCTGGACCGAGCAGTCGCTGGACGGCGGCCGTCCGGAGCCGGGTCCGGACTCGGCCGATGACGTCCTCGACCAGTGGGACGACGTCCCCGCGCTGTGACGGCTCCGGCGCGGGCGCGGGGCCGGGCTCGGGGCACGCGGCCGCAAGGACGTGGGAGGCCGCCGTCCGCCCCTCCGTACGCGCCGCCGCCCGCCGCCCGTACGCGCCGCCGCCCCCGCATGGCGGCCGCCGGATGCAGCGCCCGTGCCCCCTGGCTAAGCTCGGCCGGGGGGCCGACGCTGATCTTGGAGGCTCCCATGGTGCAGTTGCCCGAAGCGCGTGATCTGGCTCCGCGTCTGGCCGTCGGCGCCTTCGTCCTGGATTCCGGGCTGACGCTGCTGCGGGCCGACCGGGAGACCGCCGAGGGTGTGCACAGCACGGCGTGTGTGGCCTATCCGTTCCTGACCAAGATCCGCGCCGTGCCGTTCACCCGGCTGCTGGCATGTTCCGAGGTCGCGGTCGGCGGTGCGCTGCTGGCGCCGCTCGTCCCCACCCGGCTGGCCGGGCTCGCGCTGACCGGGTTCTCCGGCGGGCTGGTCGGGCTGTATCTGCGGACTCCCGGGATGCGGCAGCCGGGGAGTCTGCGGCCGACCCCGGAGGGCATGGTCGTGGCCAAGGACGTCTGGATGCTGGGCATCGGACTGGGGTTCCTGGGTGCGGCGAGCCGCCGGCGCCGGGCCGCGGTGTCCCGCTACCGGCACGCGGTCCGCTCCCGTCGCCGCCGCTGCGGCTGCCGTCACTGAGTCAGGACCGGCGGACGGCCCGTACGGCGGCCGCGCAGCCCGCGCCCACGACGCCGGCGAGGAGGAGGACGCACAGGCTCGTCCGGTCCGGTGCCTGGAAGGCCAGTTCGGCACGCTGATGGAGCACGAAGCCGTCGTAGAACATCCAGGACACCAGGGCGGCGACGGGCGCCAGGACCGGCCGGGTGCGCACCGCCACGGCCGCCGTCAGCAGGGCGAACAGCACCAGCGCCACCGGTTCCTGGCCGGTCGCGCCGGCCAGCATCAGGGCGGTCACCAGCAGCGCCGCACCGACGGCGCCGAGCGGCAGCGCGAGATCACGGGCGAGCGTGCGGTCCTGCGGCACCCGGCGGACCGGGGCGGCGGCGGGCGGGTTCACCCGCGGGAACCGGGTGGTGCGGGGGCGGTACGGGCGGAGCGCGGGCGCCGGGCGGTGCACGGTGGTCATGGGAACACCTCCTGCTGCGGCCCGGTGCGGCGGACCGGTGCGGTGTGCGGTCCCGGGACCCGCGGTGGACCCTCGCTCCCAGACTGCCCGCCGCGGGACGTACGGGAGCGCCGCGGCGCGGTCCTTGACGCCGTGCGTACGGGCGGCGGGCGCTTTCTGACGCCGCCTTGATGCCAGGGTGGAGCGGCCGGTGCCGAGGCGGGCCCACGCCCCGGTCCTCGCGGCGGTGCGGGCCGGGGCGCCCGCCGTCCCGCCCGCCCGCTGTGACAGGCTGCGGGCAGATGCCCGGCCGGTCCGGTCGCCGGGCCGGAGAGAGCGGGAACACCGTCCATGAACACCTCGCACCCCACGGGCCGGGCGGCCGTCGGCCCCGCCGGACACCGCGCCGCCGTCGCGACCGAGACCGCCGCGTTCGTGGCGGTGCTGGACGGCGCGGATCTGTCGGCGCCGGTGCCCGGCTGCCCGGAGTGGACGCTCCGGGACCTGGTCCGGCACACCGGGAGCGTGCAGCGGATGTTCTCCGTTCTGCTGCGGCGGCTCGTCCAGGAACCGCCGCGCAGCCGCGAGGTGGAGCTGGATCTGCCGGCGGCGGAGGACGGCTGGGCCGGCTGGCTGTCGGCGAGTGCCGCGGTGGCCGAGGAGGCGTTCGCCGGGACCGACCCGGACGCGCCGATGTGGGCGTGGGGCGTCGATCAGCACGCCCGGTTCTGGATGCGGCGGATGCTGTTCGAGACGCTGGTGCACCGCACCGACGCGGAGTGCGCGGTCGGCCGCCGCCCGGTGATCGACCCCGTGCTCGCGGCGGACGGCGTCGACGAGTTCCTGACCAATCTGCCGCACGCCACACCCTTCGCGCCCCAGGTGGCCCGGCTGCGCGGCGAGGGCGAGACGCTCCGCTTCCGGTGCACCGACACGGACGGCGACTGGCTGGTCCGCCTGCGGCCGGACGGCTTCGCCGCCGCGCCGCTGACCGGGGACGCGGCCGCCGCCTCCGCGGACGCCGGTGTCGAGGGCACCGCGGCGGATCTGCTGCTGCTCCTGTACGGGCGCCTGGACCACGCCGCGGACGCCTTCACGACCACGGGTGACGCGGAGCTGCTGACCCGCTGGTTCACCAACTCCGCGTTCTGAGACCCGGGGTGCCGGACCACGCGGGTCCTCCGCGCGGCCCGGCACCTTCTTGCGGTATGACGCAACTTCTCCCCGAGCCCCGCGTCCTGCCGTCCGGTCAGGTCCGCCGGCCGAGCGCCTTCGCCCGGGTATGGGACCAGCCCGTCAGCAGCACGCCCACGGTGACCAGCGCCAGGTGCACGGCCAGCGCGAGGCCGAAGCCGCCGTCGAGCCCGCCGAGCAGTCCGGTGTCGTCGTGGTCGATGAGCAGCCGGATCGCGCCCTGCGCGAAAACCACCATCACCACGGCGCCCACGATCTGCAGGATGTCGTACTTCATCCGTCCCCCAAGTCCTGTCGAA
The DNA here is from genome assembly GCF_043199295.1 of Streptomyces sp. NPDC048612. Classification (NCBI taxonomy): domain Bacteria; kingdom Bacillati; phylum Actinomycetota; class Actinomycetes; order Kitasatosporales; family Streptomycetaceae; genus Streptomyces; species Streptomyces sp. NPDC048612. The sequence continues at coordinate 46,532 of NZ_JBICVV010000008.1, forward strand.
AGGCCCTCTGTTCCCCCGAGGACGTTACGAACGTACCATTGAGAAAGCGGCTATTGGCCGCTCCAGTACTGCGGAATTCGAATTACGTCACACAATTCAGGGATTCGGGAGGGGAATTGTGCGTGCGGAAAAGGGGCGGGCCGGAGAGCCGGTGTGCCGGATGTGCCGTACGGCCCTCCCCCCGGCGGGGCGGGGGCGGCCGGCGCTCTACTGCTCGCGCAGCTGCCAGGCCAAGGCCTACCGGCGGCGCAAGCAGACGCCGGACCCGGTGGCCGAGCGCCCCGCGGCACCGGCCCCGTCGGGCAAACGGCTGCGGATCGCCGAGGCGCTCTGGCGGATCGCCGCCGAGCGGGGGCTGCACGCGGCGAGCCTGCGGGAGGTGGCGGCCGAGGCCGGGGTGTCGCTCCGCGCGGTGCAGTACCACTTCGCGAGCAAGCACCGGCTCCTCGTCGACGCACTGCATCTGCTGCACGCGGAGAACGAGCGCATCGCCCGCTCCCGCATCCGGTTCGACGCCTCGCAGCCCCGGGGTCTGCTGCGGGCGGTGCTGGAGGAGTTCCTGCCCGTGGACGCCCAGCGCACCACCGCGCTGCGGGTGTTCGCCGCGTACTACGCCCGGAGCCTGACGGACCCCGAACTCGCCAGGGCCTTCCTGCCGGCCGAGCAGCCGCTGGAGCGGATGGTGGCCGAGCTGATCGCCGCGGCACAGACCGACGGGCGGACCGCGCCCGGCCTCGATCCGTGGCGCGAGGCCGATCTGCTGGTGTCCGGTGTGGTGGGCCTGGGCAGCGATGTGCTCCACGGGCGCCGCACGCTGGACGAGGTGCGCCGCACCCTCGACTACCACCTCGACCGGATCTTCGCCGGAGACCGGCGCACGCTGCACTGATCAAGGCCGGCCCGTACGTACGAGAGCGTCAGCAGATACGCGGACAGCCATTTCAGCACTGATCGCATATGTGGGCCCCCTCCTGATCGGGTTGGGAGGGAGGACCGGATGCCAGGTGCGCCGTCGCCGGCTCCGCGCGGCGGGGCCGGTCGGCCTCTTCAGCCTCGGCGCGGACCGTGACACCACACCTGCCGCCACGTAACGCTCTGATCACGTCCCGTCGTCCAGCCGGTCTCGACGCGGCGCTACCGCCCGGTAAGCACCGAGGCACCGGCTATACCCAGTAAGCGAGTTGCGGCGTGGAATCGGACAGATAGCGCACATCTCCCACCCGTCCGCCCGCGCGGCACCGCTCGCCTTCGAGTCGCAGGGCAATGGTGGATTCGTACCTATCGACCATCTGTTAATCTGCCCGCTCCTGGATGTTCCTCCATGCCCTCTCCCCCCAAGCACCCCTCGTTCGCCGGGTGCAGCGAGGTGTCCCGCCACGTGTACAGCACTCCCTTCTCCCCCGCCGGGGCCAGATCCGCGCGGGCCCGGGTGGGCCTGACTACGGCTCAGGTCGCCCAGTCCATGACGGCGTGCGGCGCGCCGGTGCACCCCGAGCTGGTCGAGGCCTGGGAGTACGGCTCCCAGATACCGACCGAGCCGCAGCTGTTCGCCCTGGCCGACGTCCTGTGGTGCCCGCTGACGGTGCTGATGGGCGTCGAGCCGCGGACCCTGGCCGAGCACCGGATGGCCCGCCAGCTGAGCGTGGAGCGGCTGTCACAGCTGATCGGCATGGACCCGGCCCACTACTGGGCGGCCGAGTCGGCCTCCCAGTGGAGCGGCGACTACCGGCAGACCAAGGCGCTGGTGGAGGCGCTGGGGCTGTCGCTGCGGAAGCTGATCGGGGTGATGGGCCGGGACGAGGAGCTGTCCGGGCATCTGCGGTCGGCCCTCGACGGGCGCTGGAAGTCCCATGTCGGGCCGGTCGCCAAGATCACGACGCTGAACAAGACCCGGGTGAGCGACGCGCTGCGCACGATGCACGCGGAGTTCGCGGAGTTCTCCGAGCGCTACATGGGGCATGTGGTGGCGCGGAACGACGACTCCCGGCTGAAGGAGGTCGCGGCCGAGCGCTCGGCGTATCTGCGCCGGCTGGTCGACCACTTCTGGGACCTGATCGGGGACGCGGGCGAGGCGCCGCCGTTCAACACCGTGCCCACCTACTGACGGGCGGCGGGCAGCGACGGAAAAGCGGGCGGGGAGGGAACCGGATGTCCGGCTCCCTCCCCGCCCGCGGGCGTCGACGGACTCAGCGGCCGGGGGCTCCCCAGTCCGGCCCGCCCTGCGGGTACGGGCCCTGCGGGTGCGGCGGGCCCGGAGGGGTGGCCGGGCCCGGCCGGTGGGGCGTCTGCGGGGCGTACGGGGCGGCCGGGGCGGGCGCGCCGAACGGCTCGTGCGTCTCGGCCGGTTCGTCGGCCTCGATCTCGTCCCAGTCGATCTCCATCGTCTTGCGGCGGGTGAAGACGTTGAAGAAGAGGTTCAGCAGGACGGCGGTCAGACTGCCCAGGGTGATACCGCTGTTGAGGACCGCCCGGACGTCCTCCGGCATCCGCGCGAAGAACGGCTCGACCGCGTTGGGCAGCAGGGCGGCGGCGAGACTGACCGCGAGGATCAGGGCGTTGCGCTCCTCGCGGAGGTCCACCTTGCCGAGGATCTGGATGCCGACCGCGGCGACCATGCCGAACATCGCGATCGCGGCACCGCCGAGCACCGGATGCGGAATGGCGGCCACCACACTGCCCGCCTTCGGCAGCAGCCCCATAATGATCATGAATCCGCCGGCCGCGACCACCACGAACCGGCTCATGACCTTTGACATCCGCACCAGGCCGATGTTCTCGGCAAAGGCCACGTAGGGGAAGGAATTGAGAATTCCGCCGAGGACGGTGGCGACACCGTCGGCGCGCAGCGCATTGGCGACGGTGGTGTTGTCGACCTTCTTACGCGTGATCTCGCCGATCGCGTAGACGTCTCCGGTGGTCTCCACCATGGTGATCAGCATGACGACGACCATGGCGAGGATCGGGAACAGCTCGAACTTCGGCATTCCGTAGTGAAAGGGCGTGCTGACGCCGAACCAGTCGGCATTGCCCACGGCACCGAAATCCACATCGCCGAGGAGCCAGGCGACACCGGTGCCGGCGACCAGCCCGAGCAGCACGGCGAGGCTGCTCAGGTAGGACTTCCCGAGCCGGACCACGAGCAGGATGAACAGCAGGGTGCCCAGCGCATAGGCGAGGTTCTTGGCGGAGCCGTATTCGGCGTGGCCCTTCAACTGCGCGCCGCCGGCCGCGTCCTGCAGCCCCTGGGGTATCAGGGTGAGGCCGATGACGGTGAGGATCGTGCCGATGACGATCGGCGGGAAGTACTTCACCAGCTTGCTGAAGAAGGGCGCGAAGAGGAAGGTCGCGATGCCCGCGGTGATCACCGCGCCGTAGACGACGAGCAGACCGGCGGTGCCGCCGCCCGCGCCCAGCCCGATGGCGATCATCGGGGAGACCGCGGTGAAGGTGACGCCCTGGACCAGCGGCAGCCTGGCGCCGATCTTCCAGACCCCGAGGGCCTGGATGATCGAGGCGACACCGCAGGTCAGCAGGTCCGCGTTGATCAGGTAGACGAGTTCCTCGCGGGAGAGACCCAGGGCGTTCCCGAGGATGATCGGGACGATCACGGCGCCCGCGTAGAACGCGAGCACGTGCTGGAAGCCGTAGAGGGTGAGCTTGCCGACGGGGAGGACCTCGTCGACGGGGTGAGCCCGCTCCGGGGGGAACTGCTCGGGGTCTTGTCGGGAGACTCGTGCCATCTCTGCCTTGCCTTCGGGAGGTAGGTGAATAAGAAGGGACCGGCCCGTCGTGTCCCGGAGGACGGACGGGCCGGCTGGGTCTTACAAAGCCGACGTTCAGCGGTGTCACCGACACCACGTAGCCCTGCACTGCACTGTGCGTCCCGGGGTCCACAGGACGTGTTTCGACCTGCGCGGCAAATTCCGGCATTTCCATGGAATTTGCAGGTGGGACCAATCGGGGCGTTCACCCTAGTTGACCTGTGCCCTTTCTCGCGAGTAACCGGTCGTATTCGCTCGGATAAAGGCTGATCGTGGCCCGAAATACCGTTTTGGGAAGGGGACTTCGCGCGTCGCGGCGCCGCCGCGGCGACAACAGGCGGAGCCCGGCCCGCAGCCGTAGCATTTTGGTATGGCTGAGCGGCAGGATGCGCCCTCCGCGCCGGAACTCGTCGTCGAGTCCGACGGCAGCACCCAGGTGATGAGCCCCAGCCGCGTCTACCACGTGGGACGGGACCCGGCGTGCGAACTCGTACTGCACGACGCCCGGGTCTCCTGGCATCACGCGGTGCTGCGGACCAAGTCGGGCCACTGGACGGTGGAGGACGAGGACAGCACGAACGGCACCTTCACCGACGGACGGCGGGTGCACGAGACCGGTATCGGGCCGGGCAGCGTGATCCGGTTCGGCAACCCCGCGGACGGTCCGTGTGCGGTGCTCTCCGGGGTGTCACCACCACCGCCGGCCGCGCCCACCCCGCCGGCGCCGTCGGCACCACCGCCACCGACCCGCACCGAGCGGCCCTCCGCCGTCTCCTACCCCGCCGGCACCCGGACCTTCCGCCGGCCCAGCTCGGTACGGCCGCTGCCGGCCGCCCGGACCACCCGGATCGGCCGCGCGCCCGAGAACGACCTGGTCGTCGACGACCTCTCGGTCTCCCGCAAGCACGCCGAGCTGCGCGCCGGCGCCGAGGGCTTCGAGATCGTCGACCTGGGCAGCCACAACGGCACCTACCTCAACGGCCAGCCGGTGGACCGGGCCCCGATGATCCCCGGCGACATCGTCGGCATCGGCCACTCCGCGTTCGCCCTGGTCGGCGACGAACTCCAGGAGTTCATCGACACCGGCGAGGTCTCGCTGGACGTACAGGACCTGGCCGTACGGGTCGACAACGGCCGCAAGACGCTGATGGAGCAGATGTCCTTCCCGGTGGGCGAGAAGACGCTGCTCGCCGTGGTCGGACCGAGCGGCGCTGGCAAGTCGACCCTGCTCAACGCGCTGACCGGGCTGCGCCCCGCGGACGACGGGACGGTGCTCTACGACGGCCGTGACCTCTACCGCGACTACGCCGAGCTGCGCCAGCGCATCGGACTCGTCCCGCAGGACGACATCCTGCATCTGCAGCTGACCGTGCGCCGGGCCCTCAGCTACGCCGCGGAGCTGCGCTTCCCCGAGGACACCGCGAAGGAGGAGCGGCAGGCGCGGGTCGACGAGGTGGTCCACGAACTGGGCCTCGACCAGCGCGTGGACCAGCCGATCCACAGTCTCTCGGGCGGCCAGCGCAAGCGGGTGAGCGTGGCCCTGGAGCTGCTGACCAAGCCCTCGCTGCTCTTCCTCGACGAGCCGACCTCCGGCCTCGACCCCGGGATGGACCGCTCCGTGATGCACATGCTGCGCGGGCTGGCGGACGACGGCCGCACGGTCATCGTCGTCACCCACAGCGTGCTGAGCCTGGACGTCTGCGACCGGCTGCTGGTCCTGGCGCCGGGCGGCACCATCGCCTACTACGGGCCGCCGGACGAGGCGCTGTCGTACTTCGGGTACGAGCAGTGGCCGGAGGCCTTCGAGGCCTTCGAGAACGACCGGGACCGCGACTGGGCGGGCCAATTCCGTGCCTCGCCGCAGCACCGGCGCTATGTCGCCGGGGACTCCCGTCAGCCGCTGCGCCCGCCCGAGGCCCCGGCCGGCCCGGTCTCCGCGCCGAAGGCACAGAGCTGGGGAAAGCAGCTGCACACGCTGGTGCGGCGCTACGCAGCGGCGCTGACCGCCGACCGGACCTTCCTGATCATCATGGTCGCGCTGCCGTTCGTGATGGGAGCGATGGCGCACGCCCTGGCCGGGTCCGCGCTCACCCAGGACTCGGCGGTGAACGCACTGCTGATCCTGTGTGTCGGAGCGGTGCTCACCGGTGCCGCCAACGCGGTACGGGAGCTGGTCAAGGAGCGGACCATCTATCAGCGGGAGAGAGCCGTCGGCCTGTCCCGCTCGGCGTATCTGATGTCCAAGGTGCTGGTGCTGGGGCTGATCACGATCGTGCAGGCCGTGGTGCTGACCCTGGTGGCGCTGATCGGCGTCAATCTGAACGCGCCCGGCGGCAAAGGGGTGTTGATGCCGCCACTGATCGAAATCACCCTCGCGGTGGCGCTGCTGGCGTTCACCGCCATGATGCTCGGCCTGTTCGTTTCCGCGCTGGTGCGGAAGGAAGAGGTCACCATGCCCCTGCTGGTCCTGATCGCGATCGTCCAGGTCGTGTTCTGCGGTGCGCTGCTCAAACTGAACGGTGTGCTGGTGCTGGAGCAGCTGGCCTGGCTGGTGCCGTCCCGGTGGGCGCTCGGGGCCATGGCGGGCACCATCGATCTGCACCGCATCATGCCGCAGGGCACCGCCGACCCGCTGTTCCAGCACAAGCCGGGGACCTGGCTGCTGAACATGGGGATGATGATCGTGCTCTCCCTGCTCCTGGGATTCGTGGTCACCAAGCTGCTGCGGCGGCACGAGCCCGAGATCATGCGCAAGTAGCGCCGAGGAGCCGTTCGTGACCTCTCCGGAATTCCTCCCCAGCCATGTCGTCCCCCCGGAGGGTATGGCGAGCTGGTCGGCCCCGGACACCACCCGGCCGTCGGCGCCGCTCGATCCGCTGCTGCCGGTCCAGATCGTCGACCGCCGCGGCGACTGGGCGCTGGCGATGTGCTCCAACGGCTGGTCGACCTGGGTCGACGGCCGGCTGCTGCTGGCCGTACCGCGCGACCCGCCGGCCGCCGCGCAGGGCGGCGCCCGGACCGCCGACCCCCGCCCGCTGCTGGGCGCCGCCGAGGGGGAACTGAGCCGGTACCGGAAGCTGATCGAGGAGCTGGCCGCCGGGCAGCTGGACGGCGAGTCGTTCACCGCGCGCACCCGCGGCACCCGGCTGGGCGTGGTCGTGGACGGCGATGCGCTCTGGCTCTACGACGCCCGGCACGAGCGGTGGTGCTACTGCGACGGGGTGTCGCTGCAGACCTACGCGGTGACGGCGGGGCCGTCCTCGCGGTCCGGGGAGCGGCAGGGGTCCGGGGTGAGCCCGGAGGCACGGGACGAGCCGGCGCCGGCCGGGTATCCGCCCGCCCCCTCGGCCGCCGGTGCCGCCGGGCCGGAAGCGGGCGCCGGAACGCCGGGCCCCCCGGACGGGCCGTCCGCGCCGCCGACCCGCGCCGTGCAGCCCGGCGAGCGGCCGCCCCCGCCGCCGAACCCCGTGGGTGACATCCGGTGAACGGCGGGCCCGGGCCGTCCCAGGAGCGCTCCACCGCTCCCGACTCCTCCGGGCTGCGCGGGCGGCAGATCGCCGAGTACCTGCTCCAGGACGAGATCGGCCGGGGCGGGATGGCGGTGGTCTACCGGGCGGAGGACCTGCGGCTGGGCCGTACCGTGGCGGTGAAGCTGCTGGCGCCCGAACTCGCCCGGAACGACACCTTCCGGCAGCGCTTCGCCCATGAGTCACGGGTCGCCGCGGCGATCGACCACCCGCACATCGTGCCGGTCTTCGAGGCCGGGGAGACCGAGGGCGTGCTCTTCATCGCGATGCGCTACGTGCAGGGGCGGGACCTGCGGGCGCTGCTCGACCGTGACGGGCCACTGCCGCTGGAGACCGCCTGCCGGATCGCCCTCCAGGTGGCCTCCGCGCTGGATGCCGCGCATGCGCACGACCTGGTGCACCGGGACGTCAAACCGGGCAACATCCTGATCGCCGAGGGCACCGACAGCGACCGCCCCGAGCACGCCTACCTCACCGACTTCGGGCTGACGAAGAAGTCCCTGTCGCTGACCGGTTTCACCAGCGTCGGCCAGTTCGTCGGCACCCTGGACTACGTGGCGCCCGAGCAGATCTCCGGCCGCCCGGTGGACGGCCGCTGCGATGTCTACAGCCTGGCCTGTGTGCTGTTCGAGATGCTGACGGGGGCGCCGCCGTTCCGCCGCGACGACGACATGGCGCTGCTGTGGGCGCATCAGTACGATCCGCCGCCGGCCATGACGGAGCTGCGGCCGGACCTGCCGGAGACCGTCGACGCGGTGTTCGCCCAGTCCCTGGCCAAGGCCCCGGAGAACCGCTACGAGACCTGCCGGGGTTTCGTCGCGGCGCTGCGCGCGGCGGGACGGGCCACGGTGCCCCCGGTACCGGCCGGCACCCCGCAGCCGCACCCGATGACGCAGGTCGACACCCCGGTGGACCAGGGCGGCCGGCGCAGCGCGGCGCCGCCGCCACCGCCGCGCTGGGCGACCCCGATGTTCCCGGGCCGCGCGGGGTAGCGCGCGGCGGCCGTCACGGCTTCCGGGCGGCGACCGTCACGGTTCCGGTGCCCCGGGCGGCGCCGGTGCCTCACCCCGATGGCGTACGCCCCGCGCGGCCAGGCTGCCGAGGACGCCGGTGACCAGCCCCCAGAGGAGGCCCAGCCCCACCAGCCGGAGCAGCTGTGGCTCCAGGGTGACCTCGCCGCCCAGGTCGCCGCCGAGGTCGCCGACGCCGATCACGGAGAGTCCGTAGTGGGCGGAGATCCGGGTGAGCAGACCGACGGCGAACAGGGTGACCGCCAGCGCCACGGCCATCTCGACGCCGTGCCGCCAGGCGGGGCGCCGTACCGGGGAGCGGACCGCCGCGGTGAAGGCGGCGGCGAGCAGCACCACGGCCGCCAACGCCACCAGCAGCCAGGCCCGGCGGTCGTGCGCGGCGAGCGAGCCGAGGTCGAGGGTGCGCTGCCCGTGGGTGCGGAGCACCTGGTCGAGGAGGTGCGGCAGGGGCAGTCCCAGGGCCTTGTCGACATGCCCCACCCAGGCGCCGCCGGTGCCGATGCCCAGCGCCATCCAGGCCAGGTTGGGCAGCCCGAGGAAGAGGACGGCGAGGGTCTGGGAAGGGCGGTCCCCGGTGATGAGTTCGACGATGCCGGCGACCAGCCCGATCACGGCGTAGCCGAGCAGCGTCAGCACCATCGCGAACGCGGGCGGCCGTACGGAGTCCTGGTAGTGCAGCAGCCGGGGCGAGAGCGGGGCGCGCCGGGAGACCAGGAAGGTCAGCGCGAGCAGCGCCAGCACCCACAGCAGCCCGACGCCGAGCGTGGCCGGCACATCGGCGCGGAAGCCGACGGTGGGGGTGGCGCCCAGCTCGGTGCCGATCTGCTCGGCGAGGTCGTCGCCCACCGAGATCCGGAAGCTGTGCCGGGCGGCGAGCGAGACCAGCAGCAGCAGGACCAGCCAGCACACCGCCGTTCGGGCGATCCGGGCGAGCAGCTCCCGGGTGCCGGCCACCGCGCGGTGGCGCAGCGGCAGCAGGAAGACGGCGGCGAGCACCAGCGCCCCGGCGAGCGTGACCGACAGCGGTACGACGTCCAGGGCCGCCTTGGCCTCCGCGATGACGCCGGCGTCGCCGGACAGCCCCACCGAGCCGCCGGCCGCGATGAGCACGGTGGCCGCGACCACGGACGGGAACGCGCCGCCGGGGAGGTCGGCGGCGCCGGCCGCCCACAGGCCGATCGCGGCGACCACGATCATGGTGACGACCCCCGCCACGGCCGCGCCGAGGGCCTGGGCCCAGGCGCGCAGGGCGGGCGGTGCGCCACGGGAGCGGTCCGGGCCCGGGGAACCGGCTGACGCGGGGCCTCGCATCTGGCTCAACCTCTCTTCTGCCGGTCGCGGGACGGCGGCAACCACGGTCCCGGGGCGGGATGTCGCATGCGCCGACGGGCGGCGGATGGTGCCTCACCTTCCGCCGTGGAGCACGCATTTCCGTGCATCTACCGCATGGCGGGCATGCACGCACCACCGTAAGCACCGAGTTGCCGCCCCGCTTGCGGACGGCGCCGCTCCCGGGCACACAATGTCCTTGACATACACAAACACGGGCAAAATTCGCATAGCCGGATGGCCCACACGCGTCGGAAGAGGCACCCGTGACATCTCCCCCGCCGCCTGACAGCCACCCGACAGGACCGCCGTCGGGCCCGCTCTCCGGTACGCCGTCCAGCCCCGGACACGAGCCGACACAGGTGGGCTCGTATCCCGGACAGGCACAGCCGGAGCCGCCCACCGCGCCCGGCTATCAGCAGCCTCCGCCGGGCGGCCCCGGCAAGGGCGGCGGAGGCGGTGGCGGAGGCGGGGGCGGCCGCGGCGGGGGTGCCGGGGCCGGCGGGCCCTGGTGGAAGTCCGTGCCGCGGGTCGCGCTCATCGCGGGTGCCGTGATCGTGGCCGTGGTCCTCATCGTGGTGCTCACCCGTCCGGGGGGCGGCACCAGCGAGGTGTTCGCCGAACCGGTCGCCTCCACCGGCCCGGACCCGATGACCCCGTCGTCGGCGAACGAGTCCACCCCGACCCCGTCCGCCACCCCGCGCAAGCCGTCCGGCGGCGGGAACAGCGAGTTCTCGGGCGCGACGCCCGGCCTCTACGGCGGCACCGAGAACAGCGCGAGCTGCAACGTCGAGAAGCAGATCAGCTTCCTGTCCGGCGACGCCGCCAAGAACCGCGCGTTCGCCGGGGTCCTGGGCAAGCAGCCGAACGACGTCCCCTCCTACCTGCGGACGCTGACGCCCGTTCAGCTGACCTATGACACCCGGGTCACCAACCACGGCTTCAAGGGCGGCAAGGCCACCACCTTCCAGTCCGTCCTGCAGTCCGGCACCGCGGTCATGGTCGACTCGTACGGGGTGCCGCGGGTGCGCTGCAAGTGCGGCAACCCGCTGACACCGCCGACGGCGCTCAAGGGCGATGTGAAGACGGTCGGCAGCAAGTGGCCGGGATACCAGCAGTCGAACTCGGTCGTCGTCACCCCCGCGAAGTCCAAGATCAAGGAGTTCACGCTGCGCGACCCGAAGACGGGCAAGTGGTTCAAGCGTCCCGACGGCACCACCGGCGGCGAGGACCGCTCGACGAGCACACCGCCCGAGACGCCCAGCGGGCCCGCCTCGTCCCAGCCGCCGCCCGGCCAGTCACCGCCGCCCGGCCAGCCCAGCCCCGGGACCACCGGACAGACCGACGGGGGCACCAGCACCTCTCCGTCGGAGACCGGCGGCGGGACGGGAACCACCGGCGGACCGACCTCCACCGGCGGGGGCACCACGACCGGCGGCACCTCGCCGGACGGCGGAACGGACGGCCAGACCACCAACGGGAACACCACCGGCCAGACCACGAACGGGAACACGACCGGGCAGACCACCAACGGGAACACCACCGGGCAGACCACCAACGGGACCACGACAGGCGAGAGCACCACCGGGAGCACGACCGGCGGCGGGGACACCGGAGGTCAGTCGGCCCAGGGCGGGGCGACCGGCGGCGGGTCCTCCTGACACCGGGCACACCGGAGGGGATACGAGGCGACGGGCGGCCGGAAGGCCGTCCGTCGCCCCTTTCGTGCTACCGATATCGAACTGTGTCCTAATCCTCCGGCATCCGGGACAACCCTCTCGGCGGACAACCCCTCTGCTAAGGCGGCGGGGGCATTGGCGGCTCCTGACGGCGACCCCCTCACGGGGCCGGGCCCCGCCACTGACAGTTGTTCTGCTCTGGAGGGATACCCGTGCACGCCGGACCACGTCGCCACTCCGCCCGGTTGCTACCCGCCCTGACCGCGGCAGCCGCGCTGCTGACCGCGTGCGGGCCGGGCGGCGCGTCGAAGGCGGACCAGCCCGCGACCAAGGTGACCGTCACCCCGGCCGCCGGGAGCACCCCGGCCAAGCTCGGCTCACAGATATCCGTACGGGCCAAGGGCGGCAAGCTCACCTCGGTCGAGGTCGAGAACGACAAGGGCGGCAAGGTCGCCGGAGAGCTCTCCGGTAACGGCGCGTCATGGAACTCGGACGGCAAGGTCATGCCGGACACCACGTACACCGTGCGGACGAAGGCCAAGTCCGAGGGGGGCAAGGAGTCCTCGGCCACCTCGAAGTTCACCACCGAGAAGGCCGGCAAGGTCAACAAGCTCACCAACACCCCGTCCGGCGGGCAGACCGTCGGCACCGGGATGCCGGTCTCGATCCTCTTCGACAACCCGATAGCCAAGGACCGGCAGGCCGAGATCGAGCGGGCGCTGAAGGTCACCACCCAGCCGAAGGTCGAGGGCTCCTGGGGCTGGGTCAAGGACTACTCGGGCAAGGACCGGATCGACTGGCGGCCCAAGGACTACTGGCCGTCCGGCACCAAGGTCTCCGTGAAGGGCGCGCTGTCCGGCATCAACTCCGGTGACGGCGGCTGGTTCGCCCGGGACTACAACTTCGGCTTCACCATCGGCGCCGACCACAAGGCCGTCATCGACGTCCCCTCGCACACGATGACCATGTACGAGAACGGCAAGAACGTCGGCAGCATCCGCGGCTCCGCCGGCTCCCCGCAGGACCCGACCCGCGGCGGGGTGCACACCGTCCGCAGCAAGAACGCGGCCGAGACGATGGACTCCGCCACGATCGGCCACGGCAGCGAGTGGATGCTGGACTCCAAGTGGGTCACCCACCTCACCGCGTCCGGGACCTTCCTGCACTCCGCCCCGTGGAACAAGTCGATCGGCGTGGAGAACAACAGCCACGGCTGCTTCGGCATGACCACCTCGGACGCCAAGCGGGCCTACGACTTCCTGACGATCGGCTCCACGGTCGAGGTGAAGGGCACCACCAACACCAACACGACCGATGTCGGCAACGGCCTGGAGGTCTGGCAGGAGAACTGGCAGGAGTGGAAGCAGCGCAGCGCGCTCGACTGACCCCGCGAGACCCCGCGCCACGTAGGTGAGACATACGGACGCCGCCGCCCCGATGACCGGGCGGCGGCGTCCGTCGTGTGTCAGCGGATCTCACTCGCCGTGCGGCGGTAGGTGGAGCGCCGGTCCTCGATCGCGGCCCAGCGGTCGCCGTAGACGTTCTCGACGACGCCCGGCTGCCGCAGGAAGTCGTGCGGGAAGCCCAGCGGCACCTCGCTGGTCCGGTCGAGCCGGTCCAGCGCGTCGGCGTCCAGGGTGATGCCGACGGCGCCGAGATTGTCGGCCAGCTGGCTCTCCTTGGTGGCGGCGATGATCGGGATGATGTTGCCGGGCCGGCTGCGCAGCCAGGCCAGGGCCACCTGCGCGGGGCTCCAGCCGCCCTGCTCGGCGACCTCCAGCACCGCGGTGAGGGTCTCCTCCTCGCGGTGGTTCGGGGTGGCGCCGTCGTCCGCGCCGGCCAGCCGGCCGGTCTCCCCGCGGCGGTACTTGCCGGTGAGCTTGCCGGCCGCGAGCGGTGCCCAGGCGAGCACGGCCAGGTCGAAGGCGCGGGCCTGCGGCAGCAGTTCCCGCTCCGGCGTCCGCTCCAGCAGGTTGTAGCGCAGCTGCGAGCCGGCGAACGCGGTCCAGCCGCGCAGCTCGGCAAGGGTGTTGGCCTGCGCGATCTCCCAGGCGGGCCAGTCGGACACCCCGACGTAGAGCACCTTGCCCGAGCGCACCACGTCGTCGAGCGCCCGCATGACCTCCTCCACGGGCGTGAAGTTGTCCCGTGCGTGCACCCACAGCACGTCGAGGTGGTCGGTGCGCAGCCGCTCCAGGCTGGCCTCCACCGAACGGACCAGGTTCTTGCGGTGGTTGCCCGCCGCGTTCACATCGCCCTGACGGGTCGCGCAGGTGTACTTGCTCGCGAGGACGAAGCGGTCCCTGCGGCCCTCCAGCAGCTCCCCGAGGAGGCGTTCGGAGGCGCCGCCGGTGTAGTTGTTGGCGGTGTCGATGAAGTTCCCGCCGGCGTCCGCGTAGGTGTCCAGGATGCGGCCGCCGGTGTCCTTGGCGGCGTCCCGGCCTCCGCCCTCGCCCATGGTCATGGCGCCCAGGCTCAGCTCGCTCACCCGCAGACCGGTCCTGCCGAACAGTGTGTAGCGCACGTGGTTCCCTTCGTTCCGCGACGGCGGTGGTCGTGCGCCCACGCTAGGAGCTGGAGCGCACTCCAGGGCAAGACGGCGCTCCCGGCGGGCCGTTCGTGCAGCAGGGGCGCCCGCCTGCCGCGGCGGGCGCCCCGTGTTCCGCCGGAGGACCGGCGGAACGAGCGTCGTGGAACGGACCGTGGTCCGCTCAGCCGGTGATGAGCGCCGGGTCGCTCACGCCCGGCTCCCCGGTCTCCACATGGCCGGCGAACCGGCGAAGGAAGCCGCCGTCCGTGTCGGAGGTGACCGACAGGTCGTACCAGCGCTTGCTGCTGCGCAGGTCGAAGGCGTGCTTGACGGTGGCGCCCGCGCGGACCGGGAAGGTCTCACTGGCGCCGCCGTAGGCCTGGGTGACGGTGAGGTGGCAGTCGGTGCCGCCGTGGTTGGTCATGGTGAGTTCGACGCGGCCGGCGGTCGCGTCATGGCGGGCGGTGACCTCGGGACCGGCCTTCTTGCCGGCGCCCTTGAAGGTGCGCAGGAAGCCGTTCGGGCCGTGGACGGTCAGGTCGTAGACGTCCTTGGAGTAGGCGGTGTTCCAGGTGTCGGAGATCTTCTTGCCGGCCTCCGTGGTGTACGACCAGGGGCCGTCGGTGCGGTTGCCCCCGACGACGGTGAAGCAGGCACCGGCCTTGTCACCGCTGCGGAAGGTGAGGGTGTAGCGGCCGCTGGAGGGGGTCGCCGACCCGTCGACGAGCGGTGCGTAGGGCAGCGGGCGGGTGGGGCGGGAGCCCGGCTCCTGCTTGGGCAGCACGGGGTTGGCCGGCGGCTTGGGCACATAGCTGTCGTGCCGCTCCTTGTCCGGCGGCTGGAAGCCGTCGGTGGCGGGGAGCGAGGCCGGCTTGGTGTTCTCCAGGCCGAAGTCGAAGGCGGAGGTCAGGTCGCCGCAGATGGCGCGCCGCCAGGGCGAGATGTTCGGCTCGTGGACACCGAAGCGGCGCTCCAGGAACCGGATGATCGAGGTGTGGTCGAAGACCTCGGAGTTGACGAAGCCGCCGGTGCTCCAGGGCGAGACGACGATCATCGGGACGCGCTGGCCGAGGCCGTAGGGACCGGCCGCGTACTTGATGTTGCCGCCGAAGCTGTCGAGTGCGGTGTCCACGGTCGACAGGCCCTCGTCGGCGTCGGCCGGCGGGAAGGGCGGGAGGACGTGGTCGAAGTAGCCGTCGTTCTCGTCGTAGGTGACGAGCAGGGCGGTCTTGCTCCACACCTCGGGGTTGGAGGTGAGCGCGTCCAGCACCTGGGAGACGTACCAGGCGCCGTAGTTCGCGGGCCAGTTGGGGTGCTCGGAGAAGGCCTCGGGGGCGGCGACCCAGGAGACCTGGGGCAGCTTGTCGGCCTTCACGTCGGCCCGGAGCCGGTCGAAGTAGCCGTCGCCCTCCTTGGCGTTGGTGCCGGTGCGGGCCTTGTCGTAGAGCGGGTCGCCGGGCTTGGCGTCGCGGTACTGGTTGAAGAAGAGCAGCGAGTTGTCGCCGTAGTTGCCGCGGTAGGCGTCGTCGATCCAGCCCCACTTGCCGTCCGCGTCCAGGCCGTCGCCGATGTCCTGGTAGAACTTCCAGGAGATCCCGGCCTTCTCCAGCCGCTCCGGGTAGGTCGTCCAGCTGTACCCGGCCTCCTCGTTGCCGAGGACCGGTCCGCCGCCCGAGCCGTCGTTGCCGACATGGCCCGTGTACATGTAGTAGCGGTTGGGGTCGGTCGCCCCGATGAACGAGCAGTGGTACGAGTCGCAGATGGTGAAGGCGTCGGCGAGCGCGTAGTGGAACGGGATGTCCTTGCGCGTCAGATGCGCCATCGTCCCGGCCGTCTTGGCGGCGATCCAGTTGTCGTACTTGCCGTTGTTGCGGGCCTTGTGGCCGCCCGCCCACTCGTGGTCGAGACCCTCGATGAACTGCATGCCGAGGTCCTCGGCGTCCGGGTGGTAGGGCAGCACCTCCTTGTCGCCGTCCGGCTGGTGCCAGACGGACTTCCCGCTGTCGAGGATGAGCGGGCGCGGGTCACCGAAGCCGCGGACGCCCTTCATCGAGCCGAAGTAGTGGTCGAAGGAACGGTTCTCCTGCATCAGCACGACGACGTGCTCGATGTCGTTGATGGAGCCGGAGCGGCGCTTGGCGGGGATGGCTGCGGCACGGGCGATGCTGCTCGACAGGGCCGAGGCGCCCGCGGTGGCGCCGGCGATCTGGAGGAAACGCCGCCGATTCAGTTCTGGCATGGGCTGGGGAACCTCTTCGCGTGTGGGGGAGTTGGCGAAATGACGGGTGCTGCTGTGCGGTTGTGTGAGGTGGTGCGAAACCACGGTTCAGCAGAGTGTTCCAAGAGGAGCGAGCGCCAGGGAAGGGGGGGTGTCGCAGATATGGCACATCGGGGTACGTGCGACGAACTCCCTGGTCGGAGAGGTCGCACGGCCGGCGCGGGGGCATTTCGGGCAAGGAGGGCGTGATGGACCGGGGCAGCGATCGGCAGGCGGACGGGGACGGGGCGGCGCAGCCGCCGGACGGCCTCGCGGCCGGCAACACCGCCCAGTCCGAGGCCTGGAACGGGGACGTCGGGGAGTACTGGGTCCGCCGGCGCGCGCACCAGGAGCGGCGCTACCGCCGGCTCACCCCGCGGCTGATGGCGGCGGCCGGAATCCGGGCGGACAGCCGGGTGCTGGACATCGGCTGCGGCAGCGGCGGGACGGCCCTGGAGGCGGCGCGGGCCGCCGCCGCGGGGACGGTGCTCGGCGTGGACCTCTCCGGGCCGATGCTGGCCGAGGCCCGCCGACAGGCCGCGGCGGCCGGACTGCCGCAGGTCGCCTTCGCCCAAGGGGACGCGCAGGTCCACCCCTTCGGAGCGGCCGCGTTCGATGTCGTGATCAGCCGCTACGGGATGATGTTCTTCGCCGATCCGGAGGGGGCCCTCCGGAATATCGCCCGGGCCCTGCGCCCCGGCGGCCGGCTGGCCTTCCTGTGCTGGCGGGACCTGGCGCTGAACGCCTATCTGACGGTGCCGTTCGAGGCCCTCGCCCCGTATGTGCCGCCGCCGGACTTCGGGGCGCCGGGCGCACCGGGCCCCTTCTCGCTCGCCGACCCCGGCCGGATCAGGGCGCTGCTGGACGGTGCCGGGTTCGGCGGGGTCTCGGTCGAGGCGGTCGACGAGCCGATGTGGATGGGCACCGACGAGGACGACGCGGTGGCGTCCCTGACCGCCATGCCGCTGACGCGGTCGCTGCTGGACCAGGCGGGCGAGGAGGCGAGGGGCAGGGCGCTCGCCGCTCTCCGGGAGACCCTGGCCGCCCACCGGGGCCCGGACGGTGTCACGCTCGGCTGTGCGTCGTGGCTGGTGACGGCCGGACGGCGGTGAGGAGCCCCGGCGTTCCGGGGCCCCTCCCGTAGGGCCGGTGCTGGTCACCCCCGCCCCTCAGGACGGGGGTGACCACCGGCGGGGTCAGCCCATCGCCGCCTCCAGCCCGGCCGCCGGGGCCAGTCGGCCGGTGCGCTGCAGTCCGTGGAGGGCGGCGCCGCACGCCAGGCCCAGGGCCGCGAGGGCGATCCAGGGCAGTGCGGGCAGTCCGGCCGACCGGGAGGCGTCCAGCGCGGCGCCGGTGAGCAGGTTTCCGAGGGTGATGCCGATACCGCAGATGGTGTTGTAGAGCCCGTAGTGGGTCGCCACCAGGCGGTTGCCCGACAGCCGGACGATGGTGTCCATCTCGAACGGGTAGGTGATCATCGTGCCGAGGGCGAGCAGCAGCGCGCAGAGCGCCGGCGGGACGGCCGCGAGGGCCCAGCGGCCGGGCCCTCCGGCCGGCACCGGCAGTGCCGTGGCGGCCAGCAGCGGGACGAAGGCCAGCCCCATGGTCAGCAGGCCCAGGGCGAGGGCCCGGCCCGCCGTCATCCGGGCCTTGCACCAGCGGGTCACTTTGGTCTGCCCCAGGATGGTGGTCAGTCCGGACACCGCGAACAGCCCGGCCACCGCCACGGTGCCGGACTCCCCCTCACCGGCCAGCCGCCGTACCTCCAGCGGCAGCGCCAGATAGACCTGGAACGACAGCACATACGAGCCGATCATGGCGCCGGAGAACAGCAGGAACGGCGGGTTGGCCAGCACCTCCCGCCACTGGGACAGCAGACCGTTGCGCCGCGCGGCCTCGTCGTCCGCCGCGGCCTCCTCGCCTCGGGCCGGCAGGGCACGGATCTGCACGACGCTCAGCAGCGCGAAGATCCCGGCCGCGACCAGGCAGGTGACCCGGAAGTCGACGCCGGTGAGCACCATCCCCACCAGCGGGCCGAGCAGGATGCCCGCCTGGTAGAAGATGTTGAACAGCGCGAACGCCTCCAGCCTCCGGTCGCCCGCGGCGGCGGCCAGATAGGCCCGGACCGCGGGGTTGAACAGCGCGCCGGCCAGTCCGGTGGCCCCGGACGCCGCCAGCAGCGCGGGCAGCGAGTCCACCAGCCCGAGCGTCGCGAAGCCGAGCGTCCGCAGCACACAGCCGGCCACGATCAGCGGCTTGTAGCCGAAGCGGTCGGCCAGCGTGCCGCCGACCAGGAACATCCCCTGCTGGCTGAAGTTGCGGACGCCCAGGACCAGTCCGACCAGCCAGCCCGCCAGGCCGAGCGTCCCGGACAGATGCGCGGCCAGATAGGGCATCAGCATGTAGAAGCCGAGATTGATGGTGAACTGATTGACCATCAGCATCCGGGCACTGTGGTCATAGGAACGGTACTGGGTGAGCATGCCGGTCACCGGACCTCCCCCGCACCGTGGGCGGACGCCTCGCCGGACGGCCGCGCCACGCCGGACGGGCCGAGCGGATCGACGACCTGCGCGCACCGGCTCCAGACGGCGACCTCCCGCTCCCCCAGCCGGCTCAGGGTCTGCGGCCCGTCCGCCGGCGGGGCGTCGAGCAGGCCGTGGGCGGCGCAGTACCGGTCGTCGTACACCGTGCTCAGATAGCGCTGCGGCCCGTCGGGGAAGACGGCCGCGATCCGGGTACCGGCCGGTTCGGTCCGGCTCAGCCAGCCGGCGACCAGCGCGACCGCCCCGACGCTCCAGCCGCCGGTGGCGTAGTGCGAGGACGCCAGGGTGCGGCAGGCCCAGACCGCTTCGGCGGGTGCGACCCAGTGCACCTCGCTGAACTGGTCGTAGGCGACATTGCGCGGATAGATGCTCGATCCGAGCCCGCGCATCAGCCGGGGCCGGGCGGGCTGTCCGAAGATGGTCGAGCCGATGGTGTCGACGCCGACGAGCCGCAGCTGCGGGTAGAGCTGGCGCAGCACCCGGGACACTCCGGCGGAGTGCCCGCCGGTGCCCACACTGCATACCAGGACGTCGATGTGCCCCAGCTGGGAGGCGAGTTCGAGGGCCAGCGGCAGATAGGCGGTGGTGTTGTCGGGGTTGTTGTACTGGTCCGGGCACCAGGAGCCGGGGTGCGCCGCGAGCAGTCCGCGCACCCGGTCGCGGCGGGCCTGCTGCCAGCCGCCGCTGGGGTGCGGCTCGTCGACGATCTCGACCTGGGCGCCGTACGCGGTCAGCAGCCGGGTCATCGAGGACTCCAGGCCGGGGTCGGTGACCAGGCTGACGGGATGGCCGTGCACCATTCCGGCGAGGGCCAGGCCGAGGCCGAGGGTGCCGCTGGTGGATTCGATGATCCGGGCGCCGGGCTGCAACTCGCCGCGGGCGCGGGCCCGTTCGACCATGTGGAGTCCGGGCCGGTCCTTGATGCCGCCCGGGTTGCGGCCTTCGAGCTTGGCCCAGAAGCCGCGTCCGGGCGGGGTGAGCGGCTCGGAGATGTGCAGGACGGGGGTGTTGCCGACCAGGCCGGGGATGCCGGAGGCGGGGGCGGCGCCGGGCGCCGGGGCGGCGGGGACCGCGGGAGAGGCGGAGCGGGCCGCCGTGGGGAGGGAGTGCATGATTCGCTCTCGTTCGGTGGTGCGGGATGGACGGGTGCGCCTCGCACGCCGGCCGTGGTGGCCGGACGCGGCAGCGGCTCCTATATCCGGCACCTGCAGAGAGCGGCGAGGGTGGAACGGCCGCCGCGCACCGGTCTGCGCTGCCCGGCCCGGCCCCCCGCGGCCGGGCGGCGGGCGGCCGCGACCCGCGCGGCACCCGTGAGGACGGCGGGCACCGCGGCCCCCTCCGCCCCGCCGGCCGGCCGGCCCTCCGGAAGATGACCGGAGCGGCCGGGCACACACGCGGAGCCGTGGTGCCCGGCGTCCCCTTCGGCGGTCACACGGGCGGGCGCGACGGCCACGGAGGCGGACGGGCCCGACGCGACCTGCGCGGCGCCGAGCGCACGGTGGTGGCCGTCGGCTCCGTCGGCACACGGGAGCACCACGGACAGCAGTCCGGCGACCAGGAGCAGCAGGACGGCCGGCCGACGGCGGCGTGAGCGGGCGTCCCTCAGCCGCCGGGCGCCACTACGGAAGCGGGCACGGCGCAGCGAGGGGGCGCCACTGGGGACGGGACGACGGAACGGAAGCCACAACGGGACGCGGAACGGCACAGGTACTCCGTGGGACCACCGCCGCGGCAGCGCGGCACACGCTCACCGGCAGACGGCATCGACAGGGGCGATCCGGAATTCGGCCGGAATCTAGACCTGCCGCACGACGGAGGACGCTGCGCCGCGCAACGGTGGAAGGGCGCTCCGGGCACCGTCGGGCGCCCCGGGCCGGCCCTGCACGGGCGGGCGCCAGGACGTGCCCGCCGAGGGTGCGGGGCAGGGCGGCGGTACGGCGGCGCCCTGCTGCGGCTGGCCCGAGACGCACAGCTCGTCGGTGTGCGTCTCGGGAGCGTCCGGCTGGCTGGAGTGGGCCGGGTGTTCGGGGGCGAGCCAGCTGTCCTGGCCCGCTTCGGCGGCGGCCGTGGCGACCGGCAGGGCGTTCACCAGGTGGCCCTCGGCGGTCTCGGCCCGTGCCCCGTGGGCGACCAGCACGCTGATCAGCAGGGCGGCCAGCCACAGCACCCGGAACGGCACCGCTGAACCGCGGTTCCGCATCCTGCCGTTGGCCGCCCT
Organism: Streptomyces sp. NPDC048612; assembly: GCF_043199295.1. Taxonomy (NCBI): domain Bacteria; kingdom Bacillati; phylum Actinomycetota; class Actinomycetes; order Kitasatosporales; family Streptomycetaceae; genus Streptomyces; species Streptomyces sp. NPDC048612. The sequence goes on from NZ_JBICVV010000008.1 coordinate 67,410, forward strand.
GACCGTTGCCATGCCGTGATCGTAACCGCGGCGGGCGGCCGTGGCCGGTATCGACCGCGCCCACGGGTGCATATCGGCCGGTGGGCGAGGCGCGACAGGGGCGTCAGCGCCTCACCGGTTTCCGTGACGGCGTGTCAGGCGGCGGGTCAGACCAGGGCGCCCTCGGACGCCACCGCGACCGAGGCGGCCGGAGCGGCCTCCGCTGCGGTCTCCGTGACGGCTTCCCGCACGGGCTCGACGAGCGGTTCGACCGGCACCGGCGGGGGCACCGCCGGCTGACCCTTCGCGTCGGGCACGCTGCGCAGCGGGGTGCGGCTGGTCAGCGGCGACTTGCGGGCCGCCTCGACCCGGCGGGTGAACCAGATGACCTTGCCGTCCGGGGTGCCACAGGTGCCCCAACTGTCGCTCAGCGCAGCCACCCTGGAGAGTCCGCCGTCGGCGGCGCTGAGCAGCTTCGGCAGGCGTGGCCCCTGGTCGGCGACGGAGGCGGTGAGGTGGCGGCCGGTCCAGCGGAGTTCGACGACGCACGGGGCGTCCGGGCCGATATGGCGATGGACGTTGGTCAGGAGTTCCGCCACTCCCCGGCACACGGGCGGGATATGCAGCTCAAGGTCCCAGTACCGCAGGTGCGCGGCCAGAATCCGCCGGATCTGCGGCACACGCTCCGCCGAAGCATGCAGTTCGACCGTGTAGTGCCGGTCGCCGGGAAGTGTCATGTCGTGGCTCCTCACCGCGAGGCTCACGCCCTTCACCTCGTTGGACCAACGAACCCCGAAACACGAAGAGTGAGCATTAATCACGTATGGGTCATTTGTCATGGTGACCCGGTGGGGCGGGTTCCGCAACTGATCTTGGTCGAGCGGAGTCCGCCGGCCCGGTCCGCGCCGGCCGGTCCGGGAGCCGCGGCAGGACCTTGTCCGGGGTGAGCGGGAGGTCGCGCAGCCGGACCCCGGTGGCGTGCCGGACCGCGTTGGCGAGCGCCGCCGCGGTGCCGACGATGCCGATCTCCCCGATGCCCTTGCTGCCCATGGGGTTGAGGTGCGGGTCCTCCTCCTCCAGCCAGTACGCCTCGATCGGCGGGACATCGGCGCAGGCCGGCACGTGGTACGAGGCCAGGTCGCGCTCGGCGAAGTCGCCGAAGGCGGGGTCCAGGCCGCTGCCCTCCATGAGCGCCATCCCCAGCCCCATGGTCATCCCGCCGATGAACTGGGAGCGCGCCGTACGGGAGTTGAGGATGCGGCCGGCGGCATAGACACCCAGCATCCGCCGCGCCCGGACCTCCCCGGTGACGGTGTCGACCTGCACCTCGGCGAAGGTGGCACCGAAGGAGTGCCGGGCGTACGGGGAGCGCTCGGCCGTCTCCCGGCGGGTGTCGGCGGCGGCCGTCAGCCCGTCGTCCGGGAGCGGTCCGACGTGGTCCCGCAGCCGGTGCCGCAGCTCCGTACAGGCCTTGTGGACGGCCCAGCCCCAGGAGGCGGTGCCCGCGGAGCCGCCGGCCAGCATGGCGGGCGGCAGGTCGCTGCTGCCGATCTCGATGTGGACGCGTTCGCCGGGCACGGCCAGCACACCGGCGGCGAGTTGTGCGAGGACGGTGCGGGCGCCGGTGCCGATGTCGGTGGCGTTCACGCGGATGCGGTAGGTGCCGTCGGCGGCGGCGTGCGCCTCGGCGGAGGAGGCGGCGATGAGGACGGGGTAGGTGGCGGCGGCGACGCCGGTGCCCAGGAGCAGGTCGCCGACGCGGCGGACCCCCGGCCGCGGGTCCCGGGGCCGCCAGCCGAAGCGCTCCGCGCCCTCCCGCAGACAGCCGACCAGGTGCCGGCTGCTGAAGGCGCGGTCGCTGTCCGGTTCGGTGTCCGGCTCATTGCGCATCCGCAGGTCGACGGGGTCGATGTCCAGGAGGACGGCGAGTTCGTCGACGGCCGACTCCAGTGCGTACATCCCGGGGGCCTCGCCCGGTGCGCGCATCCAGGAGGGCGTCGGGACGTCGAGCGGGACGACGCGGTGCACAGTGCGGCTGTTCGGCGAGGTGTACATGACGCGTGCCGGGACGGCGGCCTGCTCGACGAACTCGGTGACGGTGGAGGTGTGGGTGGCGGCCTCGTGGGCGAGGGCGGTGAGGACACCGTCGTCGCCCGCGCCGAGGCGGACCCGCTGAATCGTGGGGGCGCGATGGCCCACGACGGCCGGCATCTCCCGGCGCGGCAGGGACAGTTTGACCGGGCGCCCGGTGTGGCGGGCGGCCATCGCGGCCAGCACGACCTGGGGGCGCGGTGTCCCCTTGGAGCCGAAGCCGCCGCCGACGTGCTCGGAGACGACGGTGATCTCGCTCCGGTCGAGCCGGAACAGCGCGGCGAGGTCCGCGCAGACCCTGGTGGCGCCCTGGCTGGAGTCGTGGACGGTCAGATGCCCGTCGCTCCACCGGGCGGTGGAGGCGTGCGGCTCCATGGGGTGGTTGTGCAGCGGGGGCACCGTGTAGGTGGCGTCGACGGTGACCGGCGCGGCCGCGAACGCCCCCTCGAAGTCGCCGCGTTCGCGGGTGCCCGGATGGCCGCCGTTGGCGGTCTCCGCGTCGTACAGGCCCGGATGGCCCGCGGTCAGCCGTACGTCGTGCGCGGCGGTCTCGTAGCTGACGCGGACCGCCCCGGCGGCGGCGCGGGCGGCCTCCAGGCTGTCGGCGACGACGAGCGCGACGTACCAGCCGCGATGCGGCACCCGGTCGTCCTGGAGGAGCGACAGCGTCGGATCGTCGGCGGCCGCGAGGCGGGGCGCGTTCTCGTGCGTCAGCACCGCGTACACCCCCGGCAGGGCGAGCGCCGCCGCGGTGTCCACGGCGGTGACCCGGCCCCGTGCGACGGTCGCGGGCACCGGCCAGGCGTAGGCGCAGCCCGGCGGGGTGTGTTCGGCCGCGTACCGGGCAGTGCCGGTGACCTTCTCCCGTCCTTCCCGGCGGACGAGCGGGGCGCCCAGGGGGTACGGGAGTGGGCCGAGCGGGAACGAGTCGGGGCTCATGGCGCGCGTCCTTGGGTCGGGGGTCGGGGGCGGGGCCGGGTCGGCGGTGGCGTCCTGGTGGTCCTTGTCGTGGGTGCGGGTGTGATGGGTGCGGAGGTGGTCGGTGGCGGGTGGGTGTCGTCAGCGGTCGTCGGGCGGGGCGGCGAGTCCGGCCAGCACGCCGACGGTGAGGTTGCGGGCGAGCGCGACCTTGAAGCCGTTGTCGCGCAGCGGCCGGGCGGCGGTGAGTTCGGCGTCGGCGGCGCGGGCGAAGGTGTCCTCGGTGGCGGGCGCGCCGCGCAGCACCTCTTCGGCGGCGCGGGCGCGCCAGGGCCGGTGCGCCAGCCCGCCGAACGCGAGGGCCGCCCGCCGTACGGCGCCGTCGTGCACCTCCAGTACGGCGGCGACGGAGACCAGCGCGAACGCGAACGAGGCGCGGTCACGGGCCTTGCGGTAGCGCGAGCGCGCGCCGGGGACCGGCGGCGGCAGCCGGACGGCGGTGAGGAGTTCGCCGGGCCGGATCACGGTGTCCCGTTCCGGGCGGTCGCCGGGCAACCGGTGGAAATCGGTCACCGGCACGGTGCGCTCCCCGTCGGGGCCCTGCAGCTGCACCTCGGCGTCGAGGGCGGCCAGCGCCACCGCCATGTCGGACGGCTGGGTGGCCACGCAGTGCTCGGAGTGGCCCAGTACGGCGAGGTCGCGGTGCGCCCCTTCACGGGCCGGGCAGCCGGTGCCCGGCTCGCGCTTGTTACAGGGCTTGCTGATGTCCTGGAAGTACAGACAGCGGGTGCGCTGGAGCAGGTTGCCGCCGGTGGTCGCGATGTTCCGCAGCTGTCCCGAGGCACCGGCCAGCAGCGCCTGCGACAGGACCGGGTAGCGGTCGCGGACGGTGGCCGCCGCGGCGAGATCGCTGTTGCGGACCAGCGCGCCGATCCGCAGCCCGCCGTCCGGAAGTGCCTCGACGCGGTCGAGCGGCAGCCGGGTGACGTCGATGAGCAGCCCCGGCGCCTCCACGCCCAGCTTCATCAGGTCGACGAGATTGGTGCCCCCGCCCAGGAAGCGGGCGCCGGGCTCGTCGGCGGCGGCCCGTAGCGCCTCCTCGACGCTCGTCGCCCGCAGATACCCGAACGGTTTCATCGCGCCGCCTCCTGGCCACCCGCCTGGAGGGCGGCGTCCCGGACCGCTTCGACGATCCGCGGGTAGGCGCCGCAGCGGCAGAGGTTTCCGCTCATCCGCTCGCGGATCTCGTCGTCGGTCAGCTCGACCGGCGTCCCGGAGTCCGCGGTGGGCGCGGTGACATGGGACGGGAAGCCGTCCGCCACTTCGGTCAGCACGCCGACGGCCGAACAGATCTGGCCGGGCGTGCAGTAGCCGCACTGCAGGGCGTCCCGCTCCAGGAAGGCCTGCTGCAGGGGGTGCAGCCGCTCCCCCTCGGCCAGGCCCTCGACCGTGGTGAGCCGGCACCCGTCCTGTGCCACGGCCGGCAGCAGACAGCTGTTGGCGCGCCGCCCGTCGACGAGCACGGTGCACGCGCCGCACTGGCCGTGGTCGCAGCCCTTCTTGGCGCCGGTCAGGCCGAGGCGTTCACGGAGCAGGTCCAGGACCGTGGTCCGGTGGTCCACGGTCAGTGTGTGCGTCACTCCGTTGATGTGCAGCACCACGGAGGAGCGGTGGCCGTCCGCCGGCGGCGCACCGCCGGCCTCCGGATGTTGGGTGGACTCCACTCACTCCTGCCTTTCCGGTCCGGGCCGCGAGGGGCGGCCGGGTGAGCCGGGCCGCTGCCCTGCGCCGTCGCCGTGGTTGCCCCCGCTTCGGTCATGGAGCCGGGCCGCTAACGGGTCTCCAGCCGCAGCTCGACTTCCTTCTCCTGGTCGCCGGCCGCCGTCCCGAGGACCTTCACGGCGAACGCCGACTCCAGGCCCTTGCACAGCTGGTCGACCGCCCAGTAGCCGCCCTGGAGGCTGACCAGGACGGGCGCGGTCAGCCGGCGTGGCTCGGCGCTGGCCTTGCGCTCACTCACGTCGAAGGTCGAGGTCCACACGGTCGAACCCGCCCCGGCCACCTCCTCGGGCACGTCGTCCGCCGCCCGGTCGGAGGTGAAGGAGGTGCGCAGCGCGCTGAAGACGGCGTGCGCGTCCTCCGTCGCGCAGCTCTCCAGCTCCACCATCACCTCGGCCGATACATGGTCCGCGTGTGCCGCCTGCTTCGCGCTGTTCACTGTGGGGCCTTTCCGCCGTCCTCCGGGAGCCGAACGCTTCCAGGCTCGCCCGGCGGCCCGGTGTGTGCGACCGGAGGCACGAACGAGTGGTTTGAACGGGCGGCAACCGCCCGGCACCCGCCCCGGAAGTTACGCTGCGTAGTCAGTGCAAGCATTCTGTGACCGAAGCTGCCGCACGCGCAGCACCCCGCCCCCGCAACAGCCCTCGTCGCCCCAGCCGGACCAGCCAGAGGAGCCCTCGTTGACCAGCGCCGCGATCGACCAGAAAGCCACCGGCTACACCGTCCGCCACGCACTCTCCATGGCGCGCGCCTCCGCGCTCGCCTACCAGGACGAGCAGACCATCGAAACCACCGCCCGGGAGTGGGGCTTCGACCGGGTGCGGCACCACCACACCACCTTCCGTCCGCCGTTCCCGCTGGAGGACACCGAGGCGTACACCCTCGGCGGACACAGCATGATCATCACCAGCTTCCGGGGCACGGAGCCGGTGGAGCTGCGCGACTGGCTGTCCGACGCCACCACACCACCGTGGCCCGGCCCTGGCGGCAAAGGCTGTGTCCACTACGGCTTCGGCCAGGCGCTGGAGTCCGTCTGGCCGCAGGTCCGGGCCGCCGTCGACGCGTTCCGCGACAACCGCCAGACGGTGTGGTTCACCGGCCACAGCCTCGGCGGGGCGCTGGCGATGCTGGCCGCCGCCCGGCTGCACTTCGAGGAGCCGCGTGTCACGGCCAACGGCGTCTACACCTTCGGCCAGCCGCGCACCTGCGACCGGCAGCTGTCCAAGGAGTTCAACACGGCCTTCTCCGACCGCATGTACCGCTTCGTCAACAACAACGACATCGTGCCGCAGCTGCCCCCGGAGCCCGCCTTCCACCATGTCTCCGCGCTGCGCTACATCGACGCGCAGGGCGCCATCCACCACACCATGCCGCTGCTCGACGGGCTGATGGACCGCGCCCAGGGCTTCACCGCCGACCTCCTCGCGCCCGCCTCCGACGGCATCCGGGACCACTTCATGGACGCGTACCTCAACGCACTGGAGAAGAACCAGAACTGACGCTCCGGGCGGGGGCTGGGCCGGAGGGCGGGTGGGGTCGGGCTACGGGCGCTACCAGGGCCCGTCCTGGCCGGACCCGCTACCGTCCTCGCCCGCCCCCGGCCCGGTCGCCGGTGCCGGTCAGACCGGCTGGGTGAGGTTGACCGCGTTCCCGTCCGGGTCCTGGATATGGGCGACCCGCTGGCCCCAGGGCATGTCGTTCGCCGGGCCCAGCACCGTTCCGCCGAGCGGCCCGACCCGGTCCAGCAGCGCATCGACGTCCTGGACGGCGATGCTGAGCAGAATCCGGGTCGGGGTGCCGGTCGTGACGCTCCGGTCCGCCACGATGCCCAGCTCCGAGCCGCCGACCCGCAGCATGACGAAGAAGACCGGCCCCTCCTCCGGCACCCGGGTGATCTCCTCGGCACCCGCCAGCCCGGCGTAGAAGGCCTGCAGCCGGTCGAGGTCAAGGGTGACGATCACCGGCTGGACGGCGACGGCGACGCCATCAGGAGCGGGGACGGGTTCGGGAGCGGGGGTGGCAGACATGGCGTCCTCCGGGTGTGTGGCCTGTGGGGTCGGTGAGGTAGACCGCGCGCGGCGGGCCGATTCATCGGTGCGGCGGAGAGCAGTTCGCCGGCGGAGGGTTCAGCGGCCGGTGCGCGCAGCGGTGCACGTGGCCTCGGCGGCGCGGGCGACGATCTCGATGGCGTCGCCCGGGGCCCCGACACCGATGCCTGCCCGCTCTCCGCCAGCCTTCTCGCCGTCCTCGCCGTCGCCGCCACCGCCGCGCCCGCCCGGTCACCCCTTCCCTCCCCGCCCCTCCCGGGACACGCGCCGCTGAGCCGTCCGGCCGCACATCGTTGCCACGGGCATCGAGCTGGGCGGATCATCCGATACGGATACCGCTACGGAACGCCGTACGCACGTACGGCGGAACGGGATGAGCGCACCGGGACGACGCGAGGAGAGCCACCGTGGAGCCAGCCACCGTCAACGGCCACTGCGCACCGGGATTCACCGGCGTACGGGACGCGTTCGAGCGGAACTTCAGCGAGCACGGTGACGTGGGCGCGGCGGTCGCGGTGACGCTGGACGGCGAGACGGTGGTGGACCTGTGGGGCGGCCACGCGGACGCCGCGGGGACCCGCCCGTGGGAGCGCGACACCCTGGTCAACGTCTACTCGACGTCCAAGGGGATGACCGCGCTGTGCGCTCATCTCCTCGTGGACCGGGGAGAGTTGGACCTCGACGCGCCGGTGGCCCGGTACTGGCCCGAGTTCGGGCAGGCCGGCAAGGAGGACATACCCGTGCGCTGGCTGCTCAGCCACCGGGCCGGTCTGATCGCGCCCCGTGAGCCGCTGCCCGCCGAGCACGCCTACGACTGGGACCGGGTGTGCGCCGTCCTGGCGGCCACCGAGCCGTGGTGGGAGCCGGGCACCGCGCAGGGCTATCACGCGGTGACCTTCGGATACCTCGTGGGCGAGGTCGTACGACGGATCACCGGGCAGTCCCTGGGCGCGTTCCTGCACAGCGAGATCACCGGGCCGCTGGGCGCGCGCGTGTTCATCGGCACGCCCGCCGAGGAGCACGCCCGCTGCGCCGACATGGTCGGGCAGCTGGACGAGGCGCGGCTCGCCGAGCAGTTCCCCGGTGCGCCGAAGCCGCCGTACCGGTCGCTCGACGACCATCCGCTGACCGTCGTGATGCTGGCGCTGACCTACATCCCGACCGGCGATGTCAACAGCGCCGCCTACCGGTCGGCCGAGATCCCGGCGGGCAACGCCCACGCCGGCGCCCGCGGGCTGGCGGCGGTGTACGGCGCGCTGGCGGGCGGCTCGCTGGTGGGGCCCGGCACCCTGGAGGCGATGCGCCGGTCGCAGAGCCTGCCGGGTGAGCGTGATCTGACGATCGACGCGCTCGCCCCGGCCGGGTACGAGCACCGCTGGGGTCTGGGCTACATGCTCAACCACCAGGGCCAGGCGGGGCCCAATCCGCGGGCGTTCGGGCACGGCGGCGCGGGCGGCTCGTTCGCCTTCGCCGATCCGGAGAACCGGCTGTCGTACGCGTACACCATGAACAAGTACGGCGGCGGCACGACGGGCCAGGACCCGCGCAACGCCGGGCTGGTGCGGGCGGTGTACCGGGCGCTGGCGCGGCAAAGGGGCTGAGGAGGGGAACCTGCCGGGTGACGGGTGACGCTGCCGGTCGGCCCGGCCACCCGCCGTGCCCGCCCCGCCCGGAAATCCGACCCGGCCAGAGTCGTTGCCGAGCGCAATAATGGGAGGTGCGGCATGCATCCGGCCTGGCGCGAGCGCCACGGCCCGGGGAAAGGGCGTGGTGATCATGGAACGGGACACCGAGACGGTTCATGAGGCGTATGCGTTCGTCTGCCTGCACTGCGGGCACGGCTGGGAAGAGGAGTACGAGATCCGGCACACCACGGATCTGGCCGGCCACCGGCGCGCCGACTACTTCACCCGGGGCGTCCATGTCGCCTCCCCGCTGACCCGCGCCGACTGCCCCTCCTGCAACCGCGGCCCGATCCGGATTCTGCGCCCCGGCCGGGTGAACTCGACCCGCCCCTACCTCGCCTGACCTTTTCCCCTCTCACTCCTGACATCTCGTCACCATCCGCTGTACAGCGGATGGTTGACCAGGAGCGCGAGGGCTGCCTGGGCTGTCAGCCAGGTCCACCGGCGGGGAACAGGGCGCAGGCGGGCGCCGCCGGCGACCAGTACCCGCACGCCGGTCACGCCAGGCGCACCAGCGCGCTCCGCCCCCACCTCCGGGGCGCCGCATCATCGGTCCGCGAGATGCCCGGACCCCTCCGACCCAGGCGCTCCCCGGTGGTGCGGGCCACTGCGATTCGGTAACAGCGCGCATTCGAGGTATTTCGGTACGGCATATGTTGCATATGCTCAGGCCAAGGGCTGGAGGGGCGCTTTCGGACACTCCGACGGCCGACGACCCTCTTGTCCGAAGCCTTCACCTGAGACCGCCGGAGAACGCCTTGGCCATGGAGAACGAGGAGCGGCGCACCGGCTCCCGGGTGCTGGCCGTACTCCCGTACGCGGTCATGGCCGTGGTCACCGCGGTCGATCTCATCGCGGGTCCGGGGGTCGGGTTCCTGCCCCTGGTGTCGCTGGGTCCGGCGTTCGCGGGGCTGGTCGGCGGCTGGCGGCGGACGGCCGTGGTCGGGCTGACGGCGTTCCTGCTCTGTCTCGGGCTGGGGGTCTACAACGGTCTGTTCGACACCCGGCGCGGGCTGACCGCCCTGCTGACGGTGGCCGGGGTGACCGCGGCCGGGGTGGTCGCCGCGGTGATGCGGCAGCGCCGGGAGGCGGAGCTGGCCAGCGTCCGGTCGATCGCCGAGGTAGCCCAGCGGGTCCTGCTGCGCCCGGTGCCGCGCGGCGCCGGCCCGCTGCGGATCGCGGTGTCGTACACCTCGGCGCTGGCCGAGGCCCGGATAGGCGGTGACCTGTACGAGGTGGTGACCTCGCCCGCCGGGGTGCGGATCATCGTCGGCGATGTGCAGGGCAAGGGCCTGGAGGCCGTGGAGAGCGCGGCGGTGGTGCTGGGGGCGTTCCGGGAGGCGGCACATGACGAAGCGGATCTGCCGGCGGTCGGCGCGCGGGTGGAGCGGGCGCTGAACCGTCATCTGTCCGGCGAACGGTTCGTCACGGCGGTGCTCGCCGAGATCGGCGACGGCCCGCGTGCCACGCTGCTGAACTTCGGCCACCCGGCGCCGCTGGTCGTCCGCCCCGACGGCACGGTCGGCTTCGCCGCACCGCCCGACCGCGCGCTGCCGCTCGGCCTCAGCCTGCACGGCACCTCGGCCCCGGTGCCCTACGAGGTGCCGTTCGCCCCCGGTGACCAACTGCTCTTCTACACCGACGGCGTCACCGAGGCCCGTGACGCGGCGGACCGCTTCTACCCCCTCGACGAACGCGCCGCGCTGCTCAAGGACCCCGACCCGGAGACGGCACTGCGCGCGGTGCGCGAGGACCTGGTGGAGCACGTCGAGGGGCCGCTGCACGACGACGCGGCGATGCTGCTGGTCCGCTACCGGCCGGGCCGGTGAACGGGCCGCAGGTCAGCGGCGGCCCGGCCGGCTCTCCGGCCGTTCGGCGGCGGCGAGATGGCGGAGCAGGGCGGTCCGCACCGGGGCCGGCCGTTCCACATTGGCGAGGTGGGCGGCGCCGGACAGTTCGAGCAGGCTCGCGTCGGTGATGCCGTCGGCGAGTTCGCGGGCGTGGGCGGGCGGGGTGGCCGGGTCGGCGCGGCCCGCGACGACGAGTGTGGGGGCGGTGATCCGGGCCAGGCCGGTGCGGAGGTCGTAGTCGGCGAGGGCGTCGCAGCAGGCCGCGTAGCCGGCCGGGGCCACCGACCGGCGCACCGCCTCGACCAGGGCGGTGGCCTGCGGGGAGTGGGCGAAGGCCGGGGTGAACCAGCGGCTCGCGGCGGCCTCGGCGATCGGGCCGAGGCCCGACTTCCGTACCAGCGCGGCCCGTTCGTGCCAGCCGGCCGGCTCGCCGAACCGTGCGGAGGAGCAGAGCAGGGCGAGCGAGACGATCCGCTCGGGGTGATGGGCGGCGAGCCAGGCCCCGACGGCGCCGCCGAGCGAGATCCCGGCATAGGCGAACCGGTCGAATCCGAGCGCGTCGGCGAGCCCGAGAACCAGCCGGGCCAGGCCGGCGACGGTGGCGGGCGCGGTGCCCAGCACTCCGGCGGGGGTGCCCCCGTGGCCGGGGAGGTCCCAGCGGATGACGCGGTGGCGCCGGGCCAGGGCAGGGAGTTGCGGGTCCCAGACGGCGAGCGAGGCGCCGAGCGAGGGCCCCAGGAGGAGCGGCGGGGCGTCCTCCGGTCCGTCCGCGGTGTGGTGCGGGAGCGGGGCGGCGGGCGGGTGGGTCATCCGGGCTCCTGTGGGCGGCACTTGGGGGCGTTCCAGTGTGCGGCCCCGACCGCGGCGGCGGAGCACGGGGGTTGGTGCGGCCGGGGCGGTGCCCCGTTCCACGGGCGCGCGGGGCCGTCGTGCCCAGGGGGGTGAGGCGGACCTGGGCACGACGACGGCCGGCCAGGTCCACGACCAGGCGTCCCCCTATCCGCCGCCCTGCGAGAGCGTGAGCGCCGATCCCGTGTACAGCGTGAGCCGCACCGGCACGTAGCGGGTCGCCTCGGCCGGCGCCTCCCCGGTGCCGGAACCGCGGGCGTAGCGCGGATGGGCGCCGCCGCTGACCTGGAGGCGTATCCGGTGCCCTGCGGCGAAGCGGTGGGCGGTGGAGCTCATCGGCACGGTGACTTCCGAGGGGATCTGCCCGGTGGTCCGCAGCCGCGTCAGCCCGTCGCAGATGTTCGTGGACCGGCCCTGTGCGTCCACGTCGCAGAGGCGGGCGAAGACATCGGCGTAACCGGTGTCCGTGGCGATCCGCAGCCGCGCGGAGACCGGGCCGACGACATCGACGGGCGCGGCCAGCGGCGCACTCGTGAACGTCAGGACGTCCTCCCGCGCTTCCAGCTTGCGGTTGTCCCGGGGACCGGCGGCACGGGAGAGCAGCCGCCCGCCCACCGACGGGGTGGGGTCGTCCGGGTCGTAGCGGAAGTCCGCCAACGGGCCGGATTCCACCGGGGCCTGTGTGCCGAGCGCCCCCTTCGCCGCCGGGAACCAGTCGGTGGCGGCAGGGGCCGACGGCCAGTCGTCGAGGTCCCGCCAGGCGTCCTCGCCACCGACGTGGACGCGTACGGGAGTGGAGCGCAGCCCGGCGCGGTCGCCGCACAGGTGCGCACGCAGCCAGGCGAGGCTCTCGGCGAAGACCTCGGGCCAGCCCTGCTGCAGCGCGGAGGTGTGCGTCCAGGGGCCGACCAGCAGCGAGGACGCGCAGCCGGCCCGGCGCAGCCGGTCGAACTGCTGGAAGCTCTGGTCGGCCAGCCCGTCGTGCCACCCGGTGACCAGGCAGGTGGGCACGGCCGACCGCTCCGCCGCGGCGGCCACCGAAGCGCCGTCCCAGTGCGGGTCGTCGGCGTCCGGGTGGGTCATCACGCCGTCCAGCCAGGGCACGTCACCGAGGGCGGACTCATACGCCCGGCGCAGCGGCCGCGCGCTCGTGATCTCCCGCAGCCGGCGCTGGAGGCGCAGCGCCGCCCGCCCGAACGGCATCACCCCCCGGTGCTGGTACTTCATCCCGAGGCCGACGGCGAGGGCGTTCTCCTGGAGGAGCGCACCGCCCGAGTGGAAGAGGGCATGGGGGTCGTGCAGCCCGACGTGCACCACCATCGCCTTCAGCTCCGGCGGCGGGTCCAGGGCGAGCGCCCACTGCACATAGCCCAGGTAGCTGGGGCCGATCGTGCCCAGCACCCCGGTGAACCAGGGCTGCTGCCGCAGCCAGACCACGGTGGCCTGCCCGTCCCCGGCCTCGTTGCGCCACAGGTCGAACCGGCCGCCCGAGCCACCGGTGCCACGACAGCTCTGGAGCACCACATGGAAGCCCTGTTCGGCGAAGAGCACCCCGAACAGCGGCGACCACGGCACGCCCCTCCCGTAGGGCGAACGCACGAGCAGGGTGGGGAAGTCGCCCTCCGCACGCGGGAAGTAGTGGTCCGTACGCAGCGTGCTGCCGTCCGCGGCCGGCACCGCGAGCCCCGGCTCCCAGCCGGTCTCGTACCGCCTGGCCGGGAGCCCCTTCCAGGTGGCCCGCATCATCCGCGAGGACAACGGCGGCTTCCCGTCCGGCGCGACCCAGCGGGCCCCCGGTACGACGTCATGCGTGTGCGGCGTCATGGTTCCCCTCCACTAATTATCGTACGTTGCACGAGAATACGGGACGGGCGGCCACCTTGCGCAACTCCGTTCGGAGGAAGGGGAGATGAGGGGGTGCCTGGCGAGGGCGCCCCCACCCACAGAGCAACGCCCTCCACAACGGCTGGAAACCGTCGCATTACCCCGCCATTCCCTGGGGAGTTAACGGCGGATTTCCACTCAGTGCAATCAGGGAGTTACAAGGACGGACAAGACGGGTGGGACGGCTCCCGGGGCCCAGGTAGGGGCCTCTTGCCGGGGCGCGCGCTCGTCCACCCGAGGGGTAGCGGCGAGGAGCCGGGCAGAACGGCCCGCACCACACCACATGGTGCGGGCCGAGCGGGTCGGGCCGGGCGGCTGATGTGCTCCCGGCCCCGGCCGGCTCAGCCCTCGCCGCCCCCGTCACCGTGACCGTCCCTGTCCCCGTCCGCGTCCGCGTCCGTGTCCCCGTGACCGCCCTCGTCCGCGTCCCCCTCCTCCGCGTCGGAAGCGCCCTCGGTCTCCCCCGCCGACCCGCCCTTCGCCGCCGCCCGGCGGGCGATTTCCTCGCGGGCCGCGGCGGTGGCGACCGAGGGCCAGACGCGGTCGAGGGAGGCGTTCATGGCGGCGCCGACCAGGACCGCGAAGGCGGAGACGCCGATCCAGAGGAGGACGGCCACGGGGGCGGCCAGGGAGCCGTAGATCGTGGGGCCCTCGACCGTCGAGGTGAGGTAGAGGCGCAGGAGGAAGCTGCCGAGCAGCCACATGCCGAGGGCGGCGACCGCGCCGGGGATGTCCTCCGGCCAGGGTGAGCGGACGGGTACGGAGGCGTGGTAGAGGGTGGTCAGGAAGGCGACCGACAGCAGCAGGACGACCGGCCAGTACAGCGCGCGGATGATGTGCTCGCTCGCGGGCAGCCAGCTCACCACGGTGTCGGGGCCGGCCACCATCAGCGGCAGCGCGACGGCGCCGACGAGCAGCGCGGCGAGGTAGAGCAGGAACGCCAGCAGCCGGGTCCGGACGATGCCGCGGCGCCCGTCGAGCCCGTACATGATGGTGATGGTGTCGACGAAGACGTTCATCGCCCGGGAGCCGGACCACAGCGCGATGGCGAAGCCGAAGGAGATGACATCCGGGCGGCGGCCGGTGAAGACGTCGTTGAGCAGCGGCCGGGCGATCTCGTTCACGCCCTTGTCGGACAGCACGGTGCCGGCGCCCTGGAGGATGCGCTGCCGGACGCTGTCGATGGTGTCGTGGCCGATCCAGGCGTCCGTGTAGCCGAGCACGCCCAGCAGCCCGAGGATCAGCGGAGGCAGCGACAGCAGACTCCAGAACGCGGCCTCGGCGGCCAGACCGGTGACCCGGTACTTCATGCAGGAGTGGACGGTGTCCTTGAGCAGGAGCCAGGCCAGCCGGCGCTTGGAGACATTGCGGTAGAGGGCGCGGGCCTTGGTCAGACGGCCCGCGGGCCACTCGGTTGGTTCGTTCTCCTGCTGCACCTCCTTACCGTATCCGGCATGGCAGCCACCACTCACACGGTCACGAACCAGCCCCCGCCGCTGGTCGGCTATGACGTCTTCGCGAACGACCCGGCCCTCACGGAGGGCATCACCCGGTACATCGCCCCCGAACGGCTCGACGAGGTGCGCGAGGAGCTGGGCACGCTGGGCAAGGCGGCCGGCTCCGCGCACGCCCGGCGGTGGGCCGAACAGGCCGACACCCATCCCCCGGTGCTGCGCACCCACGACCGCTACGGCCACCGCATCGACGAGGTCGAGTTCCACCCGGCCTGGCACCGGCTGCTCGGCCACGCCGTCACCGCCGGACTGACCGACGCCTGGTCCCGGCCGGACGGCCATGTCCGCCGCACCGCCGGCTTCATCGTGTGGACCCAGGCCGAGGCGGGGCACGGCTGTCCGGTGTCGATGACCCATGCGGCGGTGCCCGCGCTGCGCGCCGAGCCGGAGCTGGCGGCCGAATGGGAGCCGCTGCTGACCTCCCGGGTGTACGAGCGGGAGCTGCGGCCGGTCGCCAGGAAGGGCGGCGCGCTGGCCGGGATGGCCATGACGGAGAAGCAGGGCGGCAGCGACGTACGGGCCAACACCACTCGCGCCGAGCCGCTGGCCGCGCCCGGCGAGTATGTGCTCACCGGGCACAAGTGGTTCTGTTCGGCGCCGATGTCGGACGCCTTCCTGGTGCTGGCGCAGGCGCCTGGGGGGCTGACCTGCTTCCTGCTGCCGCGGGTGCTGCCGGACGGCAGCCGTAACGCCTTCCGCATCCAGCGGCTCAAGGACAAGCTCGGCAACCGCTCGAACGCCTCGGCGGAGGTCGAGTTCGACGGGCGGACCTGGGCGCGCCGGGTCGGCGAGGAGGGCCGCGGGGTGGCGACGATCATCGAGATGGTCGCGGCGACCCGGCTGGACTGTGTCAGCGCGTCGGCGGCGGTGATGCGGCAGGCGGTGGCGCAGGCGGTGCACCACACCGCACACCGGGAGGCGTTCGGCGGCCCGCTGATCGACAAGCCGCTGATGCGCAATGTGCTGGCCGACCTGGCACTGGAGTCGGAGGCGGCCACCACGCTCGCGCTGCGGCTGGCGGCGGCGTACGACGGTGACACCGAGCGGGACCGGCACTTTCTGCGGCTGGCGGTCCCGGCGGCGAAGTACTGGGTGACCAAGCGGTGCACCCCGATGGTGGCCGAGGCGCTGGAGTGCCTGGGCGGCAACGGCTACGTGGAGGAGTCGGGGCTGCCGCGGCTGCTGCGTGAGGCGCCGCTCAACTCGATCTGGGAGGGCGCCGGCAATGTCCAGGCGCTGGACGTCCTGCGGGCGCTGCGGCGCGAGCCCGAGGCGCTGAACGCGTTCCTGACCGAGATCGGGGCGGCGCGGGGCGCGGACCACCGGCTGGACCGGGCGATCAAGGGGATGCTCACCGAACTCGCCGACCTGGAGGGCATCGAGGCGCGGGCCCGGCGGCTGGTGGAACGGATGGCGCTGGTGCTCCAGGGGTCGCTGCTGGTGCGCCACGCGACGCCGGAGGTCGCGGACGCGTTCTGCGCCTCCCGGCTCGGCGGCGACGCCGGCGCAGCGTTCGGCACACTGCCGCACACCCTGGACCTGGCGGCGGTGGTGGAGCGGGCCCGGCCGGTGGTCGGCCGCTGAGCGGCGCCGGCGCCGGACCGGCCGGTCAGCGACGCGGCGGCGGCTCCCCGCCGGCTCCGGGCCTTGCCGCACGGAGCAGGCGGGGACAGGGGGTTGCCGCCGCCGCGCCGGTCAGGGAGCGGTGCCGCGCCGACCCGGCACCGCTCCCCGGTCTCAGGGGCGGCCGGGACGTTCCGGCGGGTCCGCGGTGCGCCCGCGCGCCGCCGCGTCGATGGCCACGACGATGTCGCCGTCCGGTGCGTCCGGCGGGAAGGCGAGCAGCACCCCGCGCGCCTCGTAGTAGCGCAGCACCCGGCAGGCCTCGTCGTCGCCGCTCCACTCCGCGCCGAGCAGCAGCACGACGAGGTCGGCGAAGGCCAGCGCGGGCAGCAGACCGCCGGTGCCCGCCACCCGGTCCAGGAGCTGCGGGGCGCCGTCGATCACATAGCCTTCGGCGGGCAGCGGCTGACGCCTGATCAGCAGGTCGACGGCGGGCAGCCGGGGAATCCCGTAGTGCTCCGCCAGCCGGGCCGCACGCACACCGCGTACGCCCTCGTCCGCTCCGATCACCACGACGCGCGGGGCAGCGGCCATCCTGGTGGGTCCCCTCCCCGCACTGCCGACATCACACACGGCGGCCGATGGCGTCCCCGGCGCTGCCGGCGGGTTCCCCGACGGGTGACCGGCGAACCCGCAGTGGCGGGGCACCATCGGCCGCTGCGCCCAGATTCCCGGGAACGCGTCATGGGCCACAACGGTTGCAGTCCGTTGCAGTGCGCCGGTACGGACCTGGACAATGGCCGTTCCAGGACTGCCTGGTGACGGCACGAGGGGCCGCGGCCCCGGGACAGTGCACAACGGAGAGCAGTGTGAGCGACAGACCGATCGACAGTGCCATCTGGTCGGCCCAGGACATCCGGGTGACCGCGCACCGCCTCGCCTCGGTCCGGGACGCCGTACTCGGGGGCGAGGCACCGTCCGACGGTCCGTCCGGCGCGCCCCGGGCGCTCATCGGTGAGTCCTGGCGCCGGGTACGGGTCTCGGGCGTGGACCCGGACCGCGACCGGCCCCAAAGCCTGCTGCCCGTCGCGGAGTTGGAGCACCGCCGGCAGAGTTCCGGGCTGGCGCCGGTGCTGCCGGTGCTCAACGAGGGGCTGCTGGCGGCGGCCGACGCCGCGCAGCAGATCATGGTCGTCACCGATGCCGAGGGCCGGGTGCTGTGGCGGGAGGGCAGCGCGCCGGTCCGGCGGATGGCCGACCGGCTGGGCTTCGACAAGGGCGCCGACTGGGCGGAGGACGTCGTCGGCACCAACGCCATCGGCACCGCGCTGGTGGCCCGCCGTCCGGTGCTGGTGCACTCCGCCGAGCACTACGTCCGCAGTCACCGCCAGTGGACCTGTGCCGCGGCGCCGCTCCACGACCCGCGCGACGGACGGCTGTTGGGCACCGTGGACGTCAGCGGCCCGGCGCCCGGCTTCCACCCCACGACGCTGTCCCTGGTGTCCGCGGTCGCCCGGCTCGCCGAGGGTGAGCTGCACACCCGCCATCAGCTCACCCTGGAGCGGCTGCGGTCGACCGCGGCGCCGGTGCTGGCGCGGATCGGCGGCCGGGCGCTGGCCGTCGACCCGAACGGCTGGGTGGTGGGGGTGACGGGCCTGACCCCACCGGACCGGGTGGCGCTGCCCAAGCCGCCCGAGGCCGGGCCGCTGTGGCTGCCGCGCTACGGCATGTGCGCCCTGGAGCCGCTGCCCGGCGGCTGGCTGATCCGCGTCGGACAGCGGGAGCGGGACACCGGGCCGAGCCGGGTGGTGCTGGACGTCAGCGGCCGGGCCGGTTCGACGGTCACCGTCAGCGGACCGGCCGGCAGCTGGTCGCACGAGCTGACGCCGCGCCATGCCGAGCTGCTGTTCGTGCTGGCCGCGCATCCGCAGGGGCGCAGCGCCGCCGAACTCGCCCGGGACCTGTTCGGCGACGACAGCCGCACGGTCACGGTGCGCGCGGAGCTGTCCCGGCTGCGCCGCCATCTCCCGAGCGTGCTGGCACACCGGCCGTACCGCTTCACGGACGGGGTGGAGGTCGAACTCCGGCTGCCGCCACAGCCGGTGCATCTGCTGCCGCAGTCACTGGCTCCGGCGGTGACTGCGGCGCGGCGGGGTTGAGGCCGTCCCGCAGGGAACGCCGGTAGCCGGGGAGGGGAGCGTTCGGCGGAAGTCCCCCGTGGACCGGTACGGGAAAAACAGGGTGCGGTGCCGCGACGCCCGCTCCTAGAGTGACGGTGCTCTGAAGCAGCTCTCCAGAAGGACGTCGCAGAACGGGAGCAGCCCCGCGCGCCTCGCACGTGCGGAGCCGAACGAGCGGGCGACACGACGATCCGTGTTCACGCATGCCCGCATGCTCTTCTGGAGGACCCCACCATGTCCGTAGGCCTTGGCCTTCCCATCGGCGACCCCGCACAGCTGCTGAGCTGGGCCCGGCGCGCCGAAGCCACCCCGTTCAGCACCGTCGCCCTCCTCGACCGGCTGGTGTGCGCCAACCCCGAGCCGCTGGTCACGCTGGCCGCCCTGGCCGGCGCCACCTCCCGGATTCGGCTGCAGACCGAGGTACTGCTCGCCCCGCTGCACCGCACGGCGCTGCTCGCCAAGCAGGCCGCCACACTCGATGTACTGTCCGGCTCCCGCTTCACCCTCGGCATCGGCATCGGCGGCCGGGACGACGACTACCTGGCCGCCGGGGTCGACCTGCGCACCCGCGGCCGGCGGCTCGACGCGCAGATGGCGACCCTGCGGCGGCTCTGGTCCGGTGAGCCGCTCTCCGCTGACGTCGGCCCGGTCGGCCCCGCCCCGGCGCGGCCCGGCGGACCCGAGGTGCTGTTCGGCGGTTTCGTGCCCGCCGCGCTGGAACGGGTCGCGCGCTGGGGCGACGGCTTTCTCGGCGCCGCACTGCCGCCCGGACACATGGAGCCGCTCTTCCGCCAGGTGGAGGACGCCTGGGACCGGGCCGGACGCCCGGGCCGCCCGCGGCTGCTGGCCCAGGTCAACGCCGCACTCGGCCCGCAGCCGACCCTCGACCGCGCCCGCGCGGAACTGCGCGCCTACTACGCGCCGGACAGCTACACCGACCACGTGGTCAACGGCCTGCTCACCTCGGGGCAGCAGATCCGCGAGGCGGTGGCCGCGTTCCGCGCGATCGGCGCGGACGAGGTGATGCTCTACTGCTGGTCCCCCGACCCGGACCAGGTCGAGCGGCTGGCGGGGGCGGTGTTCCGGGGCGCGTAGCGGGGCGGGGGCGGGGGCGATCCCTCCCCCGCCACCCGTTCGCCCGGCTGCTGTCGCTGGCGGGCCGGGGCCCGCCTAGCGTGCCGACTGCGGGCCGCGTGCCTCCCGGACGCGCGGCCGCGGGAGGTGAGTGATGAGCCCGCCAGGCCCGCCGGACGCGGCGCCCGGGGAGCCGGCGGCCCCGCGTCGGCCCCGGTGGGGCGCGCTGGCGCTGGCCGGTCTCGTCGGCCTCGGCATGGTGCGGCAGGGGCTGTCCGGTGAGGCGGACGGGCCGCCGCAGCCGGCAGCCGGTTCGGCGCTCTTCCCCGGCGATCTTCCGCCCGCCGGCCCGCCACCGCCGCCGCTGCCCCGTTCCGCCCCGGCCCGCGTGGCGATTCCCTCGCTCGACGTCTCGGCCGCGCTGATGCCGCTGGGCCTGGACGAGCGCGGCGGGATCGAGGCCCCGCCGGCCGAGGACCCCGGGCTGGCGGGCTGGTACGCGGACGCGCCGACGCCGGGGGAGAACGGCACCGCCGTGATCGTCGGGCATGTCGACAGCCGCAGCGGGCCCGCGGTCTTCTACGGGCTGGGCGCGCTGGAGAAGGGCCGGGCGATCCGGGTGACCCGCGAGGACGGGCGGACCGCGGTCTTCGAGGTCTACGGCACCCAGGTCTTCGACAAGCGGAAGTTCCCGTCCCGGAAGGTCTACGGCACCACGGGCCGTCCCGAGCTGCGCGTGCTGACCTGCGGCGGCGCCTACACGGCGGGCTCCGGCTACGCGGGCAATGTGGTGGTCTTCGCCAGGATGACGGGATCTGGGCAGGGGGAGCCGCCGGGCCGGTGACCCCAGGGAGCTGGGGAGCTGGGGAGCCGGGGAGGGTCCGGCGGGCCGGGGTGCCCCACTAAGTGAACCGGTGTCTCACGATGCGGGACGCGCCCGGTCCTCGGCGGCCGGGCACCGCTCCCGCACACCCCCTGCCCCCCTCGCCCCTACCTCCGCCGTACCCCATCCCCGGCGGGCTGCGCCCGGTGTCCGGGCGCCGGTGTGATGTGCTGGCCGCATGAGCATCTCGGTCACCACCTGGCACCTTGAGCAGACCTCGCCCGCCGACCTGGCTCCCGCCCAGGCGCCGCCGGCCGGACAGGGTGTCCGGATCGTCCGCGCCGAGGTGCCGTCGCCCGAGTTCAGCCGCTTCCTCTACACGGCGGTGGGCGGGGACATCCTCTGGACCGACCGGCTGACCTGGTCGTACGCCCAGTGGGCGGAGTTCCTCGGGCGGCCGGGCGTGGAGACCTGGGTGGCGTACGAGCGCGGGACGCCCGCCGGGTTCATCGAGCTGGCGGCGGAGGCGGACGGCTCCGTGGAGATCACCTACTTCGGGCTGATACCGGCGTTCCAGGGGCGCCGGATCGGTGGCCAGCTGCTCTCGTACGGGGTCGAGCGGGCCTGGGACCTGGCCGTACGGTGGCCGGGGCGGACGCCGACCAAGCGGGTGTGGCTGCACACGTGCAGCAAGGACGGCCCGCACGCGATGGCGAACTACCAGCGGCGCGGCTTCCGGCTGTACGAGACCACGGTCGCCGACGAGCCCGAGACACCGGTTCCCGGACCGTGGCCCGGCGCGGGTCCGGTGACGGCCGGCCGTCCCGCCGGAGAGTGACCGACAGCACACCGTCTCGCCATGCGGGACAGAGTTGTCCGAATAATGGATGACGGTGGACTGGCCGGAGAACGGCGTGCCAGGCTTCCGTCATGTCTCGAGCTGGAATTGCCTTGGTGAGTCGGCGGCACGTCGACCTCGGCCGCATGTCCAGCGCCATTTGTCGGGCGGGCTGAGGCTGCCTCCACCAGGGGCTCCCCGCCCCCGGCAGCGCCCAGCAGCACCGCATCTCACGCCGTCCCCATCGTCGCGGACGCGCTGACACCCCCTTGACCCGCAGACCTCCCCGACGCGTTGCCACGCGCCGCCTTTCGGTGTGTCCGCGCAGGTCGTCGTGTGTCCGGCGATCGTCCCGACCCTTGAGCCCGCCCAGAAGGACGTACACCCATGGCCGCCTCCTCCGAAGTCCCCGCAGCTGCCACGACCCGCCGCAAGGCCGGACGCCACCGCGGTGAGGGCCAGTGGGCCGTTGGCCACCACACGCCCCTCAACGGCAACGAGCAGTTCAAGAAGGACGACGACGGTCTCAATGTGCGGACACGCATTGAGACGATCTACTCCAAGGCCGGTTTCGACTCGATCGACCCCAACGACCTGCGCGGGCGGATGCGTTGGTGGGGCCTGTACACCCAGCGCAAGCCCGGGATCGACGGCGGCAAGACCGCGATCCTGGAGCCGGAGGAGCTGGACGACAAGTACTTCATGCTGCGGGTCCGCATCGACGGCGGACGGCTGACCACCGACCAGCTGCGGGTGATCGGCGAGATCTCGCAGGAGTTCGCCCGCGGCACCGCGGACATCACCGACCGGCAGAACGTCCAGTACCACTGGATTCGCATCGAGGACGTCCCGGAGATCTGGCAGCGGCTGGAGGCCGTCGGCCTGTCCACCACCGAGGCGTGCGGTGACACTCCGCGCGTGATCCTCGGCTCCCCGGTCGCCGGTATCGCCGAGAACGAGATCATCGACGGCACGCCGGTCATCGAGGAGATCCAGCGCCGGATCATCGGCAACCCGGAGTTCTCCAACCTGCCGCGCAAGTTCAAGTCCGCGGTCTCCGGTTCGCCCCTGCTGGACGTGGCACACGAGATCAACGACATCTCCTTCGTCGGCGTCGAACACCCCGAGCACGGCCCCGGCTTCGACGTGTGGGTCGGCGGCGGACTCTCCACCAACCCCAAGCTCGGTGTCCGGCTGGGCGCCTGGGTCTCCCGTGACGAGGCCGCCGATGTCTACGAAGGCGTCATCTCGATCTTCCGTGACTACGGCTACCGCCGGCTGCGCACCCGCGCCCGGCTGAAGTTCCTGGTGGCCGACTGGGGCCCGGAGAAGTTCCGTCAGGTGCTGGAGGACGAGTACCTCCACCGCAAGCTCACCGACGGCCCCGCGCCGGCCCAGCCCGACCAGCGGTGGCGCGATCACGTCGGCGTGCACCAGCAGAACGACGGCCGCTACTACGTGGGCTTCGCCCCGCGCGTGGGCCGGGTGGACGGCGCCACCCTCACCAAGATCGCCGAACTGGCGGCGGAGCACGGCTCCGGCCGGCTGCGCACCACGGCCGAGCAGAAGATGATCGTGCTGGACATCGACGAGTCGCAGGTGAACTCGCTGGTCTCCGGACTGGAGGCGCTCGACCTCCGGGTCCAGCCGTCCCCGTTCCGGCGCGGCACGATGGCCTGCACCGGCATCGAGTTCTGCAAGCTCGCCATCGTCGAGACCAAGGGCCGCGGTGCCTCGCTCATCGACGAACTGGAGCGCCGGATGCCGGACTTCCAGGAGCCCGTCACCATCAACCTCAACGGCTGCCCCAACGCCTGCGCCCGTATCCAGGTCGCGGACATCGGTCTCAAGGGCCAGCTGGTCCTGGACGACGACGGCAACCAGGTCGAGGGCTACCAGGTGCACCTGGGCGGCGCGCTGGGTCTGGAGGCCGGTTTCGGCCGCAAGGTCCGCGGCCTGAAGGTCACCGCCGACGAACTCCCCGACTACGTCGAGCGGGTGCTGCGCAACTTCGACGCGCAGCGCGAGGAGGGCGAGCGCTTCGCCACCTGGGCGGCCCGTGCGGAAGAAGGTGCGCTGAAGTGAGTGAGCGTGCGGCGCCGTTCTACTGCCCGTACTGCGGCGACGAGGACCTGCGGCCCTCCGAGGAGGCTTCCCCTCCCCGGCAGGGCGCCGCCTGGGAATGCCGGGCCTGCAGCCGGGCGTTCCGGCTGAAGTTCCTGGGCCTGCTGGCGCCGGGCGGCACCGGCGGGACCCCTTCCGCTTCCGACGGAGGTACCTCGTGACCACCGCTACCGACCTTCAGCAGCTGGCCGAGCAGGCGGGCCGCGACCTGGAGGACGCGCCCGCCCTGGAGATCCTCGCCTGGGCCGCCGAGACCTTCGGTCCGCGCTTCTGCGTCACCTCCTCGATGGAGGACGCGGTCGTCGCGCACCTGGCCTCGCGGGCCTTCCCGGGCGTCGACGTGGTCTTCCTGGACACCGGCTACCACTTCCCGGAGACCCTCGGGACCCGGGACGCCGTGGCCGAGGTGATGGACGTCAACGTCCTCACCCTGACGCCGCGGCAGACGGTGGCCGAGCAGGACGCCGAGCACGGCCCGAAGCTGCATGACCGCGACCCCGACCTGTGCTGCGCGCTGCGGAAGGTCAAGCCCCTGGAAGAGGGCCTGGCCGGGTACGACGCCTGGGCGACGGGGCTGCGCCGGGACGAGTCGCCGACCCGGGCGAACACCCCGGTCGTCGGCTGGGACCCCAGGCGGCGGAAGGTGAAGGTCTCGCCGATCGCCCGCTGGACGCAGGCCGACGTGGACGCGTACGTGGCGGAGCACGGGGTGCTCACCAACCCGCTGCTGACGGACGGCTACGCCTCCGTCGGCTGCGCGCCCTGCACCCGCCGGGTGCTGGAGGGCGAGGACGCCAGGGCCGGCCGCTGGGCCGGCAGCAACAAGACCGAGTGCGGGCTGCACGGATGACCGAGCATCAGGAGATATCCATGACGGGCGCCACGATCTGGCTGACCGGTCTGCCGAGCGCGGGCAAGACGACCCTCGCGCACGAGCTGGCCGGCCGGCTGCGCGGCGAGGGCCACCGGGTCGAGGTGCTCGACGGTGACGAGATCCGCGAGTTCCTGTCCGCGGGCCTGGGGTTCACCCGCGCGGACCGGCACACCAACGTGCAGCGCATCGGCTTCGTGGCCGAACTGCTGGCGAGCAACGGCGTCAAGGCGCTGGTGCCGGTGATCGCGCCGTACGCGGACAGCCGCGAGGCGGTGCGCAGGCGCCACCAGAGCGAGGGCACCGCCTACCTGGAGGTGCATGTGGCGACGCCCGTCGAGGTCTGCTCCGAGCGGGACGTGAAGGGCCTGTACGCCAAGCAGGCGGCGGGCGAGATCTCCGGGCTGACCGGCGTGGACGACCCGTACGAGGCCCCCGAGTCGCCCGATCTGCGTCTTGAGTCGCACACCCAGACCGTGCAGGAGTCCGCGGCGGCGCTGCACACGCTGCTCACCGAGAGGGGACTGGCATGACCACCACCGCTGCCGTGACCGACGACCTCGACAACCCCTACGCGCTGTCGCATCTGGACGCCCTGGAGTCCGAGGCGGTGCACATCTTCCGTGAGGTGGCGGGGGAGTTCGAGCGGCCGGTGATCCTGTTCTCCGGCGGCAAGGACTCCATCGTCATGCTGCACCTCGCGCTGAAGGCGTTCGCGCCGGCCGCGGTGCCGTTCTCACTGCTGCACGTCGACACCGGGCACAACTTCCCCGAGGTGCTCGACTACCGCGACCGCACGGTGGAGCGGCACGGGCTGCGGCTGCACGTCGCCTCCGTGCAGGACTTCATCGACCGCGGTGAGCTGCGCGAGCGCCCCGACGGCACCCGTAACCCGCTGCAGACCGTCCCGCTGCTGGACGCCATCGACAAGAACCGCTTCGACGCGGTCTTCGGCGGCGGCCGCCGGGACGAGGAGAAGGCGCGCGCCAAGGAGCGGGTGTTCTCGCTGCGTGACGAGTTCGGCGGCTGGGACCCGCGCCGTCAGCGCCCCGAGCTGTGGCAGCTCTACAACGGCAAGCACTCCCCCGGTGAGCACGTGCGGGTCTTCCCGCTGTCCAACTGGACCGAGCTGGACGTGTGGCAGTACATCGCCCGCGAGAAGATCGAGCTGCCGGCCATCTACTACGCCCACGAGCGCGAGGTCTTCGCCCGCAACGGCATGTGGCTGGCGCCCGGTGAGTGGGGCGGCCCGAAGGACGGCGAGCGCCTGGAGACCCGGCAGGTGCGCTACCGCACCGTCGGCGACATGTCCTGCACCGGCGCCGTCGACTCCGACGCCGACACCATCGAGGCCGTGATCACCGAGATCGCCGCCTCCCGGCTCACCGAACGGGGCGCCACCCGGGCCGACGACAAGATGTCCGAGGCCGCCATGGAGGACCGCAAGCGCGAGGGGTACTTCTAACCATGAGCACGTCCACGAGTGCGATCGACGCCCTGGCCACGGGTGCCACCTCGCTGCTGCGTTTCGCCACCGCCGGCTCCGTCGACGACGGCAAGTCGACCCTGGTGGGACGGCTGCTGCACGACTCCAAGTCGGTGCTCGCCGACCAGCTGGAGGCCGTCGAGCACGCCTCCCGCAGCCGCGGGCAGGAGGCGCCCGACCTGGCGCTGCTGACCGACGGACTGCGCGCCGAGCGCGAGCAGGGCATCACCATCGACGTCGCCTACCGCTACTTCGCCACCCCGCGCCGCCGCTTCATCCTGGCGGACACCCCGGGGCATGTGCAGTACACCCGCAACATGGTCACCGGCGCCTCCACCGCCGAGCTGGCCGTGGTGCTGGTCGACGCCCGCAACGGCGTGGTCGAGCAGACCCGCCGGCACGCCGCGGTCGCCGCCCTGCTGCGCGTCCCGCACGTCGTCCTGGCCGTCAACAAGATGGACCTGGTCGACTACGCCGAGCCGGTCTTCGCGGCCATCGCCGAGGAGTTCACGACGTACGCGGCCTCGCTGGGCGTCCCGGAGATCACCGCGATCCCGATCTCGGCGCTGGCGGGCGACAACGTGGTGTCGCCGTCCGCCCACATGGACTGGTACGGCGGCCCGACCGTGCTGGAGCACCTGGAGACGGTGCCGGTCGTCGCCGACCCCTCGGAGGACCCCGGCCGCTTCCCGGTCCAGTACGTGATCCGTCCGCAGACCGCCGAACACCCCGACTACCGCGGCTACGCGGGCCAGGTCGCCTCCGGTGTGCTGCGCGTCGGTGAGGCCGTCACCGTGCTGCCCTCGGGCCGGACGAGCACCATCGAGGCGCTCGACGTCCTCGGCCAGTCCGTGGACGTCGCCTGGGCACCGCAGTCGGTGACCGTCCGGCTCGCCGACGACCTGGACATCTCGCGCGGCGACCTGATCGCCCCGACCGCCACCGCGCCCGGCGTCTCGCAGGACATCGAGGCGACCGTCTGCCATGTGGCGGACCGTCCGCTGACCGTCGGACAGCGGGTGCTGCTCAAGCACACCACCCGCACGGTCAAGGCGATCGTCAAGGACATCCCGTCCCGGCTGACCCTCGACGACCTCTCCCAGCACCCGGCGCCCGGTGAGCTGGCCGCCAACGACATCGGGCGGATCGTGCTGCGCACGGCCGGGCCGCTGGCGCTGGACGCCTACGCCGACTCCCGCCGCACCGGCTCCTTCCTGCTGATCGACCCGGCCGACGGGACGACGCTGACCGCGGGCATGGCGGGCACCGCCTTCGCCGAGGCGGCCGAGGCGGCGGAAGCGGACCGGGCCGAGGCGGCGGACGACGAGGGATGGGACTTCTGAGCATGCTCCAGGACGTGTTCTCGACCTTCGCCAAGGAGGGCGGCCGCATCGGCAGCGGCGCCCTGGGCAGCGGGCAGGGCGGAGTCGGCCGATGTGTGCGCTGACGATGCTCCACTCCGTACCCCCCACGCCCCCCTTCCGAAGATCCACAGCTTCGCCGGGCGCGCCGTAACGGGCGCGCACCGCCCGGCCCTCCGAGAGGACCTCCTCCCGTGTCTGCCGTTCGACACCGCCTGCTGGCGGCCGCCGCGACCGTCCCGCTCCTGATAGGAGCGCTGGGCGCCTGCGGCTACGGCTCCGAGGCCAAGAAGGACACCTCCGCCGGTGTCGCCCCCAAGGGCGCCAAGACCGACGGGCTCGATCACCTGACGATCGGGTACTTCGGCAACACCACGCACGCCACTCCCCTGATCGGCCTCCAGAACGGCACGTTCCAGAAGGAACTGGGCGGCACCGAGGTCAAGTCCTCCGTCTTCAACGCGGGCCCCGAGGAGATCGAGGCGCTCAACTCGGGCGCCATCGACATCGGCTGGATCGGCCCCTCCCCCGCGATCAACGGCTACGCCAAGTCCCACGGCAAGAGCCTGAAGATCATCTCGGGTTCGGCCTCCGGCGGTGTCTCGCTGGTGGTCAACCCCAAGAAGGTCAAGGGCATCAACGACCTCAAGGGCAAGACGATCGCGACGCCGCAGCTGGGCAACACCCAGGACGTCGCGCTGCTCAACTACCTGGCCGGGAAGGGCTACAAGGTCGACCCGACCACCGGCAAGGGCGAGGTCACCGTCCAGCGCACCGACAACAAGGTGACGCCCACGGTCTTCCAGCAGGGCGGCATCGACGGCGCCTGGGTTCCCGAGCCCACCGCGTCCAAGCTGGTCGCCGAGGGCGGCCGGACGATCCTGGACGAGAAGAAGCTGTGGAAGGACGGGAAGTTCGTCATCACGAACATGATCGTCTCGCAGAAGTTCCTCAAGGAGCACCCGAAGGCCGTCGAGGCGGTGCTGCGCGCCTCGGTGAAGACCAACGCCTGGATTCGCTCGCACCCGGCCGAGGCGAAGAAGGCCCTCAACGAGAAGCTCTCCTCCTCGGACGTCGCCGGCAAGGCCCTGCCGCAGAACGTCATCGACCCGGCGTTCCGGAACGTCGACCTCACCGACGACCCGCTGGCCGCCACCCTGCAGGAGGAGGCCGACCACGCCGTCAAGGCGGGCCTGCTCAAGAAGCCCGACCTCAAGGGCATCTACGACCTCACCCTGCTGAACAAGGTGCTCAAGTCCCAGGGCAAGCCGCCCGTCGACGACGCCGGACTCGGCAGCAAGTAGCCCGCCCGCAGCACGCACTCCCCCAGGAGGTGACACCGATGACGACCACCACGCTCACCAAGCAGCAGCCCGCCACGGCGGACACGGGCACCACCGTGCCGTACGCGGCCCGCATCGACCATGTCTCGAAGTCGTTCGGCCGCACCGGCGCACAGCAGCATGTCCTGGACGACATCAGCATCGATGTGGCGCCCGGCGAATTCGTCTGCATCCTGGGGGCCTCGGGCTGCGGCAAGTCCACCCTGCTCAACCTGGTGGCCGGCCTCGACGCGCCGTCCGCCGGCGCCATCGAGACGCCGGGCGGTCGGCCGGCCCTGATGTTCCAGGAGCACGCGCTCTTCCCGTGGCTGACCGCGGGCCGCAACATCGAACTGGCGCTGCGGCTGCGCGGGGTGCCGCGCGCCGAGCGCCGCGAGGAGGCCGAGCGGCTGCTCGAACTCGTCCGGCTCAAGGGCGCCCACGGCAAGCGGGTGCACGAGCTGTCGGGCGGCATGCGCCAGCGGGTCGCGATGGCCCGTGCGCTCGCCCAGGACAGTCAGCTGCTGCTGATGGACGAGCCGTTCGCGGCGCTCGACGCGATCACCCGCGATGTGCTGCACGACGAGCTGACCCGCATCTGGCGCGAGACGAACCTCTCGGTCCTCTTCGTCACCCACAACGTCCGGGAGGCCGTACGGCTCGCCGAGCGGGTGGTCCTGCTGTCCTCCCGCCCCGGCCGGATCGCCCGGGAGTGGCGGGTGGACATCCCGCAGCCGCGCCGCATCGAGGACGCCGCGGTCGCCGACCTTTCCATCGAGATCACCGAACAGCTCCGTGGGGAGATCCGCCGCCATGGCCAGCACTGAGACCAAGTCCCCGGCCGCCGCCGGGGACACCGACACCGCCGACGGCACCCCCGGCGGCACCGCCGGGGACATCGCCGGACTGGAGGCCGGGCTCGACGCCCTGGAATCCAGGGTCGTCGACCGGCAGCCCTGGCTGCGTACCGCCGTCTCGAAGGCGTTCCCCCCGCTGATCGCCATCGCGATCGTGCTCGGGCTGTGGCAGCTCGCCTACCACTTCGAGCTCAAGCCGCACTACCTGCTGCCGAGCCCCGTCGACGTGGGCCGCTCGCTCCAGCAGAAGTGGCTGGAGGGCACCCTGCTGAGCTTCGTGTGGACCAGCGTCTCGCGCGGTGCGCTCGGCTTCCTGGCCTCGGTGGCCCTCGGCACGGTGCTCGGTCTGGTCGTCGCCCGGGTCAAGGCCGTACGGGCCGCGATCGGGCCGATCCTGAGCGGGCTGCAGTCCCTGCCCTCGGTGGCCTGGGTCCCGGCCGCGATCATCTGGTTCGGGCTGAGCGACGCCACCATCTACACGGTGGTGCTGCTCGGCGCGGTCCCGTCCATCGCCAACGGGCTGGTGGCCGGGGTCGACCAGATCTCCCCGCTCTACCTGCGGGCCGGCCGCACCATCGGTGCCACGGGCCTCGCCGGGGTCCGGCATGTGCTGCTGCCCGCCGCGCTGCCGGGCTACATCGCCGGGCTCAAGCAGGGCTGGGCGTTCTCCTGGCGTTCCCTGATGGCCGCCGAACTCATCGTGAACGCGCCCGACCTGGGCACCGGCCTGGGCCAGCTGCTGGAGCAGGGCCGGGAGCTGCAGGACATGTCCTGGGTGCTGTCCGCCATCCTGCTCATCCTCATCGTCGGCATCGGCATCGAGCTGCTGATCTTCGCCCCCGTCGAACGCCGGGTGCTGCGCAGCCGCGGCCTCCTCGTGAAGAGCTGACCCATGGACACCCGCCCCACGCTTCTCGTCATCGCCCACGGCAGCCGCGACCCGCGGCACGCGGCGACCGTCTCCGCGCTCTGTGCGCGGGTCCGGGCGCTGCGGCCGGGGCTGCGGGTCGAGGTCGGCTACCTCGACTTCAACGCCCCCCGGGTGCCGCGGGTGCTGGAGCGGCTGTCGGCCGAGGGGAGCCGGGACGTGGTGGCGCTGCCGCTCCTGCTCACCCGGGCCTTCCACGCCAAGTCGGACATCCCGGCGGTCCTGCGGGAGGCGGCCGCGCGGCTGCCCTTGCTGACCATCCGTCAGGCCGAGGTGCTGGGCCCGTCCCCCCTCCTGACCGACGCGCTGGAGCGCCGGCTGGAGGAAGCCGGGCTGCGGCCCGGTGACCGCCGCTCGACCGGGGTCGTCCTGGCCTCGGCGGGCTCCTCCGACCCGGAGGCGAGCGCAGTGATCGCTCACATCGCGCGGGAGTGGTGGCGCACCGCCGGCTGGTGCGCAGTGCGTCCTGCGTTCGCCTCCGCATCTCTTCCCCGCACCGCGGACGCCGTGCGGGCCCTGCGGGCCGAGGGCGTGCGGCGGGTGGCCGTCGCGCCGTACGTCATCGCTCCGGGGTTCCTCCCGGACCGGATCGCCGCGGGTGCCCGTGAGGCCCGCGCCGACCTGCTGGCCCCCGTGCTCGGACCGGCGCCCGAGCTGGCCCGGCTGCTGCTGCGGCGCTACGACGGGGCGGTGCGCGCGCACGCCCGCGGGGACCTGCCCGCGCTGAGCGCCTGACAGGTCCCCGGGGCGCGGTGGTTCAGCCCGCGGTGCGCAGCCAGACGGTGGTCCACGGTGGCAGCTCGTCGCCGGTGACCGGTGCGGAACTCAGCAGCAGCTCGCCGGGCGGCAGCGGCCGGGGCTCGCCGGACAGGTTGCTCACGCACTCCCAGCCGCCCGAGCGGCGGAAGTGCAGGACGCCCCGGCCCGTCGCGGCCTCGTCGGCCCACTCCAGTGCCTCGTCGGCCATCAGTCGGCGGCGGGTGGCCAGCGCCGTGCGGTAGAGCTCCAGGGGCGCGGACGCCACGCCCTCCTGCGCCTCGGCGGACAGCTCGCCCCAGCCGGGCGGCTGCGGCAGCCAGGAGCCGCCGCTGCCGAATCCGTACGCGCTGCCCCCGCGCCGCCAGGGCAGCGGCACCCGGCAGCCGTCCCGGCCCTTGAGCCGGCCGCCGCTGCGGGTCCACACCGGGTCCTGGAGGCTGTCGCGGGAGAGGTCGGCGACCTCGGGCAGGCCCAGTTCCTCGCCCTGGTACACATAGGCCGAGCCGGGCAGTGCCAGCATGAGCAGGGTGGCGGCCAGGGCCCGGCGCAGGCCGAACTCCCGGTCCAGGACCGGCTCCCGGCCGTCGGAGAGCAGCCAGGCCTCCTCGTCGCGGCCGTCGGGGATGCCGTAGCGGGAGGCGTGCCGGATCACGTCGTGATTGGAGAGCACCCAGGTCGCGGTCGCCCCGGCGGCCCGCGCGTCGGCGAGCGCGCTGTCGATGGACGCACGCAGCTCCGGCGCGTCCAGCGAGGCCTTGAGGAAGTCGAAGTTGAAGGCCTGGCCCAGCTCCTGCGGAGTGGCGTAGGCGGTGCGGCGGGAGCTGCGCACCCAGGCCTCGGCTACGGCGACCCGGGGCGGGTCGTACTCGTTGAAGACCTTGCGCCAGTCGCGGAAGATGTCGTGCACCCCGTCGCGGTCCCAGAAGGGGTGGCTGCCGTCCTCGGGCAGGTCGCCGGGCGTGTAGCCCTCGACGGTGCCGATGTCGCGGAGCGGTGCGGCCAGGTCCTTCGCCAGGCCGTGTGCCACGTCGACCCGGAAGCCGTCGACGCCGCGGTCGGACCAGAAGCGCAGGGTGGTGCGGAAGTCGGCGCGGACCTCGGGGTTGTCCCAGTTGAAGTCGGGCTGCTCGGGGGCGAAGAGGTGGAGGTACCACCAGCCGTCGGGCAGCCGGGTCCAGGCGGGGCCGCCGAAGCAGGAGACCCAGTCGGTGGGCGGCAGTTCACCGTGCTCGCCCCTGCCCTCGCGGAAGACGTAGCGCTCGCGGGCGGCGGAGCCGGGCGCGGCGCGCAGTGCCTCCTGGAACCACGCGTGCTGATGGGAGGAGTGGTTGGGCACGATGTCCACCATCACCTTGAGGCCCAGCCGGTGTGCCTCGGCGACCATGGCGTCGAAGTCGTCGAGGGTGCCCAGCCGCGGGTCGACATCGCGGTAGTCGGCGACGTCGTAGCCGCCGTCGGCCAGCTCCGAGGGGTAGAAGGGGCTCAGCCAGACGGCGTCCACCCCCAGGGCCGCGAGGTAGGGCAGCCGGGAGGTCACCCCGGGGAGGTCGCCGATGCCGTCGCCGTCGGAGTCGGCGAAGCTGCGCGGATACACCTGGTAGACGACGGCCTGCCGCCACCAGTCGGTGGTGTCGCGGGCGGGGTCGAGGTGCTGTGCGGTCACGTGGAGGCCTTTCGGGGCGGTAGCGGACGCATGGGGGTACCTCCCAGAAGGGGCTGGGAGAGGGGTACGGCGCGGCGCCGGGCCGCGCCGGGTGCGGCGGGGCCGGTGGGGGCGGCCGGCACGGGGGCCGGGGTCATCCCTTGACCGCCCCCGAGGTCATGCCCGAGACGATCGAGCGGCGGAAGACGAGGACCAGGACGCCGATCGGCAGGGTGGCCGCCACGGCGCCCGCGAAGAGCGTCCCGTAGGGGACGGTGTACTGGCTGGTGAACAGGGCGATGCCGACCGGGACGGTGCGGTGCCCGTCCTCGCTGTTGAAGGTCAGCGCCAGCAGGAACTCCGACCAGGTCGCGGTGAAGGTGAAGATGCCCGCGGTGAACAGGCCCGGCCGGGCCAGCGGCGCGATCACGGTCAGGACGGTGCGCAGCGGTCCGGCGCCGTCGACGGTGGCCGCCTCCTCCAGCTCACGGGGGATACCGACCAGGTAGTTGCGCATGATCCAGATGGCGAACGGCAGGTTGAGCGCGACGTAGGGCACGATCAGGCCCGCGTAGCTGTTGAGCAGCCCCAGTTGCCGCTCCAGCAGGAACAGCGGCACGACCAGCGCGATCGGCGGGAAGACGGACAGCATCAGCAGCGCGGTCATGAGGGCGCCGCGGCCGCGCATCGGGGTGCGGGCCAGGGCGTACCCCGCGAAGAAGGACAGTCCCAGCACCGCGATCGTCGAAACGGACGCCACGACCACGCTGTTGAGCAGATAGCGGCCGATGCCGTTGCGGATGAACGCCTCCGCGTAGTTGCCGAGCGTCGCGGACTCCGGCACCAGGCTCGGCGGGGCGGCGCTGATCTCGCCCGGCCCCTTGAAGGACGAGGCGAGCATCCAGTACAGCGGCAGTGCCGAGAGCACGACGATCGCCAGACCGCCGAGGTTGACGGCGTTGAGGTACCGGCGGATTCCGGACGCCGGTGCGCGGCGGCTCATGCCCGCCCTCCTTCGTCGGCCTGCGTCCTGAAGACCCGCAGGAAGAGCAGACAGCAACTGATGACGATGACGGCGGTGGTGGTGGCGACCGCCGCGCCCCGGCCGATGTCGAGGTTCTGGAAGAGGGTCTTGTAGCCGAGGATCGCCAGGGACTGGGTGGCGGTGCCCGGTCCGCCCTGGGTCAGCACGAAGGGCAGGTCGAAGATGCCGAAGGCCTGCAGGATGCGGAAGAGGACGGCGATGGCCATGATCGGCCGCAGCTGCGGCAGGGTCACCCGCCAGAACGTCGTCCAGGCGCCGGCGCCGTCGATCTCCGCCGCCTCGTAGACGTCGCCGGGAATCAGCATCAGCCCGGCGAGGACGACGATGGCGACGAAGGGCGTGGTCTTCCAGACGTCGACCACCACCATGGCGCCCATGGCGGAGGCGGGCTGCCCCAGGATGTCCGGCTGGCTGCCGAGGAGTTGCTCGAAGAGCCAGGTCAGCCCGCCGTAGGTGCCGTTGTAGAGATAGCCCCACAACTGGGCGGCGACGACATTGATCAGGGCCCAGGGCAGCAGCAGGACCGCCAGCACCCAGCCGCGGGCGGCCCCCAGCCGCTCCAGTACGAGCGCGGCCGCGGTGCCGAGCACCAGCTCCAGCAGGACGGTGACGACGGTGAAGCCGAAGGTGAACAGGAGCGCATGGCGCCATTCCGGGCTGCTGAGCACGGCGGCGTAGTGGTCGCCGGTCAGGGACGCGAGGCTGAACCCGCCGTATTCCAGGCGGACATCGGCGAAGCTGAGCAGCACGGAGAAGAGCACCGGGAAGAGCGTCACGGCGGCGATGGTGAGCAGCGCCGGCGAGGCGAAGAGCCAGCCGGTGCGCGCGGGCCGGCGGCGGCTGCCCCGGGCCGGGCCGCCGCCGTGCGGTGCGGGTCCGTGCGGTCCGGCCGGGCGGGGTTCCGGGTGCCGGGGGACGGTCGCGGAGGAGGTCACGGCATTCACAGCGCCCTGCCTTCCAGCGCGGTCCGGATGTCCGCGCGGGCCGCGCGCACGGCCTGGGCGGGCGTGGCCCGGCCGCCGGTCACGGCGTTGGCCTGGGTGTAGAGCGCCTTGCTGACCTGGGAGTAGTACGGGGTCTGCACCGGCCGGGCGACCAGCCGCAGTTCCCTGGCCCGCAGCAGCGTCGGGTCACCGGCCCGGCGGGCCTCCGGCCGGGTCAGGACGTCGTCGAGTGCCGGAATCACCCCGGCGTGCCTCAGCAGGATCATCTGTGCCTCTTCTCCGGCGCAGAAGCGGGCGAAGGCGACCGCGGCCCCGAGGTGGTGGGAGTTGGGATTGACGAAGTTGCTCCAGCCGCCGGCGCAGCTCACTCCGCGCGGACCGTCGCCGTCGAAGCCGGGCCGGGGGACGACACCGACCCGGCCGGCCACCTTGGAGGCCGAGCGGTCGGCCGCGTTGCCCCAGGCGTAGGACCAGTTGCGCAGGAAGACGCCGCGGCCGCCGGCGAAGGCGTCCTGCGAGTCCGCTTCCGCGTAGGTGGTGACCGTACGGGGCGAGACACCGGTCTCGGTGAACTCCCGCATCAGCGCGAAGGCCCGCTCCGCGCCCGGCCCGTTCAGCGCCACCGTGCCGGTTCCGTCCAGTACGGGCGCCTCGGCGTCGGCCAGGAACTCGGTGACGTTGCAGGTGAGCGACTCCGACACGGAGGCCTGCCAGAGAAAGCCGTACGCGGCGTCCCCGGCGCGCTGCACCCTGCGCGCGGTGCGCAGCAGCTCCTCCCAGGTGCGGGGCACCGGCAGGCCGTGCTTGGCCAGCAGGTCCTTGCGGTAGTAGAGGAAGGAGCTGTCGGTGTAGAAGGGCAGCGCGTACGCGGCTCCGCGGTATTCGCTCACCCGCCGCAGGGCGGCCGGATAGTCCGCCCAGAAGTCCTTCGGCAGCAGTTTCTGCACCGGCAGGGCAAGGGAGTTGGCCCCGAACTGCGCGGGCCAGGTGGTGTCACCGAGGTAGACGTCAGGGGTGGGTGAGGCCCCCGCGAGCTGGGTGGTGACCGCGGCGCGGTTGCCGTCGGTGGCGCTCAGCGCGTTCGACTTCCGGACCCGGAGGTGCGGATAGCGGCGTTCGAAGGCGCGGATGATCAGGTCGGCCACCACCGGGCCGTCCCGGGAGGGGATTTCGGACACCCACCAGACGAGGGTGGCCGGGGTACGCGGGACATGGGCAGCCTGGGTCAGCAGGGTGTCCAGGGGCTTGCCCGCGCAACCGCTGGTGAGCCCGGCTCCGGCGGCGAGACCGCCCGCAAGCAGGGTTCTGCGGCTCAAGGCCATGAGTGCTCCTGACGTCTTACCTGTCTTCGATGACAGCGCTTGCAGGCTAGAAGTGGCCTTGTAGCCAGGTCAACGGCTCGTGAACAACGGATTTCCCTAAAGAAACTTCTGGCAACGCTGTCATCGTCCTTTTGTGCTAGCGTCCCGGCATGTCCTCAGCTCGGAGCGAGGCCACGATGGCCGATGTGGCCCATCGGGCGGGGGTTTCGGTATCCACGGTTTCGCGCACACTGCGCGGACTGTCGACGGTCTCGGACACCACACGCGCCCGTGTGGAGGAGGCGGCCCGCGAGCTCTCGTTCGCGATCACCCGCAGCGCCTCCAGTCTGGTGACCGGCCGCACCGGACGGGTCGCCGTACTCACCCCGCACCTGGAGACGTGGTTCCTGAGCGCGGCGCTGGCCGGTATGGCGCCCGCGCTGCGTGAGGCGGGTCTCGACCTGCTCGTCTACAGCGTGGCCGATGTGCGCGAACGCGCGGATTTCTTCGACCGGTTGCCCGCCCGCCGCAACGCCGACGCCCTGCTCGTGGTGAGCTTCGCGCTGACCCCCGCCGAGCGGGCCCGGCTGGACGAGCTGGGCATGCCCCTGGTCTTCGTCAGCCAGCACGCCGACGGGCGCCCCAGTGTCTACGTGGACGACGCGGACGCGGCGCTGCGCGGCACCCGCCATCTGCTCAACCTCGGCCACCGGCGGATCGCCTTCCTCCAGACGTCCGACCGGACCGGCTTCGCCTGGAGCAGCAAGAACCGGCTCGCCGGCCATCTGCGGGCCCTCACCGAGGCGGGGGTGGAGCACGACGACGCCCTCGTGATGAGCGTGCCGAACTGGAAGGGCAGCGGGATGGGCGCCGCGGTGGGGCGGCTGCTGAGCCTCCAGGACCCGCCGACCGCGCTGTTCGCCGAGACCGACGACTTCGCGTTCCGGCTGCTGGCGGCGCTCCGGGAGGCCAATGTCCCGGTCCCCGGGCGGGTTTCGGTCATGGGCTTCGACAACCACGTCATGGCCGGGGTCCTGGGCCTGACGACGCTGTCCCAGCCCGCCGCCGAGATCGGCCGCGCCGCGGTCCACCTGGCCCGGTCGGTGATCGACGACTCCGACGGCGCCCACCAGCGTCATATCGTGCTGCCGACCGAACTCGTCCCGCGCGGCAGCACCGCGCCACCGCCCGCGGCGACCTGACCGCCCGCGAAAACGCCTCGCGCCGGCGCGGCCGCGGCGCCACGATGAGGGCCCGGCGCGGGGACGAACAGGGGGGGCATGCGGGTGTCGAAGGCACAGGGATTCGGGTACGAGGAGCTGGGCGACGGAACCGTGGTGGTACGGCATCACGGGCGGCGGGCGGCGGTGGTGCGGGGTGACCGTGCCGAGCGGTTCCTGCGGGAAGTGGCGGCCGGTGACGCCCAGTTGGTGATGGCCCGGTGGACGGGCAACTACCGGCGGGGCAACGAACGGTCGGCGCGGCGGCACCCGAGGAACGCCCGCTGACGGTGCCGGCCGCCGGGCCCGCGGCGGGCCGGCCCGGCGCCGGACGGCGGAAGCTGACCTAACTGACCTTGCTGACCGCCGCCGCCCCTTTCACCGGCGGCCGCCCCTCGACTGTCATGGGACCGCGCCTTGTTGGTGCCGCGCCGGAGACGACCTGGGGGAACCGATGCTGGACAAGAGTTACGCCGTGCCCTGGGAGAGGCGGGGCGGCCTGCCGGCCGACACCGAGGCGGCCGTGCTGGCCGAGCTGGTCCACGAGAGCACACCGCCGCCGGCCGGCGCCCGCCGCGCACGGTTCGAGCGCTCCTTCGCCGCGTCGGTCGGCAGCCGGCACGCGGTCTCGGTGAACAGCGGACCGGCCGCCCTCCAACTGGCCGTCCAGCTGCTCGGTCTGGCCCCCGGCGACGAGGTGATCGCCACCCCGCAGACCCACCGGGCCACCGTCCAGCCACTGCTCGACCACGACGTACGGGTCCGGTTCTGCGACATCGACCCCACCACCCTCAATCTCGACCCGGCCGTGCTGGAGACGCTGATCACCCCGCGCACCAGGGCCCTGCTGCTGGTGCACTACGGCGGCTGCCCCGCCGAGATGGACACGGTCATGGCACTGGCGCGGCGCCACGGCTTCCTGGTGCTGGAGGACTGTGTACACGCGCTGGGCGCCCGCTACCGCGGCCGGAGCCCCGGGTCCCTGGCGGACCTCGCCGCCTTCAGCCTCCGCGGCGCCCGGACCAGCACCGTGCTCGGCGAGGGCGGTCTGGTCACCTGCGACCGGGACGACTGGGCGGAGCGGCTGCACCGGCTGCGCGCCCACGGCACGGACGGCCGGACGATCTCCCCCCGGCCGCGGGGGGCCGGGCTCTCGGGCTCGTACCCCACGGCCCTGCCGCGCGGCGGCGTAGGGCGGCACGGCGGGGACGCCACCATGCCGGACGCGGTCGCGGCCCTCGGGCAGGCCCAGCTCGCGGGGGCCGAGGCCGCCGGGGCGCAGCGGCGCGCGCTCGCCGGGCGGCTGGACGAGGTGCTGGCCCGCTACCCGTTCCTCACCCCGCAGTCGGCGCCCGCGCACAGCACCCACGCCTACCACCTCTACACCTGCTTCGCCGGGCACCAGGAGCTGCGCGACCGGCTGGTCCTGGCACTGGACCGCAGGGGCGTGGAGATCCAGCTGCGGTACTTCCCCCAGCATCTGCTGCCGCAGTGGCGCCACCGCGGTCATCTGCGCGGCGAGTGCCCGGTCGCCGAACGCAGCTGGTTCGAGCAGCACCTCAATCTGCCCTGCCACCCCTTCCTGACGTCCAGTCAGCAGAGCTATCTCGTCGAGGCGCTGGACGGCGCGCTGGCCGAACTGAACGGCGGACCGCCGGCACCGGCACCGGTGCCCGCGGGGGTCTGCGGGCGGGGGTGACGGGGCCGGCGGTGGGGCCCTCAGCTCTCCGGGTGGTGGACGGCGCACACCGTCAACGGGCGCCGTCCAGGCCGCCCCGCTCGACGAGCTGGGCGGCGATCACCTTGCGCTGGATCTCGTTGGTGCCCTCGCCGACGATCATCAGCGGCGCGTCACGGAAGTACCGCTCGACGTCGAACTCGGTCGAGTAGCCGTAACCACCGTGGATGCGCACCGCGTTGAGGGCGATCTGCATCGCGGTCTCGGAGGCGAACAGCTTCGCCATACCGGCCTCCATGTCCACCCGCCGCCCGGCGTCGGCCTCGCGGGCCGCGTGCAGGGTGAGCTGGCGCGCCGCAGAGAGCGAGGTGGCCATGTCCGCCAGATAGTTGCCGATCGACTGGTGCCGCCAGATCGGCTTGCCGAACGACTCACGCTCCTGGGCGTAGGCGAGCGCGTCCTCCAGTGCGGCCCGGCCGACCCCGAGGGCCCGTGCGGCGACCTGGAGCCGGCCGGTCTCCAGCCCCCGCATCATCTGGGCGAACCCCTTGCCCTCGACGCCGCCGAGCACCGCGTCGGCCGGCGCCCGGTAGTCGTCGAAGGCGAGTTCACAGCTCTCGACGCCCTTGTAGCCGAGCTTGGGCAGATCGCGGGAGACCGTCAGCCCGGGGCCGTGCTCGACGAGGAGGACCGAGATGCCCCGGTGTGCCGGGGTGGCCTCGGGGTCGGTCTTGCACAGCAGAGCGATCAGCCGGGAGCGCCGGGAGTTGGTGATCCAGGTCTTCGAGCCGTTGATCACGTACCCGTCCGCGGCCCTGCGCGCCACGGTCCGCAGGGCCTGGAGGTCGGAGCCGCCGCCGGGTTCGGTGAGCGCCATGGTGGCCCGGATCTCGCCAGTGGCCATCCGCGGCAGGTAGCGGGACCGCTGTTCCTCGGTGCCGTAGTGGAGCAGCAGCTTCGCGACCACGGTGTGGCCGCCCATGGCACCGGCCAGGCTCATCCAGCCGCGGGCGAGTTCCTCGGTGAGGAGCACATAGCAGGGCGTCGAGACCGGAGTGCCCCCGTACTCCTCGGGGACGGCCAGGCCGAAGACCCCGAGGCTCTTCATCCGCTCGATCAACGCCGCGGGGTAGGTGTCGGCGTGCTCCAGCTCCCTGACCACCGGCCTGACGTCCCGGTCGACGAAATCGCGCACCGTGCCGACGATGCACCGCTCGTCCTCGGACAGGATGTCGAGAGTGCTCATGCTCTGCTGCTCCTCACTGGCGGGCGTGGGTGCGGTGCCGGATGCACGCTCGGTGCCGGATGCCGGGGCGGCCTCAGACGACGTGGTCGGCGCGGAGGCGCTCGATGTCGGCGGCGCCGTGTCCCAGCTCGGCCAGGATGCTCGCGGTGTGTTCGCCGACGGCGGGGACCGGGTCCATGCGGTGGCCGGTGCCGGCGAGGTCGACCGGCGGCAGCAGCGCCGGCACGGTCCCGCCGGGAATCCGTACGTCGCGCCAGCGGTTCCGCTCCCGCAGCACCGGGTGGTCGAGGAACTGCGCGACGTCGTTGACCCCGGCGTTGGCGATGCCCGCGGCGTCCAGCAGTTCCTCCGCCTCCCGGCTGTCCAGTTGCCGGAACCGCTCGGCGACGAGCGCGTTCAGCGCGTCCCGGTGCGCCACCCGGTCCGGGCCGGTGGCGAAGCGCGGATCGTCCACCAGGTCGGGGCGCTTGAGGAACTGCTCGCACAGGGCGGCCCACTCGCGCTCGTTCTGGATGGAGAACAGCACCTCCTGGCCGTCGGCCGCGGGGTAGGCCCCGTACGGCGCGATGGTCGCGTGCTGGGTGCCGAGCCGCGGGGGCTGGGTGCCGCTGAACCGGGTGTAGTAGGCGGGCTGGTTCATCCATTCGGCCAGCGCCTCGAAGAGGGAGACCTCCACGGGGCGGGCGACACCGCTGACCGCCCGGGTGTACAGGCTGGTCAGGACGCCCGAGTAGGCGTACATACCGGCGGCGATGTCGGCGACCGACACCCCCGCGCGGGCAGTCTCCCCGGCGGTTCCGGTGAGGGACACCAGACCGGTCTGGCACTGGACGAGCAGGTCGTAGGCCTTGCGGTCGGCCCAGGGCCCGGTGGTGCCGTAGCCGGAGATCGTGCAGGGGATCAGCCTGGAATGCCGCGCCACCAGAGAGGCCGCGTCCAGGTCCAGCCGGGCCGCCGCCCCCGGGGCCAGGTTCTGTACGAACACATCGGCGCCGGCGAGGAGTTGCTCCAGGATCTCCCGTCCACGCGGCGCCTTCAGGTCCAGGGTCAGGGACTCCTTGGACCGGTTGAGCCACACGAAGTAGCTGGACTGCCCCTGCACCGTGGTGTCGTACCGGCGGGCGAAGTCCCCCTCCCCGGGACGCTCCACCTTGATCACCCGGGCGCCGAGGTCGGCCAGTTGCCGGGTGGCGAAGGGCGCCGCCACGGCCTGCTCGACGCTGACGACGGTGATGCCGGAGAGCGGAAGCTCGGTCATGCGGTGACCTCCAGGTCCTGAGGGGAACACGGCGGCCCGGCGGCCACCGCGGGAAGCATGCGAGCGGACTCCGGCAGAGCGCCACCTGAGCAGGGGCCTCATGAGGACTCATGACAGCCTCGGCAAACTGATGGTGCCATGCTCCGCGCGACGCGCCGCGACGCCCCGGCGGCGGGCGCGGAACGATACGCGGACCACTCCGTCCAGGAAGGCGGGAACGGCATGACC
Organism: Streptomyces sp. NPDC048612; assembly: GCF_043199295.1. Lineage (NCBI taxonomy): Bacteria > Bacillati > Actinomycetota > Actinomycetes > Kitasatosporales > Streptomycetaceae > Streptomyces > Streptomyces sp. NPDC048612. Next base: position 108,755 of record NZ_JBICVV010000008.1, read on the forward strand.
GACCACTCCCAGCAGCTCCACACCTCGACCCGCGCCCAGGACGGCACCGTCCTGGCCTGGCAACGGCACGGCTCCGGGCGCCCGTTGGTGCTCCTCGCCGGACAGGCGAACAACCACCACTGGTGGGACGGCGTACGCGAGGACTTCCACGCCACGCACGCCACCCTCACCATGGACTACCGCGGCACCGGGGCCAGCGGCGCACCCGACGGGCCGTATTCCACACAGCTGTTCGCCGACGACGTGATCACGGTGCTGGACGCCCTGGAGATCGAGCGGGCCGACGTGTACGGCACCTCCATGGGCGGCCGCGTCGCCCAGTGGCTCGCCGCCCGCCATCCGCACCGGGTCCGCCGCCTCGTCCTGGGGTGCACCTCCCCCGGCGGACCCCGGGCGCCGGAGCAGGACGGCTCGGTACGGCGCGCCCTGGCCCAGGCCGATCCGGCAGCCTCGCGGCGGGCCCTCCTCGACCTGATGTACTCCCCCGCCTGGCGGGCGGAGCACCCCGGCCCGTACACCACGCTCGGCGATCCCGCGATGCCGCCGCACGCCCGCCGGGGGCACCTGGTGGCAAGCAACGAGCACGACGCCTGGGACGCCCTCCGTCAGCTCACCGCCCCCACCCTGGTGCTGCACGGCGCGCAGGACCGGCTCACCCCCGCGGCCAACGCCCCGCTGCTCGCCGCCCGCATCCCCGGCGCACGGACGCACCTCTTCCCCGGCGCCCGTCACGCCTACTTCCAGGAATGCCGTCCCGAGACGAGCAGGCTGGTCACGTCCTTCCTCACCGCCCCGGAGGCCGCACCCGGCTGACCCCGCCGGTCACCGCACTCCCGGCACCCCCGGCCTCACTCCCCTCCTCCGGCGGCCGGCGCCTCCGCGACCGGCCCGCGGTCCTGCCCGAGCAGCCGGGTACGGAACAGGTCGAGCACCTCGTCCAGCGCCGCACGGGTCGGCTGGCCGGGCTCGTCGACGAGGTGTTCGGTCAGGACAGAGTGCGGCGGGCGCACGGCCTGCGGGTTCGCTGCGGAATCGTCCAGCTCGACGGCGGTGAACGCCGCACCGAGTTCGCGGCGCAGCAAGGCGAACCGGTCCCCCGGCACCAGCCGGTCGCCGCGGAAGCGGAGCCCGAGGACCCGGAGGCCCTCGCGCTCGCAGCGCCCCCGCACGAGCGCGAGGTCCTCGGCGGACAGGTCGATGGCGGCGGCCCGTCTCCTGCCGAGGGCGAGCGGCAGCGACGGCTGGGACACGACAGGCGCGAGCAGCCGCTCATCGGTGGCCATGGCGAGGGCGAAGCCACCGGTGAGACACATGCCGACGGCCCCGACCCCGGGGCCGCCGCAGCGCTCGTGCTCGTGTGCGGCCAGGGCCCGCAGCCAGGTCACCACCGGGGAGGTTCTCCCGGTGGCCAGCACCGTGAACTCCCGGCTCACACAGACCTTCCCGATCGACGAGGCCATGGCGAGGCCCGCCCTCAGCCGGCCGACGTGTGCGGGGTCGGCATCGCGGCCGGGCGTACCGAAGAGCACCGGGAGCACCGCGGTGCAGCCGAGGCCGGCGACCCGCGTCGCGAACTCCAGCACCTTGGGCGTGATCCCCGGTATCTCCGCCACCACGATCACGGCGGGGCCCGTGCCCCGCCGCAGTATCCGGTGGGTGGTGCCGTCGTGGGTGAAGGTGCCTCGTTCGAAACCGGTCAGGTCGTGATCTGCCATGGATACCACCGCTTCGGTCGCTGATCGGGGACTGGTCGGTGCCGCTCTCCGGCCGCCCCCGCCAGACCCCGTTCCGGATCTGTAACGGTCCAGCCTCAAAGAGTGACTCCGACATTTTCTCAGAATGCTCTTGTGGTGCACTTGTTGGACGTGAGCCCGGCTCATGTGTGGGGGGGAAAATATGACGCAATCGACGACATGCCCCGGATGTGGCGGGAGTACCGCCCCGGAGGCCGCGTTCTGCAGCAGGTGCGGTGCGGCCGTGGTGGCCGACGGGACCGCGACCCTGACGCTGCCGCAGCAGGCGGACGGTGCTCCACCGCCCGCGCCGGCCGTGGCGACGACGGCCGGCACCACGCAGGCCGCCGCCCACCGCACCACCGTGCCGCGGTGGGGCAACGGCCGTCAGCTGACCCGGTACTTGTGCGCGGCCGCCTACCTGGACCGCGCCTACGCCGCCTCGCTCATCAAACAGGTGGCCGCCGAACCGCATCTGGGTGTGGCGGCGGCCCCGGCGTGCGACATCCCCGTGGTGCTCCGGCACGCCTATCTGGCCAACGCGCGCCGCCACGGCCGGGATCTCGTGCTCACCGTCCTCTTCGTGCTGGCCTTCGTCTTCACCTTCTGGCTCGGCGACGGGCTGATCACCCTGCTGGTGCTGTTCCTCGCCTGGGTGACGGTGTTCTCCTTCGAACTCTCCACGAAGTACGGGCGCCACCTCCAGAGCCTCCGCCCGGACCGGTTCGACCCGGCGGACGCGCCGCCGCCGCTCAACAACGCCATCGCGACCCGGCTGCGCCAGATCGGTGCGTACGCCGAAGGGAACGTCACCACCTACAGCGGCTACTCACCGTTCTTCGGCTACGGCGCCGAACTCGACTCCTGGTCACTGACCTTCGACGTCACCACGCCGGACGAGTCGGGAGAGGAGCCGCAGGAATTCGACGTGACGGAGCTGTACACCCATATCGCGGCACGCGTCGGCACCCTGGCGCTGCCCTGCCTGGAGATCGAGGAGCGGCTCTTCGCCGATGGCGGGACCATCCTGGGGGACACCCGTTTCCTGCCCGACCCCCTGGGCCGGCCCGTGCCCCGGATTCCGTTCGACCAGATGGACGCGCTGAAACGGACCCCCGAGGAAGGCGCCCGCCCCTACCTGGCCGTGCACTCCACCGGCTGGGGCGGCGAGTTGGTCACCTCGCTCTTCCTCCGCTTCGTGCGGTCGGACTCCAACCTCTTCGTGGAGGCCGTCCCGACGGTGCTGTTCCCGCTGCTCGACCGCTACCGGGTCATCGACACCCTCATGCCCCGGCCGCCCGTGGGGGAGGTCGCCGCGCTGCTCCCCAGGACAGCGATCAGCACCTTCTTCGTCCTGCTGGCCTCCCCCGCGCGCGCCGTCGCGGGGTTCGCCCCGGACTTCTGGATGTCCCGGCGGGTGCGCCGGCAGAACAAGCTGATCATCCGGCTGCGCTGTTTCGACTACGGGGCGCGGCAGAGCGTCCGCCGGCAGGCCGCGTCCGCCCGTCACCACCGCCATTTCCAGAAGGCCGACAGCAGCATGGTCCTGAAGACGGTGGAGAAGCGGGTCCTGGACGCCCTCGTCGAGTTCGCCGAGGAGCGCGGCATCGACGCGGGCGAACTGATCCAGCGTCAGCAGGCCATCATCAACAACGGCATCATCGCGTCCAACGGCGCCCGCGTGGACTCCAGTCCGGTCGCCTCCGGTGACCGGGCCCGGATCGCGATGAACCTCCTCAACAAGATCCCCGGGGTCAAGCTCGACTGACCACCGCAACTCGGCTGACAACCGCACAAGGAATGAGGAATCCGCATGCGCAGGAACGACGGAATCATCGCCACCGGCGGCTCGAACGTCGTCGGCAACGCCGTCGCCAGCGGCCGGAACGCCAAGGCGGAGGTCCGCGACAGCGGGCTGACCCAGCACACCGGCGGGCAGCAGCCCTCTCCCGAGGACCTCGGCGCGCTGCTCACCCGGCTGATCGACGAGCTCGGCCGGTCCGAGCACCCCGAACGGGACGACCTGATCGAGGCCGCCGAGGACGCCCGCGAGGAGGCCGCCTCGGAGACCCCGCGCAAGGGCAAGCTGCGGCTGTTCGCCAGGGCGCTCGCGGGCGCGGTCCCGGGCTTCACCGCCCTGGCCACCCTGGCGGTGGCGATCGAAGAGGCGGTCCACGGGCTGTAGACGGACCGACGACGCACCGGCCGGAACCACGAACACGAAGGACGACGGGGGGAGATGACCATGCCGTCCTGCACACACTGCGGCGCGCTCCAGGAGGACGCTGCCGCGACGCTCTGCCCGAACTGCGGCATGCCGCGCGAGAGCGGCACAGCGGCCGGCACCGCTCAGCCGGCCGCTGACACCCGGCACGGCTACGTACGGGTGGGCACCACCGTCCTTCCGCAGTGGCTGCTGTGGCTGATGGCGGCGCTGCTCGTGGCGGGCGTCGTGACCGCCGTCGTCCTCTCCTCGTCCACCGACTCCAGTTACGGCGGCACCACGGTCGACGTCAGTTCCTCGGACACCCCGACTCCCGGCCCGACGATCGGTTCCGTGCCGCCCACCGACCTCACCTCCTCCCCGCCGGCCTACGGCGGGACCCTGCCGCCGACCGACTTCCCCTCCCCCACCCCGACGTACAGCTCACCGTCACCCGACAACGCGAGCGCGGTCGTGGAGGAGTACTACCGGGACATCAACGCCCGGGACTTCTCGTCGGCCTGGGACCTCGGCGGCAAGAACATCGGCGGCAACTCGTACACGCAGTGGGTGTCCGGCTACAACAGCACGGTGACCATCAGCCTCAGCGCGGTGGACAGCGGCAGCGCCGGGCAGGTCAGCGCCGTCCTCCGCGCCGTCCAGACCGACGGCTCGGTACGGGTCTACCAGGGGACCTACACGGTCTCCGGCGGCGAGATCATCAGCGCCTCGATCAAGGAGAGGTGAGCACCGGCGGGGCTCCGGCTGCCGACGGCAGACGGCCGACCCGCCTTCGTTCACGCGACGTTGCACCACGCCCCCGGTGGAGGAACAGCACCGGGGGCTTTCGCGCATGCGCTCCCCGGCCGACGGCCGCTCACCATGTAGCCCGTGTGACACCTGCGGGGTGAGTGCGCCCCCTGCACGCCCCCCTGTTATCGACTTGAGACGCATCAAGCCGCCACCGAAACCGGCAGACTTCAACACGGCCCCACGGGAGCCCTGTTGACCCTCTGAACCGTCGACTTCACTGCCGCCACAGCCGCTGACCTGCCGCACAGCGGAGGGCACCCTTCCGAGTGTGGCGATGTCGAAAACTGTTGAAATGCGGACTGCCGCCGCTCCCCTTCCCCAGGACACCGTTGTCACCCCTCACTCGAAGAAACGTTCGAGGGTTCGTGAAGCGTCAAGTAACTCTAGGATGACCGCCGCAAGTATGAAAATCATCATTCGTGGGGGGAATCGGTATGCCTTCTGACTACGGACAGCTCGCCAAGTCGGGCTTATTCGGGACAGTCACCATCGGGACGATGACGTTCACCACCGGGTGGTGGCTGCTGGGCGTGAGCGCCTTCGCGGTCCTCAGCGGATTCCTGCTGATCCGGTTCGGGTTCCGGACCCGCCGTGGAGTGGGCGAGCAGTGACCGCCAAGCGGACGCCGGTGCTGACTGCCCGTCAGCACCGGTCCGCCACGGTCTTCATGGGCATCATCGTGCTGATCCTGGCCAGTGGCTGGACCGCTCAGCACGCGCTGTCCGCGGCCCGCTGGGACGCGGACGTCACCGGGCGCCTGTCCTACGTGTGGCTCACCCTCTTCGTGATCTTCCTGATCCAGACCCTGCTCTACCACCTCGAACGCCCGCGACGCGTCAAGGAGCGCGCCGCGCGGCAGCTCGACGCGCTGCATGTGGCGATCCTCATGCCGGTCTACAACGAAGATCCCGGCTATCTGCGCCTCGGGCTGGAGTCGTTCCTGCGCCAGACCCGGCGCCCGGACAGCGTCCATGTCGTCGACGACGGTTCCACCACCTCGGACTACGCCGAGGTCCGTGACTGGTGGCGGCAGGCGGCCGCCGAGTACGGCATCGGCACCACCTGGCAACGCGTTCCCAACGAGGGAAAACGTCACGCCCAGGCGCATGGGGTCCGGGTGAGTCCGCAGGCGCAGATCTACATCACCGTGGACAGCGACTCCTGTCTGGCCCCGAACGCCGTGCAGGAGATCCTCGCGCCGTTCGCCCGGTCCAGGGTCCAGTCGGCGGCGGGCATCGTCATCGCCACCAACAACCGGGCCAACCTCCTGGCGCGGGTGACCGACCTCTGGTTCGTCACCAGTCAGCTCGTCGACCGCTCGGGCCAGTCCGCCGTCGGCGCCGTGATGGTCAACTCGGGTCCGCTGGCCGCCTATCGCGCCGAGGTCGTCCGCGACAATCTCGGGTCGTATCTGGGCGAGACCTTCCTGGGCAACACCGTGATGTTCTCCGACGACTCCCTGCTCACGCTCTACGCACAGGAGCGCGGTCTGACCGTGCAGCAGCCGTCGGCCATCGTCTTCACGGCCATGCCGGAGAAGTGGAGCCACTTCACCCGGATGTATCTGCGGTGGATGCGGGGCTCGACCATCCGCTCCGTATGGCGGATGCGCTACCTCTCCCCCGCCCGGCCGGCGTTCTGGCTCCATCTGATGCGGTGGTTCCAGATGATCATGACGCAGGTGGTGACGGTGTGGCTGCTGGTCGTCGAACCGGTCGCCTACGACAACCTGCCGCCCCTGTCGATGCTCTGGGTCCCCTTCCTCCTCGGCTGGGCCCTCGGCCTGCGCTACCTCGGCATCATCCGCAGCGACGAACGCATCCGGTCCCGCGCCCTCACCTGGGTGATGATGCCGCTGGCCATCGTCCTGGCCTGGACCGTCCTGCGCTGGCTGCGCTGGTACGGCATCGTCACCTGCGCCCGCACCGGCTGGAACACCCGGCAGAACGGCGCCGAAGTCGCCCTCGACGCCCGGCCCGTCACGGCTCCGTAGCCTGGGCGGCTCTTGGACACCGCCCCGCCGGCCGCCGGGCGACCCGGCGGCCGGCACCTCTCTCAGGAAAGAGTTCCTCCCCATGGTCACCACACCACGCACCGTCGCCGTCTTCGGCGCGGGATACATCGGCCTGGTCACGGGCGCGTGCCTGGCCGAACTGGGCCATCGCGTCACCGTGCGCGATGTGCAGCCGGAGCGGATCAGGCTGCTGAACGGGGGCGAGGTGCCGATCCACGAACCCGGTCTGGGCGACCTGATCGCGGCGAACAAGGAACGTCTCACCTTCACCCTCGAAGCCCACACGGCGCTCAAGGGCGCCGAGATCGCGTACGTCTGTGTGGACACCCCGCCCACCGCGTCCGGCGACGCCGACCTGTCCCGCGTCTGGTCGGTCATCGAAACCCTCAAGGGCGCGCCCCACCTGGCGGCGGTGGTCGTCAAGAGCACCGTGCCGGTGGGCACCGGGGAGCGGGTCCGCGCCGCCCTCGACGAGGCCGGGCTGGCCCATGTCGGGTACGCGGCGAACCCCGAGTTCACCGCGGAGGGCAAGGCGGTCGACGACTTCCTGCACCCCGACCGCATCGTCATCGGGACCTCCGACGCCCGAACGGACCGGCTGATCAGGGAACTTCACGACGGGGTCGACGGTCCCGTGCAGACGCTGTCGGTGGCCTCAGCCGAGATGGTCAAGCTCGCCGCCAACGCCCTGCTCGCCACCAAGATCACCTTCATCAACGAGATCGCCACCGTCTGCGAGGCCACCGGCGCCGACGTCGAACAGGTCGCCACGGCCATCGGCATGGACCACCGCCTCGGCCCGCACTTCCTCCAGGCGGGCCTCGGCTACGGCGGCAGCTGCTTCCCCAAGGACTCCCGCGCCCTGCGGGCCATGGCCAGCAACTCCGGCTACCCCTTCCAGCTGCTCAACTCCGTCATCGAGGTCAACGACCTCCAGCCCCGCCGCGCCATCCAGCGCCTCAAGACCGAACTCGGCGGTCTCAAGGGACGCCGCGTCGCGCTGCTGGGCATGACGTTCAAGGCGGGCACCGACGATCTGCGTGAGGCCCCCAGCGCGGTCGTCGCCGCCCGGCTCCTCGCGGAGAACGCCACCGTGCACTGCTGGGACCCCATGGCCCGCCCGGCCGACGTCACCCCCTGGAACGCCACGACGCGCCACCCGTCACCGGCGGACGCCCTTTGCGACGCGGACGCCGCCCTCGTGGTGACGGAATGGCCCGAACTCAGGGAGGTCGACTGGGCCTCCGCCGGACGGACCATGCGCCGCCGGCTCCTCTTCGACGGCCGCAACACCCTCGACCCCGACGCCCTGGTCTCCGCCGGATTCACCTACATGAGCGTGGGACGCGCCACGGTTCGTCCCGCTGCGCCGTGAGGCCGCCCTCGCGTGCGTGGCCGCACCCGACGCCGCAGGAACCCGTACCCCCGCCGGACACCCCGGAGGAGGCGAGGGAGAGGATGGGGCATGGCAAATTCCTTAGGAGCAAAGGCTGTTGTCCTCGGAATCGGTGCCCTGGGTGTGGTCGCCGCGCTCGCCGTGCTGTGGATTTTCAGTCTGTTCGCCGGCCTCGTCTTCGGCTGGCCGCCGATGGTGCCGTGAACAAGGGAGGCGGACATGGCCGTACCGAACCAGCCGGTGACCTGCTCGCCGGAGTGTCTTTCCCGGGCGCAGCGGGCCGTTGCCACGGCGCTGTGGCACTACACGACCACGCCGGTGGCCAAGCCCTACCGGGTGCGTGGCTGCGTTCCCGACCTGGACGGGGCGGCGGTGACCGTCGCGCTGTGGACCGGCCCGGCGGCACGGGAGAAGTGGAACCTCTTCCTGTCCCTGCCGTTCGTGTCCGGTGGCCTGCCGGTGCCGGCGGCGGGGATCACCGCCGGCATCATGCGACTGGCCCGGGGAACGCACATCTTCGGCTGGACCGGCCGCCACTTCGACGGCAGACGCGTCCTCAACGGCAGCGCGCTCGTCGAAGGGCGGCCCGCCCCGTGCCTCTGCGGGAACACCGGCGGGACGGACGGGCCGCGGGGCTTCTATTTCGCGCGGCCCGGAGAGCTGAAGCAGTACCGCTGAACGGCCGGCCGGGTATCCGCACCGGCGCCGGCTACGCACCGCCCGCGGGGAAGTGAATGAGCGGTTTGATGATGCCGTCCTCCTTCGCCGCCATCATCCGGAAGGCCCGCTCGATCTCGTCGAAGCCGAACTCATGGGTGGTCATCGGCGTGGGATCGACCTTCCCCGTTTCCAGCAGCCGGAAGATCCGCCGCAGCCACCCGCGGCCGCCGCGGTTGAACCCGCCGTACAGCTGCTTGTCGGACATGCCATATCCGAACGGTTCCAGGGGGATACGCAGCGGCTCGTGCACCTCCCCGTGGTACCCGACGTTGGAGACCCGGCCTCCCGGCTTCGTGACCCGGAAGGCCGCCTCCCAGGTCTGCGGAGCGCCCAGGGCCTCGATCGCCGCGTCGACGCCCTGGCCGTCCGTCAGCTCCATGATCCGCTCGACCGGATCGCACCGGGTGTGGTCGACGACCACATCGGCGCCGAAGCGGCGGGCGAGATCCTGACGGGCGGGAAGCGACTCGACGGCGATGATGAGGCCGGCGCCGAGCAGTCGGCAGCCGATCGTCGCCGACAGCCCCACCGCGCCCTGCGCGAAGACCGCCACGGTCTCGCCCAGGGCGAGTTCCGCGTGTTCGGCGGCGACGAACCCCGTGGAGAGCATGTCGGTGGCGTACAGCGCCTGGTGGTCGGAGAGCCGGTCGGGAATCGGCGCGAGATTGGCCTCGGCGTTGTTGACGAGAAAGTACTCGGCCAGGGTCCCGTCACGCTGGTTGGTGAACTTCGCCCCGCCCAGCATGCGCCCCTGGCACTGCGAGGAGAATCCGCGCTGGCAGGAGTCGCACTGGAAGCAGGGCGTGATCCCGGCAGCCGCGACGCGTCGGCCCACGGCCAGTCCCTCGACGGCCGAGCCGAGCGCATGGACGACACCGACCGCCTCATGCCCCAGTGTCACCTCCGGCGCGACCGGAATCACGCCCCTCATGACATGCACATCGGTGGTGCACACCAGGGCCGCGGTGGTGCGCACCACCGCGTCGTTGGGGCCCGGTTCGGGGACCGGCTTCTCCATGACGCCGACCTCGCCGACCCTCCGGAGCACGAACGCCCTCACGCCGGATCACCTGCCGTTCGATGGCTCATGCCCTCGCCCTTCCCGCGGCGGTGACCTGCCGATGGGCGTCACGTCATCTTCCGCCCGTTCGGCCGACACGGCCGGCCCCGGTGCCTGCGCCCGTTCCGTACCTCCCGCCCGGAAGCCCCGCCCGCCGTGTACGGCGCGATCAGAAGCGCACGGTGCGGTCCCGGGTGACCGTCGGCACCGAGAGCACGGCATCGAACGCCACGGACACCGGGGTGTGCACGGTGGAGCTCTGGGACCGGATCGCGAGGGGCAGCGGCGCCCCCTGGGCGTCGCGCGGAGCCTGGCGCAGGTCGGTCAGGGTGATCCGGTCGGCGAGTCCGGCGTCGGTGAGGGCGGCCTCGACGCTGCCGGGTTCGGGCGGCGGAAGGTGCGCTTCGGCAACGGTGAAGCCGACTGCGGCGTTCGCGTCGAGGTGCATCTCCGGCACCTGGTCGGCGGTGTGGACCAGGGCCACCGTGCGGTAGTCCCGGCCGAGCATCCGCTGCAGATGCAGGCCCATGGGCAGCGCGGTCAGGCCGCCGCCGAGCTCCAGTTCCGTCTTGTGAATATGGCTGTTGTGCGCCACGAGGGCGATCCGGGTCCCGGGGGCGGCCCGCTCCAGATGCCAGCGCACCGACTCGGCCATGTAGATCTCACGCACCGCCAGATCCGCCGCCCGGCCCCGGCCGGACATCAGGGCGGTCATCGCCTGGAAGATGTAGTCGGTGTGGCAGGCCGCTTCCACCCGGCGCCGGGCGATGTCGAAGCGGCGCTGTCCGCTGCGGGGTACGTAGAGCGGTTCGGCGGCACGCAGCCGCAGCAGCAGCCGCGCCAGTACGGCGGTCAGCTCGTTCTGCTCGGCGGCCTCCAGTCCGGCCCACGCGGGCGCGGCCGCGGCGCCGGAGCCGACGCCTTCAAGGAATCGGTCGCTGACCGCCAGCGCGGCGTCGACGAGGGGCAGGGCGTCGGGATCGACCTCACGCAGATAGTCGGCCACCGGCTCCAGGGCGGGCCGCAGCGCCCCGCCGGCCTCGGGGAGGTCGATGCCGGCGAACCGCAGGGGGTGCCCGCTGGTGCGGTTGTGGTGCCGCAGCCAGTTCATGAGATCCGCGGCACCCCACTCGGCGGCGGCCCGGCTCACCCGTGCCAGGTCACCGTCGTCCCCCGCCCCCTGCAGCCACCGGTCGAGCGGAAAGGCCTCGCTGAAGCCGAACTCCATCGCGAGGACGGTGAATCCGCACCGCTCGGCGAGAAAGCGCAGCACCCGCCGGCGCGCCAGGGAGAACTCCTCGACGAAGTGGGCACCCTCGCCGATCGCGACGACCCGTGCGTCACCGACGATCTCCCGGAGCGCTTCGAGGTCGTCGGGGGACTGCTGTGGATCGAGAGTGGTCAGGGTGTGGGCGTGCGCACGGAACCAGTCGGCAAGCGCGGCATGCGAAGAAGGCTGAACAGGCATGGTCAGAGCTCATTTCTCGACGCGGAGGTTCAGGAAACGGCCGCCCGTCCCGCGCATACGGCGGGAGGGCGGCGCGACGACGCGCAGACCTCACCGGCGCCGGGGCGGCTACTGGGCCACGGGGCGCCGGGTCTGCGGACGAACCACTCAGAGAAAGTTGCTGCGGATTGCCATGCGCGAAAGCTAGCAGCGGGTGAGGGCGGCGTGCACGGGAGTATTTCCGCGCCCGGGGGTGGGTGGGATCAGCCTTTCCCCGTGCGCCGGTTGACCTTCACCTCGGGGAAGATCCCAGCATCAGCGGCATGAACTCCCAGACGCTCCTGTTCCGTCACCGGCAGCTCATCCGCGAGGCCGACGCCTACCGGCTCGCCCGAGAAGCACGGAAGGGCACCTCGGCCCCCGGGGCGCCACGCCGCTCCATGGCCTGCTGGTAGAGGCGGCCGGCGCGGTAGGAGGAGCGGACCAGCGGGCCGGACATGACGCCGGCGTAGCCGATCTCGTCGGCTTCTTCCTTCAGCTCCACGAACTCGGCGGGCTTGACCCAGCGGTCGACGGGGTGGTGGCGCGGCGACGGGCGGAGGTACTGGGTGATGGTGATCAGTTCGCAGCCCGCGTCGTAGAGGTCCTGCAGCGCCTGGCTGATCTCCTCGCGGGTCTCGCCCATGCCCAGGATCAGGTTGGACTTGGTGACCAGACCGGCCTCGCGGGACTTGGTGATGACCTCCAGCGAGCGCTCGTAGCGGAAGCCGGGGCGAATCCGCTTGAAGATCCGCGGGACCGTCTCGACGTTGTGGGCGAAGACCTCGGGACGGCACGAGAAGACCTCGGCCAGTGCCTCCGGTGCACCGTTGAAGTCGGGGGCGAGCAGTTCCACTTTGGTGCGGCCGTCCTCGCGCTCCGCCGTCATCGCGTGGATGCGCCGTACGGTCTCCGCGTACAGCCAGGCGCCGCCGTCCGCCAGGTCGTCGCGCGCGACGCCGGTGATCGTCGCGTAGTTGAGGTCCATCGAGACGACGGACTCGCCCACCCGGCGGGGCTCGTCGCGGTCCAGGGGCTGCGGCTTGCCGGTGTCGATGAGACAGAAGTCGCAGCGGCGGGTGCACTGCTCGCCGCCGATGAGGAAGGTGGCCTCGCGGTCCTCCCAGCATTCGAAGATGTTGGGACAGCCCGCCTCCTGGCAGACCGTGTGCAGACCCTCGCTCTTGACCAGGCCCAGAAGGTGGTTGTACTCGGGACCCATCGTCGCGCGGGTCTTGATCCACTCAGGCTTGCGCTCGATGGGGGTCTGGCTGTTCCGGACCTCCAGGCGCAACATCCTGCGTCCGTCGGGTGCGACAGCGGGCACGTCCGGTACCTCTCTTTGCACGGGTGAGGAGCAACGTTCTGGCCGGGTCAGGCTACGCCCGGCCGGTGACCGTGACCGGTCGTATTCGGCCCGGCCGGAATGCTCAGTTCCGGGCCTGGTGCGCAGGGCACGCCACCACCGGCCCTTCCGCCCGGCTGTCGGCACAGTGACCTGAAAACGATGTTTCGGGGACTGTCCGGCCGTACGGACAGCGGCTCGGTGGTGGAACGCGATGGTCCGCGAGGCCGCGGAGGGCGCCGCGTTGCCTGTTTGCCTCTTATGAAGGGCAATGGCCAACTCGTTCAGAATGCCGTCGTTGCGAGCACACAGTTGATGCTGCAGGGGAAAGAGCAGTGATCTGTGACAGAGGAGCTTCATGCATCGCACAGAGGATGGGCAGCGGGTGTCCATGACGGGTCGTCAGAACGAGCTGCGCCTGCTCGGTCAGGCCCTGGAGGACTGCGCCCGGGGCGGAGCGGTCCGGTTTCTCGTGACCGGGGAACCGGGCATCGGGCGGACCAGCCTGCTGCGCGCGTTCTCGGCCTCCGCCCGTGCTCAGGGGTGTCACACCATCGACCTGGTGTGCTCGCTTCACGACCGCAATCACCCGCTCGGTCTCGTGCGCCAACTGGCCGCGCAACTCACCGCCCTTCTGCCGGCGGCGCACGGCTGCCGCGCGGCGCTCGACGCGGCCCTGGCGTCCCCGACCGGCCCGCCGGACCCGGGGGCGGCCCCGGACGACCTGCTCCCTCCCGTCCTGACCGCCCTCGTGGAGCTGACGTCCGGCGCGTCCGTGGTCCTCTCCCTCGACGACGCCCACCAGGCCGACACCGCCTCGCTGGACTTCCTCCGGCGCGCGCTCCTGACCCCGCACCTCACCCGGGTGCTCCTGGTGGCGTCCGTGCGGGACGGAGAGAGCGGCGGCGGCCCCGGAGAACGGCACGAACTGCTGGTCGGCACGCGGCACCGGCGGCTGGAAGGGCTCACCCGGGCGCAGGCCGCCGCGCTGCTGCGCCGGATGCTGCACCGCACTCCGGCCGATGGCCTCGTGGCGGAGTGTCACCGGGCCTGTGCGGGCAACCCGTTCCTGCTCACCGAGGTCGCCCGGGTGCTGCGCGACCGGCCGGCGGACTCCCCCGACCGGGCACCGGCCGCGGCCCTTCGGCCCGCCTCCGTGGCCGAGTTCATCGGGACCCGGCTGATGCGGACCGACCCCAACGCCGGGAAGGTCGCCACCGCCATCGCCCTCGCGGAGACCAACGCGGCCGCCAGTCCACTCCTCGTCAGCCACCTCAGCGGTCTGTCGCTGTCCGAGACCCTCGCCGCCGTCGACCTGCTGGTCTGTATGCGCCTGGTCGGGGACAGCGACAAGCTGTCGCTGCGGCACCCCGTCGTACGCGACGCGCTCCTGGGCCGGATGACCCTGATGGCCCGCAACGCCGCGCATCTCGCCGCCGCCGCCTACCTCCACGGCAGACAGGCCCCGGCCGAGCAGATCGCCGGTCACCTCACCGCGTCGACCGTGACGCTGGAGGACTCCTGGCCGGTCCCGGTACTGATGCGGGCCGGGCAGGCGGCACTCGCCGCGCGGGAACCACACCGGGCCCGGCGCTACCTGGCGCACGCCGTACAGGCGGCTTCGGGCGAGGCCCGCCGGGCGGCGCTGCTCCAGCTCACCGACGCCACGATGGCGATCAACCGGGTCCAGGGCATCGACGAGGCGATCAGGACGCTGGCGGAGACCACGGACGACGCGCTGCGCCTGCCCCTTCTGGCCCGTATCAGCACCGCGCTCTACCTCGGCTTCCAGCCCGGCGAGGCGGCCAGGACCACCATCACCGCCGGGCCCACGTGGGCCCGGCTGTCCGGCTGGCACCAGGTGCACCGGATGCTCGACAGCCTCAACGCCTACCCGCTGCCCACCGCCGCCCAGCTCAGCGAGGAACGCCTCGCGCCGAAGGGACACGGGCTGGGCAGGCGCACCGCACCGGCCGCCGAGTTCTGCGGTGCGGAGCAGGCCGCCGCCGCGGCCCTGGTCATGGGTGCCCTGCGCAGCCACCTCGGCGGCGGCCGGCCGGCGCAGGCGGTGGCGCAGGCGCGGGAGGCCCTGCGGACGGACACGGGGCTGTGCCTGCACCCGGTGCTGAAGCTGATGGCGCTGATGGTCTTGACCTGGAACGGCCGCGACGAGGACGTGGCAGCCCATCTGCGGCGGCACGAGGACTGTGCGCGGTGCCATGAGCACCCGCTGCACCGGACGTTGCTGTTGCCCGTCACCGCGCGGATGGCCCTGCTGCGCGGCCGGCTGCGCGACGCCCACGACGAGCTCCACGAATGCCTGGAGGCCATCGTCCGGCACAAGACGCGCTATCAGCACCCGCTGCTGGTCTGGATCGTGGGGATGCTGGCGGAGGTCCAGCTCGCCATGGGGCGCGGCGACGAAGCCCGCGCGCTGCTGCGCGAGCACGGCTGTCTGGGCAGCCTGCCGCCCGGCTGGCTCCACCGGGACGTGTGGATCACCCGCGCCCGTCTGCGGGCCGACAGCGGTGATCTGCCGGGCGCCGCACGGGACTTGGCCGAGGCCCTGGGCGCGGACACCCCGGACGGGGCCACCGGAGGCGTCCACTCGTCTCTCCACGCGGTCGACCTGCTGACGCAGCTGGGACGGGACGCGGAAGCCCGCGACACCGCGGACCGGCTGCTGCGGTCGGCCGAGGCGGCGGGCACCCCGCGGGAACGGGGCATCGCCCTGCGGGCCCTCGGTGCCCTGCCGGACACGCCCGAGGCCGGGAAGCTGCTGCGGGAGGCGATACGGCTGCTGACGGACGCGGGCGCCGACTTCGACCTCGCGCACGCCTCCGCCGACCTGGCCTGCCTGCTGTTCGACGAAGGACGCCACGACGAGGCGCTGACGCAGCTGAGCACGGCGCTCGAACTGGCCGACCGGTGCGGAGCACGGCCGCTCGCGGTGCGGCTGCGGCAGCGGCTGGCCGCGGCGGAGGGGCGCTCCGCCGGCCGTTCCCCGCTGGGCGGCGTCCTGAAGCTGACCAAACGGGAGAAGCAGATCCTCATCGATGCCGTACGCGGTTCGACCAACGAACGGATCGCGACCACGCTTCACATCACCCGCCGCACGGTGGAACTCCACCTCTCCAGTGCCTACCGCAAGCTCGACATCACCGGCCGCAAGGACTTCCCCCACCTGTTCCGCACCACCGGCCTGTGGCCCCTGCTGGTCGACTCCGCCGCCTTCGGCTGACCGGCGGCGCCGGGCCGCTCCCCCGGGCTGCGGGGACCCGGCACGCCGCCGTCCCGGCCCGGGCTCTCTCGGAGAACTTCCGGCACCCCTCGGTATCCGCCCGGACGCGCTACGGCCCGCGCCGTGATGCCCCGCGCCCCGGCCGCCACCACGATGTTCCGAGGTAACCGGCCGCACGGCCGTGTCCCGGCCGTGCCGCCTTCCTTCCCCTTCCGGAGGTTTTCCGATGGACCAAGACGACACCCGCTCGGACCCGTTCACGGCCGTGGTGGTGCTGTCGGGAGGCATGGACTCCACGACACTCATGGCTCACTACGCCGCCCTGCACCACTCCCTCATCGCCGTGACCGTCGACTACGGGCAGCGGCACCACCGGGAGATCGAGTCGGCCCGGTCGGTGGCGGCCCACTACGGAGCCCGGCACCACGTCGTCGACCTGCGGAGCTTCGGCTCGCTGCTGACCGGATCGGCGCTGACCGACGAGCAGGTCACGGTGCCCGACGGGCACTACGCGGAGCAGTCCATGCGCGCCACCGTCGTGCCCAACCGCAATGCGGTGCTGGCGAACGTCGCGGTCTCGATAGGTGTCGCGCACCGCGCGGCGATCGTGGCCCTGGGCATGCACGCCGGGGACCACTTCATCTACCCGGACTGCCGGCCGGCGTTCGTCGACGGGCTGCGTGACCTGGTCGCGGTCGCCAACGAGGGCTTCGCCATTCCCCGGGTGGAGGCGCCGTTCATCGACTGGTCCAAGACCGACATCGCCACGCACGGCACCCGGCTCGGTGCTCCCCTGGAGCTGAGCTGGTCCTGCTACAAGGGGGGTGACCGGCACTGCGGGACCTGCGGGACCTGCTACGAACGCCGGGAGGCGTTCCGCAACGCCGCACTGCCCGATCCGACCGACTACCTCGACGACGTGACTGCATACCCGGCGCCCTGACACCGCCTCGTCCCCGAACGGCGGCACACGGGACGGGCCGGACTCCCCCGGGGAGTCCGGCCCGTCGTCGTTCCCGGCCCGCAGTGCGGCTCAGGTCACCCGCTCCCGCCCGAGCACCAGCGTGCCCAGGTCCGCGGCCGACTCCAGCAGCACGTCCGGCCCTTCGGGATGTCCCTGGGGAGGCAGCGTTCCCCCGTTGCCGGTACGCACCCCGACGACCACGGCGTCCAGGCGGCGGCCCAGGGCGACATCGGAGGGCGTGTCCCCCACGACGTAGAGCCGGTGGCCGGGCTCATGGCCCAGCTCGTCCAGCGCACGCCCCGCCAGCTCGGTCTTGCAGTCGGCGTCGGTGGCCGTGCCGTCCCGGGGCCCCAGATCGTCCCGGGTCAGCACCGGACCGAAGCAGTCCCGCACCTCGTTGCGCCGGAGCAGGGTCACCGTGGGGCCGGTGCCGACCCAGGAACTGACCAGCGCGAGCCGCACGCCCGCGCCGGACAGCGCCGACAGCATCGGCACCACCCCCGGGTACAGCCGCCCGTACGGCATGTACCGGCGCACCACCTCGTCCACCCGGTCCTTGACCCGGACCGAGCCGATGCGCAGGGCTCCGCTCGTGATCGCGGACCAGTAGGCGAACCCGAGGATCTCCTCACGGGGTGGCGGTGTCACCCCCTCCTGCCGGTGCAGATCCAGCACGAAGCGGTGGAACATGTCATAGAAATCCAGCAGCGTGCCGTCCCGGTCCAGCACGACCGTGGCCGGCGCCGCGCGATCCGCGCTATCGGGCATCTGCCTCACACCCTCAGCGGTACGGCGAGTTCATGGGTTCCGGGCGGTGTCTCCCAGGGGAAGACCGTCCAGTCGTCCACCTCGGCCGCCTGGAAGTCGGCGGTGGTGGCCGCTCCCAGGTTGCGGACGACGACGGCGGTGCGGACCTCCGCGGCACCGAGGTCCAGCATGGTCTGCTTCGCCAGGGCCATGGTGCCCCCGTCGCCCATGATGTCGTCGACCAGCAGCACCCGGGAGCCGTGCAGCGGACGCTCCGGCACCACGTACTGCAACACCGCCTCACCACGCCCGCTGTAGCGGGAGTTGGAGGAGTTGCGGGGGATGCCCAGGATGCGGAAGTCCTCGACGCCCAGCAGGTTCGACAGGGCGATGGCCGGCGGCAGCCCACCGCGGGCGATGCCCGCCACCACCGAGGGCACGAAGCCGTCGGCCCTGATGTCGTCGGCCATCCTGTCCAGCATCCGGCCCATGGTCTCCCAGCTGATGGTCAGCAGCCGGTCCCGGCGCCACATCGGAGTACCGCTCATCGGTCGCCTCCCGCACCGGCCGCCATCGTCCGGCCCGCGGCGGGCCGTTCGTGCCACCGGTCGAGGACATCGGCGGTGCCCGCTCCGGTGCCGATCAGGTCCACGGGAAGCCCCAGGCCCTCCTCGACCCGTGCCACGAACGCCGCCGCGGCCTCGGGCAGCTCCCCGGTGCGCAGCGCGCGGCACGACGCGTCCACCTGGTCGAGGAAGGTGAGCGCGATCCGCGTCGGGCGGTTGACGCGCACGGCTTCCCGCGCCTGGTCCAGGTCGAAGGTGCCGGCCCGGCGCCGCCGCCCGGTGACCGTGCCGTACTCCACGATCCCCAGCTGTTCGGCCTCCTCCTCGCTCATCTCCGTGGGGAACGGCCCCGCGCCGACACGGGTCGGGTAGGCGCGGAAGACCAGCACCACCTCGTCGATCGCGGTGGGGCCCAGCCCGGCGTCCGCGGCCGCGGTGCTCGCCGTGCTGTCCTTCCCGACGGTGTACGGATACGTGCCGTACAGCACCGAGAGTCCAAAGCCGTTGGTGCCTTCGACATGCACCCGGTCCCCCGCGTCGACCGCGTCGTTCACCTCCCGCACGGTGTCCGCCAGATAGGGGGCCAGCGCCGGGATGTCCTCGGCCCGGCGCGCCGAGCGCATGGCACGGGCCGCCAGTGCCGGTCCGTGCCCGCTGCCCGTGCTGCGCACCCGCTCGCGGAGGACCTCGTCGGCCTCCTCTGCACGCAGATGGCCGGGGTCGATGACGGTGGCGCGGAAGTCCACTCCCACGCGGCCCGGTGCGCCGAACTCCTCGATCTCCCGCAGCAGTACGTCGGGCCGGACGAGCACCCCCGCACCCAGCAGCAGGCGGGTGCCCGGGTGGATCACCGCGCTGGGCAGCTGGCGCAGCTTGAGGGTGCGCCCGCCGTGCACCACCGTGTGCCCCGCTCCCGGCCCCAGTCCGGCGCGGACCGCGACCGCGGGTTCGTCCCGGACGGCCAGATAGCTGGAGATCTTCCCCTTGGCCTCGTCACCCCACTGGCCGCCCACGATCACCGTGCCGGGCATGTCACCGCTCCTTCCGAAGACTTTCCGAGTGCCTCTTCGGCCCGGCGTACGGTGTCGTCCGTCAGGCTCTCGCAGAAGCCGACGTCCGCGGACGCTCCGGCCAGCGACACGATCTCGTCCGCGGGCAGTACCGCGGTCACCGACGCGTCGTCCGACAGCACCGCCACCAGGTCGCGCTCCTCCCGGGCGGCGGTCGCGCTGGCCCGCTGCAGCAGCCGGTAGGCGTCGAGCCGGTCCGTGCCACGGTCGATCATGGCCAGCAGCACCGCCTCGCTGAGATGGCTGTTGCGGGAACGGGCGAGGTTCTCCTGCATCCGGTGCGGAAAGACCCGGAGGTCCTCCAGCACGGCGGTCGTGGTGAGGAGCATCTCGTCGAGCAGCACACACGCCTGCGGAAGGGTGAAGCGCTCGTTGGCGGAGTTGGCGAGATCCCGCTCGTGCCAGGTCACCACGTTCTCCAGCGCCGGGCCGACCAGCGACCGCATCAGCCGGGCCAGGCTGCACAGGCGCTCGCTGCGCACCGGATTGCGCTTGTGCGGCATCGCGGAACTGCCGATCTGGTCGCCCTCGGCGAAGGACTCGGCCAGCTCGCCTATCTCGGTCCGCTGCAGGTTGCGGATCTCCGTCGCGAGGTTCTCCAGGCACGACGCGGTGAGCGCCGCCCAGCAGACGAACTCCGCCATGCGGTCCCGGGCCACCGCCTGGGCGCAGATCTCGGGCTCGGGGAGGTTCAGGTGGGCCAGCACCTCACGCTGCACCTGGAGGCCCTGGGGCCCCAGGCCGCCCAGTGAGCCGACGGCGCCGGCGACCTTGCCCATCACCACGCGTCCGCGCAGCTGCTCCAGCCGTTCCAGGCAGCGGGTCAACTGGTCGAGGATGACGGCGAGTTTGAAGCCGAGGGTGATGGGCTGGGCGTGCTGGCCGTGCGTACGGCCGATCATCACCCGCTGCCCCTCCTTGCCGATCTGCCCCTTCAGGACCCCCAGCACGGTGCGGAGCCGTTCGCCGAGGATGCCGATCGCCTCGTCGAGCTGCAGGGCGAGGGCGGTGTCGATCACATCGCTGCTGGTCACGCCGTGGTGGACATAGCGTCCGTACGGGGCGCAGCCCTCCGCGAACTCCTGGACGACCGCATAGAGTTCGTGCCGGCTCATCGCCTCGATCGCGGCGATGCGGTCCAGGTCGCACCGGTGGGTCCGGGCGCGCTCCCCGATCACCTCGGCGGCCTCGGCCGGGATCACGCCCAGCCGTCCCTGGACGGTGGCCAGCGCGCCTTCCACCCGCACGAACAGCTGGTAGCGCCGGTGGTCGCCGAGCAGCAGACGCATCTCCTCGCTGCCGTAGCGGCCGGTCTCCAAGGGGCTCGTCATCCGGTGGCCTCCTTGGCGTAGTCCAGGGCCACCTGCTCGGTCCGCCCCAGGGCGTGCGGCCGGCTCTCCGACAGCCCGGCGGGCGTCACCCGGATGAACTCGGCCTTCTCCCGGAGCTCGGCCAGGGTGTGCGCGCCGGAGTAGCTCATGCCCGACCGCAGACCGCCGAGGAACGGCCGCAGCGTCGAGGCCAGCGGGCCGGTGTGCGCGAAGGTGGCCTCGACCCCCTCGGGGGTGTACTCCTCCAGTTCCGCCCGGCTGACCGCCTCGCCGCGGGCCCGCTTGAGGGTGAGCCGCATGCCGAAGGTGACGAAGCCGGTGCTGACCTTGACGGGCCGGCCGTCCCGTTCCACCAGCCGCGCCTCGCTCTCGTCGGCCCCGGCCAGGGCGCTGCCGAGCATCACCGAATGGCCGCCCGCCGCCAGCGCCTTGACCACGTCGCCGGGAGCCTTGATGCCGCCGTCCGCGATCACCGGCGTCCCCGTGCGGGCCGCCTCCTCCGCGCAGTCGAGGACGGCGGTCAGCTGCGGCACCCCGCTGCCCGCGACGATCCGGGTGGTGCAGATGCCACCGGGGCCGATACCCACCTTCACCGCGTCGGCACCGGCGCCGATCAGGTCGCGGGTGGCGGCGGCGGTGGCGACGTTCCCCGCGATCAGGGGTGTCCCCGGGAACTGGGCCCGCAGCTTCTCCACGGTGTCGAGCACATAGTCCGCGTGGCCGTGTGCCACGTCGGTGACCAGCACGTCCACGCCCGCCTCGACGAGCAGTGCCGCCCGCTCCAGATAGTCGTCGGTCACGCCGACGGCGGCCCCGGCGCGCAGGCGCCCCTGCCCGTCGACGGTGGCGTGCTCAGCCCCCTCGGGCACCGGCGACGCCTTGACCGCGGCGACCTCGGCGGCCTGGTCCTCCGCGGTCTGCATACGGTGCACGACACCGAGGCCTCCGCACACCGCCATGGCCACGGCCATGCGCCGGCCCGTGCACCACGGCGTGTTGGCGGACAGGACAGGTACCCGCAAGGGGATTCCGGCCACCAGTTCCGTGCCGGTGTCGGTGACCGAGCGGCTCACCACCGAGGTCCGCTGCGGCACCAGCAGGACGTCGTCCAGGCTCAGCCCGGTACGGATCTCACGAATCGCCACGTGTCTGCTCCTCCGATCGTGGACGGCGGCAACCGCTCACTTGCGTCCCTGGAAAACCGTCGCCACGAGCTCCTGGCGGGCCGGCCCGTACTCCTCGAAGATCCCCGAGTAGGCCGAGGACGTCATGGCCGCCGGGGTGCGGATGCCCCGCATGCTCATGCACAGGTGCTCACCCGTGGCGATGACCGCCACGTCCACCGAACCCGTCACCTTCGTGACCTCGTCCGCGATGTCGCGCACCAGCCGTTCCTGCACCTGCAGCCGGTGTGCGTGCCGCTGCGCGATCCGGGCGAACTTCGACAGCCCGAGCACATCGCCGTGCGGCCGGTAGGCGATGGTGACCGCGCAGGAGAACGGCAGCAGATGGTGCTCGCACAGGGACCAGACGTTGATGTCCGAGACCATCACCATCTGTCCCTCCGTCCGTAACGGGAACAGGGTGTCGACGACTCCGGCGTCGTACTGCGAGAACTCCCGCCACCAGCGGGCGAATCGCGCCGGCGTCTCCTTGAGCCCGTCGCGTTCGGGGTCCTCACCGATCTCGACCAGCAGCCGACGCGCGATGTCCTCCAGCGGGTCCGGGGACGGTGCCTCCCCGCGCGGCTCGTTCAGGACGTCCAGTTCCATGGCTCCGCTCACTGTGCTCACACACCTCTCCTGTCGCCCCAGACGGCAACATGCAGTCGAGTGGTCAAGTTCCAGCCTCGCGCCACGACCTCGTCGCCCAGAGCGGCCAGATGCCGGCCGACCTCTGCCGGCAGCTGCCCCTCGGGCATGATCCAGACGGGGTCCGTGCCGTACCGCTCGACGACGGAGGCCACCTCGTCGAGATCGCTCGTGTGACGGCAGACGAACTTGAAGGCCGTTCCGGGCACCGCGGCGAGGGCGCGCAGTGCCTCCGGGACCAGCCGTCGTGATTCCGGGTCGCCCGAGTGCGCCAGCTTGGGCGAGACGTTGAACCGGACGCCCAGGCGCACCAGGTCGTCCCGCGGGACGACGGTGCCGTTCGTCTCGATTTCGATCTTCCGGCCCGCGGCGGTCAGTTCACGGACCAGGGGAAGCATCCGGCGCTGCTGGCTGAGGGGTTCCCCGCCGGAGATCACGATCAGGGGTACGTCGTAGTCGAGGAGTCTGCGCAGCACCTCGGACCAGGGCATGGGGGTCAGTTCCCGACGGGGGTCGTAGGCGACCCCGGTGTCGCCCGTACCGGTCCAGTCCCAGGTGTACGGCGTGTCGCACCAACGGCAGGACAGATTGCAGCCGCCCAGCCGCACGAAGGCGCAACGCCGGCCCGCCGAGGGGCCCTCACCCTGCACGGTCCTCAAGTGGGGCCGAAGATCTCGTTGACCACGAGCTTCGGTTCCACCTTGGCATCACCTCCCCGGCCCGGTGCCGCCAGGGCCTGCTCGCCCGTCACGGCCGGTACTCCGCCCAGGTCTTGGCGGTCTCGGAGACCCGTATCGCACTCAGCTGCGGATAGTGCGGCAGCCAGCGCTCGTACAGCCACTGCGACAGGTTCTCGGCCGAGGGGTTGCGGTCGGTCAGCACGTCGTTCAGGTGCCGGTGATCGACCTCGGTGTCCAGCCACCGGCTGAACTGCTTGAGGTCGCCGTAGTCCCGTACGAACCCCGCCTTGTCCAGACCGTCCGCCGGCGCCGAGAGCTCCAGCTCCACCACATAGTTGTGGCCGTGCATCCGGCCACAGGGATGGCCCTCCGGCAATTCGGCCAACTGATGACTGGCCGAGAAGTGGAACTCCTTGGTGATCCGAAAAGCCATGTACACCCTCCTGCTCAGGTAGGACCGCGCCGCACGTCACGCCGTGGGGGACGCCCATCGGGAGCGCCGGTCCCATGGTGTGTTCGGCCCCGCACCCGCACATCACGGCCAGGACCGTGACCCGGGCCGGGGCATACCGAGAAAGAGCGGACGGGATACCGAATCAGCACCGTGCGGCGCGCCCCGCGCACGGTGGGGCCCGCACACGGTGGGGCGGAGGCGGCGGTACGGGGGCATCGGGACGGAGGCGCGGGAAAGGCCCACCCGCGCCTTGCCCAAGGGGCCACGACGGAGGAGAAGTCCCAGGCACGGCGTGTCGCCCGTTGCCTCCGGAAGGAGACACCGGTCAACCACTGTTCATCTAGCGGGAGTTGCCGGAGACTCGGTGCCGCGCAACACGCGGACCCGCCGCAGGGCCCGTCCGCGTGCCGGCACCGCGCTCACACCCGTGCCGCGCCCTTGAATGCGCCGGCCCCCACATTCCGGCACCCCGGTCCGACGCCCGTCCCGTCCTCCGACGGCTCTGCGGATCGCCTTCCCGGCGAAGACCGCATGCGCGTCCTCCGGGTCCCCACACACCGAAGGAAGTTCCTTGACGAGCACAGAAGTCACCGACCTCGACATCGCCGATATCGCCCTGGCAGTGGCGGGGCGGCAGGACATCGCCCTGGCCGAGCACGAGATGACCGGCCTGATGGCGCTGAGAGCCGAGTACGCGGGCCGGCGGCCGCTCGCCGGTGCCCGGATCAGTGGATTCCTCCATCTGACGATTCAGACCGCCGTGCTCATCGAGACCCTGGTGGCCCTGGGCGCGGAGGTCCGCTGGGCCGGCTCCAACCGTCTCTCGACCCAGGACCGTGCCGCAGCGGCCGTGGCCGTCGGCCCCGCCGGAGGCCGGCCGGTCCCGGTGTTCGCGTGGAAGGGCCAGAGCCTGGAGGACTTCTGGCGGTGCGCGCAGCGGGTACTGGCCTGGCCGGACGGGGGTGGCCCGACCATGCTGATGGACGACGGCGGGAGTCTCACCCTGCTGCTGCACCAGGGAGTGGAGTACGAGAAGACGGGAAGCGTCCCGGCCGGCGAGGAGCCGGCGGACCCGAACGCGCTCGCGATGCTGGACGTGGTGAAGCGCGCCGCTGAACACGACGCCTCGTACTGGAGCACACTCGCCGCGAACGTCCGGGGAGCCAGCGAGCAGACCACCACGGGCACCGCCGTGCTGCGGCGGCTCGACGAGGCGAACTCCCTGCTGTTCCCCGCGATCAGCGTCAACGACTCGGTCACCAAGTCCAAGTTCGACAACCGCTACCAGTGCCGGCAGTCGGTGGTCGAGGCGCTCAAGGCGGCCACGGCCACCCAGATCGGCGGCAAACTGGCCGTGGTGTGCGGTTACGGCGACGTCGGAAAGGGCTGCGCCGACGCGCTGCGGGCGCAGCTCGCCCGGGTCGTCGTCACCGAGATCGATCCCATCTGCGCCTTTCAGGCGGCCATGGACGGCTTCCTGGTCGCGCCCCTGGAGCAGGTGATCGGCGAGGCGGACATCGTCATCACGACGACGGGCTGTGCGGGTGTCATCACCGCCGAGCACCTGGCCCGGATGAAGCACCGGGCGATCGTGGGGAACATGGGGCACCTGGACACCGAGATCGACGTCGGCTCCCTGGCCCGCATTCCCGGCATCCGCAAGGTGCCGGCCAGGCCACAGGTCCACGAGTGGGCCTTCCCCGACGGCCATACGGTGATCGTGCTGTCCGAGGGCAGGCTGATGAACCTCGGCAACGCGCCCGACCACCCCAGCTTCGTGATGTCGAGTTCGCTCTCGAACCAGGCGCTGGCACAGCTTGAGCTGCATACGAACGCCGGCGGCTACCCGCCCGGGGTCCACCACCTGCCGAAGATCCTCGACGAGAAGGTGGCGAGGCTGCACCTCCCCACGCTGGGCGCCGAACTGACCACGCTCACCGCCGCACAGGCCGTCCAGCTCGGGGTGCCCGTCGGCGGACCCTACAAGCCGGAGAACTACCGCTACTGAGCACACATCGCCGGTCCCCGGCGGCCGCCTTCCGGCCGCCGGGCCGGTGGCCCGCCCCCGATTCCCCACCGCCACCACCGCCTCACGGAGGAGGGACGAGATGTCGCGCCCCGATATCACGGCCACGGAGCTGATCGACCATTACGGCCTGGCGCCCCTGCCACTCGAAGGGGGTTTCTTCCGGCCCACCTGGACCGCGGCGAAAGAACAGGGCGGACGCCCCGAGGGCACCGCGATCCTTGCCCTGCTCACCGCCGAAGGTGAGCAGTTCTCGGCGATGCACCGCTTACCGGTCGACGAGATATGGCATTTCCATCTCGGTGATCCGATCGAACTTCTGCTGCTCGCCCCGGACGGAACGGACCGCACGGTCGTTCTCGGGCACGACGTCCTGGCCGGACAGCAGGTGCAGCTCCGCGTCCCCAAAGGCACCTGGATGGGCGGCCGGGTGTGTGACGGGGGTCGGTGGTCCTTGTTCGGCTGCACGATGGCGCCCGGTTTCGTCCCCTCCGACTACGAGGGCGGAGACGCCGGGGAATTGTGTGCGCGGTATCCACGGGCCGCCGCGCGGATCAGGAGCCGGTGCCGCCCCGGGGTGCCACTCCGTATGACGGAGGATTCACCGGAATTCTGATCCTGCGGCTTCTTCCGGCCCTTCCCGGCACCCGGGAATCAGCAGGCCCCGGCACCCTGCCCCGCGTAGGTCACGAGGTGGGTGTCATGCCCGGCAAGTTCACGTGCGAAGCCCTTCACGGTCTTCTCGAAGCGGTATTCCTCGCGTGAACTGCGGTGCAGCAGATGGATATCGGCCAGCGCGTCGAGGACCCGCTGCGCCCGCACGATGTCCGATCCCAGTATGTGTGCCGCCTCGGTAACGGTGACGACATACCCCGCGCACCCCCCGAGGAGCCGTAGCCCGCGAGCGGCCTCCGGCTGGAGGTGACGGTAGGAGCCGGAAAGCGCCGTATACATGTCGCTGGTCTCGTCATGCGTGGTGCACAGGTACTTGAGCAGCGCTTCCGAACCACACCGTTCGCACAACGCCAGACCGTCCATCATCTCCCTCTGTTCCACGGCGATACGCACGGTCAGGGGAAGATAGCGGCACGCACAGCAGGAATTCCTTTCCAGCGGCAAAGGAGTCCCCGCGAGACGGGACAGCAGCCGGGTGCACTCACCCTCGGACAGGTACGGCACCGTGATGCGGTAGGCACCGTCCCGGGTGACCAGCCCGGTCAGACGACTGCGACTGGTGATCACGGCCATGCACTGGGGCGAGGCCGGCAGGAGCGGCCTGACCTGTTCCGCACCGGCGGCGTTGTCGAGGACGATCAGGACCCGTTTTCCCGTCAGCAAACTGCGGTAACTCGCGGCCAGATCATGTAACTCACCCGACAGATATCCGGGGTCGGCGCCCAACGCGGTCAGGAAACTCCGCAGCACCTGGCGACTGCCGGCGGGCTGCCCGTCCGTACGGAACCCCTGGAGATCGGCAAACAGCACACCGTCGGGAAAATGACTCCGGACGCCATGGCTCCAGTGCACGACAGTGGCGGTCTTTCCCACCCCGGCCGCCCCTTCGACCACTGTGGCGACGGCCTGCCCGTCGCGTTGCCGATGAACCTCGGCGAGCATGGCATCCAGCTGTTCCAGGGTTTCTTCGCGGCCGGTGAAGTCGGCAATACTGCGGGGAAGTTGAACGGGGCTGGTACGTCCACTCCGGCGCCGCGGAGAACGCACGGCCAGGGCGAGAAGACTCCCTTGTGCGCCCAACGCCTCGTCACACAGCCTGACCAGCCCCTCAGCCGGCTGCTTCTTCCCGGTTTCCACCCGACTCAAGTGACTTCTGCTATAATTCACGAGTCGAGCCAAGTCCCCCAGCGACATTCCGCGTTCTTTACGCAAGGCTCGCAGAGACGATCCGAACGAGGCACCCACAGAAGTTATTCGCTTCGTCATCCGCCTTCTCCATGCCGACAAATCTTCACGGCAGCCAGAAATCCCATGGAGGAGTCGCGCCGGGACTCTGTGCACTGCGCTCAGAACATAACCGTCTGGGGCACCATCCCGTCTTGCACAGGAAAAATATCCGGCTAGCAGTCACGCCGGACGATTTTAGACATCAAAAAGCACATGAAGATGGAAAGAAGCCGGCTTCCCTTCTCCTCTGGGCGAGCCACGGCGGCAGACCTGCGCCGGGCACCGGGTTCGGCGAATGCTGGGTCACGTTTACGCCATCTATGGCGGCGTCATATTCGTATTTGATCACACCTGTGCGCAGGTGGACATGGTGCAATCGGGGTTTGTCCGGAACCAGCGGTTCGCCGCGATCGGCAGAACGACACCCCTGTCGGCGGCGGACGTTCCGCTCCACCCACCCACCGGACCCCCGCACCGGCCCTCGGGAGCCGCCGTGCCCAACTCCCTTTCCGTGCCCCCGGTTCGGGTTCACTCACCTGCTGAGGAGAGACCACCCGGCCACGCCGCACCCACGCCCCGGAAGCTCAGCCCCCGTATCGACCGGCCGGACCCGCGCCTCCTCCGGGTCGGCGCGTACCCCGGAGGCCGACCGCGCCGAGACGCCGGCAGCACCGGTACGGCCCCCTCATCCCCACGGCGTTCCGGGCACGCAACTCACACCTCCGAAACGGCGGTGACCTCAGGCACGGAAGGGCCCACGGTTTCACTTTGTGGGCCTAGCAGTCGGTTTGTGACCACGAAGAATCGGCCACACAGCAGAAGCACGGCGACAGCGAGGAATCCCCCACCGCCCGCGACGGCGAAGCCGGTTCCGCTGGCGCCGTACTGCGCGGCGGAACCAGCCATGGCCGTACCGGCCGCGACGCCCACCCCCAGGGCGGTCACCAGCCACGAGAAGGCCTCCGTCACGGTCCCGGACGGTGCGACCCGGTCGACCACGACGAAGCCGCAGGCCAGCACCGGGGCGAAGAACATCCCGGAGAGCGCGGCGAGAAGGATCATCCAGGGGAGGCCGGGCGTCAGCATCAACGGCAGGTAGCAGAGGGCCAGTCCGGTGGTCAGCGGACGCAGCCGCTGTTCCGGAGTGCCGGGCCAGACCCGCGACCCGTAGAGGAGACCACCCATGAGTGCGCCGAGGGAGTTCGCCGCCAGGACCCAGGCGGACACCGGGCCGGCGCCGTGCTCGTCCCCGTAGGCGACCGCGGAGACGGACACACTGCCCAGGGACACACCGACGAAGAGGATGACCCCGAGCAGAACCAGCAGCGGGGACGAGCGCAGTGCCCCGAGCCAGTGGGCGGTACGGGGAGCCGCGCGCCAGCGGCGGGACGGCGCGGCGGTCACCATGACGAGCGTCCCGGCCACCCCGATGAGTCCGGTGGCGATCAGGGCGACCTCCTCGGAACCCACCGCGATCAGGAACGTCACCAGCAAGGGGCCGGAGGCGAAGAGGATCTGCTGGGCCGCGGCGTCGAGTGCGTAGGCCGCCTGCAGCCGCTCCTCGCTCCGGAGCAGTTCGGGCCACAGGGCGCGCATCCCGCCTTCGAGCGGCGGGGCCGCCAGACCGGCCAGGACGACCGCGGCGGCGGCGAGGGGCACCGGTTCGCGTCCGACGACCGCGAGCAGTGCGAAGCCCGCGCCGGAGAGCAGCGCCCCGAGGATCATCACCCAGGTCTGGCCACGCCGGTCGACGGCCCTGCCGAGCAGCGGCTGCCCGACCGCGACCGAGGCACCGAAGAGCGCGGTCAGCGCCCCGGAGAGCCCGTATCCGGCACCCTCCGAACGGAGAAACATCATGATGCCCAGCGCGGACATCCCGTGCGGCAACCGCCCGATGAGGGCGCCGCCGAGTAATCGAGCGGCATGCCGGGTGCCCAGCAGGCTCCTGTAGCCGTGCGCCATGTTCCCCACCCCTCGGCCGGCGGCCGACAACCGGACCGCGACCGTAGTACGTATAACTCCCCAGTGATGTCTACCATGTTGGGAGCAAGCGGGTCCACCGCCGCCGCGGGCCGACTGCCGCTTCCCGGGGCCACCCTCGACGAGCTGCGCACATGGATCGACTCCTGCGTGGACGACGGAGGCTGATCAGGGTCGCGGTGACAGCGCCGCTGCCGGGCGAGGCGGCCCCTCCCGTCGCGGCGGGATGCCGGGTGGGGCCGCTCTGGAACGTCCGTCCTGGTGTGTGGTGGTCAGCCGCCTGCGAGCGCCGTCCGGGCCGGCGCGGTGTCGGCCCGGCCCTTCTCGTACACCGTGAGTCCCCGTGCCAGGTGGAGAGGAACCAGCAGCAATTCGACGATGAGGGCCTTCCAGGCGTAGACGAGGTTGACGGCCTTGGTGGCGTAGACGCAGGGGATGTTCAACAGGACGGTGGAGAGCGGGAGTTTGCGGCGGTGGGCGGCGTAGAGGAGGGGTGGCAGGGTCAACAGGAGTTCGGCGCCGGCCCACCAGGCGACGGCGAGGGCGGGTGAGGCGCCGGTGGTGGTGGCGACCAGGAAGGGCGTCGCCCACCAGAGGGGTGCGGTGAGGATCTCCAGGAGGGCGAGGAGGACCCAGAGCGCCAGCAGGGGTTTGTGGCGGATGAGTTGTCCGAGGTGGAGGCGGACGTTCTGGCAGAAGCCGGCCATCCAGCGCCAGACCTGTTTGCGGAGGTAGGTGAGGTCTTCCGGGTCGGCGGCCAGGGCGACAGCATCGGAGACGTAGACCGCGCGTCTGCCCGCGATCTGCTGGGACCAGGTGTAGTCCATGTCCTCGACGATGGTCCGTTCGGGAAAGCCGCCGAAGGCCATCAGGTCGTCTCGGCGGAAGACCGAGCAGCAACCCGAGCACACCATGGGGCTGTTGGCGCGGGCCTGGATGGGACGGTGCCAATGAAAGCCGAAAAGGTACTCGGTGGAGCGTCCGCGTTCCCACAGTGTGCGGGTGTGGCGGGTGCGGACCGTGCCCGCGGCGACCGCGACGCCGGGGTCGTCGAAGACGGGCAGGACGGTCTCGATGTAGTCCGGTGCGAGGACGGTGTCCGCGTCGACGGCCAGGACGAGGTCGGTGGTGCACCGGGGCAGGGCGTAGTTCTGTGCCTTGGCCTTGCTGCCGAGGTTGCGGGGCGGGCGGAGCACGGTCACTCCGTGTGCCGCCGCCACCTCCCCCGTACGGTCGGTGGAGGCGTCGTCCACGACCAGAATCCGGTCAGGCCGGACCGTTTGAGAGGCGAGGGACTCCAGTGTCGCCGGAAGTCCCTCCTCCTCGTTGTGTGCGGGCACGATGACGGTGATGGTGTGCATGTCGGTCTCCCCCTGTCTTGCGGATGGCGCTGACCACGACGGTGAGCAGTCCGATCAGGCCGTAGGCGATGGTGCTGATGCCGATGAACGGCAGTCCTCCGTGCATGTCACCGACGGTAGGGGAGGTGGCGCCGGGCGTGGTTCCGGAGGATTCCTCCTGTGGATAACTCGCATGCGGGGTGCTGTGCGCAGGGGATGACTTGTGCACGGGACGACGCGCGTGCGGTGACTCGCGCGTGCGGTGACGCCCGGCCGGAGTGGCCGTCAGGAAGCCTTCCCGGCCCTCGCTTCGGTGGATTCGGTGGATTCGGTGGATTCGCCGTCGTGACCGCCCGTCACCGGTCGCCGTGATGAGCCGGTGTCGGCCGTGCGGCCGGGGAGCGCGGCCGCGGCCAGGGCGCCCGTCGCGGCGACGGCCGCGAGGATCAGGAGGGTGGGGCTCATCGCGGAGAGGAAGGCCACGCCGTTCCAGTGCGGCCCGCCGCCGGGTGCGTGGCCGCCGGAGGTGGGGGCCATGAGGGTCATGAGCATGGTGGCCATCGCGACGCCCAGCGTCGGGCCGACGTTCATGGCGGTCTGCTGGAGGCCGCCCGCCACTCCGGCGTGCTCCGCGGCGGCGTGACGCACGACGACCGCGGTCGCCGTGACCATCACCGTGCCGAAGCCGGCGCCCAGCAGGAGGAATCCGCTGCTGATGGCCGGCGCCGTCGAGGTCCGGTCGAGCTGGGACAGCACGAGGACACCGAGGGCCAGGAGGACCATCGCCACGACGGTCGTCCGGCGGGGGCCGAACCGGCGCTGCAGTACGGCCGAGGCCGGGGCGCTCAGCACCATCAGCACGGCCAGGGGCAGCACCCGCAGACCGCACTGCAACGGGTCCATCGCGAGGACGTCCTGAAGGAAGTAGGTGCTGATGAACAGCGCGCCGAACAGGGCTGCCGATGCACAGAGAAGCACGGCGAGGGCCGGGGCGAGCGCCGTCGAGCCGATCACGGAGGGCGGGAGCAGCGGGCTCGTGGTGCGGCGTTCGTGCCGGACGAAGACCCCGCAGGCGACCACGGCCGCGGCCGCGCCCAGTGCGGTGGCCGGAGTCCAGCCCGCCTCCGGGAGGGCGACGAGGGTATGGACGAGGCCCACCAGGGTCAGCGCCAGCAGGCAGGCGCCCGGCAGGTCGAGTCGGGTGGCGGTGGTGCGGGTGCCGCCGGTGGCTCCCGTGGTCGCGTCGGTGCCGGTGGCGCCGGTCGTGGTCGCGGAGGTGGTCGGTGATTCCGTGGCGGGGAGGCGAACGGCGAGTGCCAGCAGGCCGGTCAGGCATGCGGGCACCACGTTGAGGAAGAAGACGGACCGCCAGCCCCACTGGGCGACCAGAGCGCCGCCGAGTACCGGGCCGGCCGCGGCCGCCAGCCCGATGGCGCTGGTCCGCAGCGCGAGCGGCATACCGAGCCGGTCAGGAGGATAGGCGGCGCGCAGCATCCCCAGGGTGGCCGGCTGCAGCAGCGCGCCGAAGACGCCCTGAGCCACCCGCAGTCCGATCACCCAGCCGGCGCCGGAGGCCAGGCCGATGCCCGCCGACGTGGCGCCGAAGCCCAGGATGCCGAGGGCGAAGAGCCGTTGGTGTCCGTAGCGGTCACCGAGCCGGCCGGCGAAGACCAACAGGCTGGCCACGGCGATGAGGTAGCCGGTACTGGTCCACTGGATCTGCCCGAACGAGGCGTGCAGGTCCCGCTGGAGGGCGGGCTGCGCCACGGTCAGCACGGTGCCGTCCAGGGCGACGATCACGGCCCCGGTGACGCTGCCGGTGAGGACGAGGCGTTGGCGGCGTCGGGTGGTCATCGGCCCTCCGGTCCGAGATGGGCGTCCAGCGCGGCCCGGAGCAGCGGCTCGGCCTCGTCGGTCCCGGTGGCGAGTTGCAGGCTGCCCCATCGCCACAGCTGGGCGATGCCGTGCAGGTTGCTCCACAGGGCGCCCGCGACGACCTGTGGCGGCACGTCGGACCCCGGCTGCACCCGGGAGACGAGACCGACGAGTACCCGGAAGAGCGGCAGGCTGGTCTCCCGCAGTCCGAGCTGGTTGCTCTCCAGCAGGTCGTGACGGAACATCAGCTCGAACATGCCGGGGTGGTTCAGCGCGAAGTCGAGGTAGCCGCGGCCCAGCGCCATCAGCTGGGCGCGGGGGTCGTCCCGGTGGTCGTCGAGGTGCGCAGCGACCGTGTCGGCCAGGTCGGCGAACCCCTGGCGGGCGATGGCGGACAGCAGGGACAGATGGGTGGGGAAGTGGCGCCGCGGAGCGCCGTGGGAGACCCCGGCCCGGCGGGCGATCTCCCGCAACGACAGTGCCGGTACGCCCTCTTCGGTCAGCAGGTCGATGCCGGCCTGGACCAAACGGGCGCGCAGGCCCGCCTCTTGATCGCTCATGGACACTGTCTACCGCATGGGGGTAGACAGTGTCTACGCGCGGCCGTCCCGTCGGCCCCGGGCGGGCGAGGAGGCGGGCGGGGGCGCGGAGCGCACAACGACGCCGGCCGCCGCGCCCCGTGGGGGCGAGCGCGGCGGCCGGCGGGTAAAGCTGAGGACGTGAGGTGCTTACTCGACGACCTTCAGCAGCTTGTTGGGCGTGCCCTCGCTCGGGTTCGAGATCTTGTCGGGCGTGGCACCGTCGGTCAGGGCCTTGGCGACCTCGGCCGGCTTGGCGTCCTTGTGACCGGCCAGGTAGACCGCGGCGGCACCGACGACATGCGGGGTGGCCATGGACGTACCGGAGATGGTCTTGGTGGCGCCGTCGTTCCAGTCCGAGGTGATGTCGGAGCCGGGGGCGTAGAGGTCCACGACCTTGCCGAAGTTGGAGAAGTCGGACTGCTTGTCGTCCTCGGTGCTGGAGGCCACGGTGATGGCTTCCTTGACCCGCGACGGGGAGCCCTGGCCCGCGTCGGAGGACTCGTTGCCCGCCGCGACGGCGAAGGTGACGCCGGCGTCGATGGCCTTCTTCACGGCCGCGTCGAGGGCCTCGTCCGCGCCGCCGCCGAGCGACATGTTGGCGACCGAGGGGCCCTTGTGGTTCTTGGTGACCCAGTCGATGCCCGCGACGACCTGCTCGGTGGTGCCGGAGCCCTCACCGTCGAGGACCTTCACGCCGACGATCTTGGCCTTCTTGGCGACGCCGTGCTCGGTACCGCCGATGGTGCCCGCGACGTGCGTGCCGTGGCCGTTGTCGTCCTCGGCCTTGTCGCTGCCGTCGATGGCGTTGAAGCCGTACGACGCGCGGCCGCCGAAGTCCTTGTGCTTGATGTGGACACCGGTGTCGATGACGTAGGTGGTGACACCCTCACCCGCGCTGGCGGGGTAGTTGTACTTCTTGTCGCCCTTGGTGTCTTCCTGGTCGATGCGGTCCAGGCCCCACGACGGCGGGTTGGCCTGGGCCTCGCTGATGTGGAACTTCTTGTTCTGGACGACCTTGTCGACGGCCGGGTCGGCCGCGAGCTGCCTGGCCTCCTCGGCGCTCAGACCGGTCGCCGAGAAGCCGTCGATGGCGGAGGAGTAGTTCCGCTTGACCTCGCCGCCGTACTTGTCGGCCAGGTCGCCGCTCTGCGTCGTACGGATCGACTTCTTCATCATGACGATGTAGCTGCCGTTGACGGCGCCCTTGGCCTCGGCTCCGTAGATCTTGCCTTCGGCGGCCGGGGACGCGCCCGCGGTGACCGCGGTGACGGCGGCGATACCAGTGGCGGCGACGGCGGCGGATATCGCCGTGATGAGCCGCTTCTTGCTGGAACGCTTGTGAGCCATTGCGAGGATTCTCCTCGTTCGTGGTGTGGGGGGAAAGCGTTGCGCAATAGCCCGCACAGACCGGAAGATCTGCGTCGGGCTGGCTCGAAACCCTGTCTGATTGATGAGTTCAATTCAAGGCCAGCCCGGTCGTGTGAGATAAGCAACAAGGTCCCTGAAATGGGAAATGTTTCAGAAGTGGTCAAAGTGACCCCGGAGTTGAACCCCGGCGACTCAACTCCGTTTACACACCCGCAATGGACGGTGATGCGGCGGTGAACGAGGCACCGGACGAGGGAAGCGTCCGGCTTCCCACTTCCGGTCGCGCAACGTGTTCGCCTGCCTTCAATAAGCAAGGAAACAGGGCTAGTTGGGTTACCCGAAGAGGCTTCCAATAACGTCCCGCAAAGCGGCCCCGTCCGTTCTCGGCCCCCCGCATGCCGTGCGCTTCAGCGCTGATAGCGGGCCAGGACCAGATTGCCGTCCTCGACGAGCCGCTTCCGCAAGGCGCCCAGGCCAATGGCGCCGCTGTAGTACTCCTGGAGCCCCGGGGTGGCGATCTTGTCCTTCCACTCCGGGTATCCGCGGACGGACTGGGCCGGGGCGGAACGCAGCGTGCCGGCCAGTGCGGTGCCCGTCGCCCAGCCGTGTCCGGCGGTCCGCAGCGCCGGGTCCCGCAGCGCCTCCCGGCCCGTCGGCAGCATCCAGTCGCCGAGGGCGAGCCGGACCATGTTCGGCGGGCTGAGGAAGAAGTCGATGAAGGCCATAGCCTCGTCCTTGTACGGGCAGTCTGCGGCGATCGACAGGGTCTGCGGGCTCACCCCCTGCTCCTGGACGGTGCCCCGGGGAGCGGGCAGCACCGTCCAGTCGAAGCCCCTCGGCGCCTGCTGGGCGATCTGCTGACGGTAGGAGAAGCCGAGCGGCACCATCGCACAGCGCCCGGCGAAGAAGCCCGGGAGGATGTCGGAGCCGCCCATGCCCAGGGTCGTACGGGAGGCGCTGCGGGCGACGTTGACCTGGTCGTGGAGGGTGCGCGGGACCACCTGGTCGGCGGCGTCGAAGCGCACCTCCACCCTGCCGTCGCGGCGGCGGTGGAAGATCTGGCCGCCCGTGGACAGGGCGAGGTTGAGGGTGGCGGAGACGGGTTCCTTGAGCGGCCAGGCGACCCCGTAGGTGCCGCCGCGGGTCAGCCGCTGGGCGGCCTCCGCGAACTCGTCCCAGGTCCAGGGGTGTTCGGGGGTGGGAACGCGGACGCCGGACCGGTGCAGCTTCGCGCGGTCGGCGATCAGCACCCGGGGCTCCTGGAGGAACGGGATGCCGTAGATCCGGCCGTCGAAGGTGCCGGTCTCCCAGCTCCGCTGCGGGATGTCGCGCCGGAGCCGCGGCGGCAGGAGGGCGGTGAGGTCGGCGAGGTCGCCGCCGTAGGCGAAGTCCGCGAGGTCGTCGGAGGCGTCGTGGATGATGTCCGGGGCCTCGCCGCCCTCGAAGGAGGTCAGCAGCTGGTCGTGGACGGTGGGCCAGGCGCTCTGGACGTACTGCACCCGGACGTCGGGGTGTTGTCCGTTCCAGGCGGCGACCAACTGCTTGTTGGCCCTGACGGAGTCCTGCTGCCAGGCCGGCGACTGGAAGCGCAGGGTGACCGGGCCGCCGGCCGTCCGGCGGCGGGTGCCGGAACAGCCCGGCAGCAGGACACCGGCCGGCAGCGCGGCCGCCGCCGTGAGCAGCCCCCGCCGGGTCACGCGGCGCCCGGTCCCGTGGTCGTGGCGCATCAGCCCTTCACCGCCCCGGCGAGCATCCCGCCCGTGATGCGCCGCTGGATGACGGCGAAGAGCAGCAGGCTCGGGAGGGTGGCGAGGAGCGCGGCGGCGGCGAGCGGACCGAGGTCGGCGGCGCCCTCGGCGCCGAGGAAGTGGGTCAGCACGACCGGCAGCGTCTGTTTCTCGGGGGACTTGAGCAGGACCAGGGCGAAGAAGAACTCGTTCCAGGCGGTGATGAAGGCGAACAGCGCGGTGGCGACGATGCCGGGCGCGAGCAGCGGAGCGGTGACCGAGATGAGCGTGCGGAGCCTGCCCGCGCCGTCCACCGCCGCCGCCTCTTCCAACTCCCGTGGCACGGCGCGGATGTAGCCGGTCAGCATCCACAGGGCGAAGGGCAGCGACCACACCACATAGACCGTGATCAAACCGGTCCGGGAGTCCACCAGGTGCAGCCCCTTCAGGATCAGGAACAACGGGATGATCACCAGCACCAGCGGGAAGGCCTGGCTGACCACGACCCAGCCGGTGGCCGCCCGTGCGAGGCGGCCGCGGAAGCGGGCCAGGACATACGCCAGAGGGGTCGCCAGCAGGACCGCGAACAGCGCGGAGACCGCCGCAGCCAGCAGGCTGTTGCCCGCGGCCGCCGGCAGTGGCTGCTGGGCGAAGGCCTGCCGGAAGTTCTCCAGGGTCGGCGCCTCGGGAATCCAGGTGGGGTGGACGCTGCCCAGTTCCCGTGGTGGCTTGAAGGCGGTGGAGAGCAGCCACAGGAAGGGGAACGCGAGGAAGGCGAGATAGCCGAGGAGCGCGGCGTACTGGGCGGCGCGGGTGGCGGTGCGCCGTGGGGCGGCCGTGCGCCGTGGGGTGCTGCGGGAGCGGCCGGTGCCCTTCGCACCGTGCGGGGCGGTGCCGTACCGGCCGCCGCCGGCCCCATGGAAGGTGTTCACCGGTCGTCGTCCCCCTTCAGCCGTCCGGCCAGATAGACGGCCAGCAGGACCGAGATCACCGCCACCATCGCCAGGCCCATCGTGGCGGCGTATCCGAACTGCCCGTAGCGGAAGGCCTCTTCGTAGGCGAACAGCATCGGCAGTCTGGTCCTGCCACCGGGGCCGCCGTCGGTCAGCACGAAGACCAGGGCGAAGGAGTTGAAGTTCCAAATAAAGTTGAGGGCGGTGACGGCGAGGGCGACCGGGCGGAGGGCGGGCCAGGTGACGGTGCGGAAGCGGCGCCAGGCGCCCGCGCCGTCCAGGGCGGCGGCCTCGTGCAGTTCGCGGGGCACGTTCTGGAGACCGGCCAGCAGGGTGACCGTGGTCTGCGGCATCCCGGCCCAGACGCCGACGACGATGACCGCGGGCAGGGCGGTCGCCAGTCCGCTCAGCCAGTCCCGGCCTTCACCGGCCCCGGACAGGCCCAGACCGCGCAGGGTCTCGTTCAGAACGCCGGCGTCGGGGTGGTAGACCAGCCGCCACATGATGCCGACGACGACCTCGGGCATCGCCCACGGGATGATCGCCAGCGCCCGGGCCAGCCAGCGCAGCCGCAGATCGAGATGGAGCAGCAGGGCCAGGCCGAGCGCGAGCAGGAACTGCGGGACGGTGACACCGAAGGCCCAGAGGAGGCCGATCCGGAACGAGTCCCAGAACAGCGCGTCCTGGAAGAGGTCGGAGAAGTTCAGCAGCCCCACGAACCGGGTGGCCTGGGTCCGGCCCGACTGGGCGTCGGTGAACGCCAGCCCGATCCCGTACAGCAGCGGGCCCACGCTCAGCAGCAGGATCGGCAGCAGCGCGGGCAGCACCAGGAACCAGACGCCCAGGTCACGCCGCGGCCGGGCCGGTTGGCCGGCGGCCGGTGCGGTGGACCGCCGGGGTGCGGTCGCCAGGGTCATCGGAGACGTTCCCCACGACGCGTTCCGGACGGTCCGGCGCCGTGGGTCCCCGCCGTCGGCACTGCTGCCATCGCTCCCCCTCTCCCCCGGCCGGCCGTGCCCGGCCGCCGTCATCGTGGTGACGACCGGCATCCCCGTCAAGGTCCCCGGCCGATTCCGCGGCGGCGTTCCCGCCCCGGGAAAGCCGCCGGGCCCCCAGGGCCGACCTGCGACACTGGTCGCTCACCGGCACCGCAGGAGGCACCCCGATGACCGAACCGAGCCCCGCCGCCTTCACGGAGGCGCGCGCCCGGGACGTGCTGGCCGCGGCCGGGCACCCGGAGGCGGCGGCCGAGGCCGCGCTGCTCTCGCTCGGCGAGAACGCCGTCTTCGCCCTCGGCGACCACGGGCCGGTC
Organism: Streptomyces sp. NPDC048612; assembly: GCF_043199295.1. Lineage (NCBI taxonomy): Bacteria > Bacillati > Actinomycetota > Actinomycetes > Kitasatosporales > Streptomycetaceae > Streptomyces > Streptomyces sp. NPDC048612. The sequence goes on from NZ_JBICVV010000008.1 coordinate 147,453, forward strand.
GTACGGGTGGGCCGCAGCGCCGAACTCCTTGAACGGGCCGAGCGGGAACTGCGCGTGGCGCAGTGGCTGGCCGCCGAGGGCGTGCCGGCCGTACGGGCCGCGGAGCCCGTGGCGACGCTGGCGGACGGCCATCCCGTGACCTACTGGCACCGGCTGCCGGAGGCCGTCCGCCCCGCGGGGCCGGAGGATCTCGCCGCGCTGCTGAAGCTCGTGCACGCACTGCCCGAGCCGCCGTTCACGCTTCCCCGGCGCGAGCTGCTCGGCGGCGTCGAGCGCTGGCTGCGGCTGGCGGGCGACGCCGTGTCGGCGCCCGACGCGGAGTATCTGCGCGGGCGGCGGGACGCCTTCGCGGCGGCCGCCACGGCCCTGGAGCCGCATCTGCCGCGCGGTCCCGTCCACGGCGACGCGCTGGCCCGTAACGTGCATGTCGGGCCGGACGGGCCGGTGCTGGTCGACCTGGAGACCTTCTCCTCCGATCTGCGCGAACACGACCTGGTCGTGATGGCGCTGAGCCGCGACCGCTACGGGCTGCCCGCCGCCGCCTACGACAGCTTCGTGTCGGTCTACGGCTGGGACGTACGGGACTGGGAGGGCTGCGCCGTGCTGCGGGGGTCCCGGGAGACCGCGAGCTGTGCCTGGGTGTCCCAGCACGCGCCCGGAAACCCGGCGGCACTCAGGGAGTTCCGGCGGAGGATCGCCTCACTGCGCGACAAGGACGCGACGGTGCGGTGGTACCCCTTCTGAACGGGGCGGCCTGACGGGCCGGGGCCCCAGCGGGCCGGACGGGCTCGCTCCCGCTCAGGCCCCGGCCTGGTGCGGGATCAGCGGCCAGGCCGGCTCGACTATCGCCCGCGGGTCGCCGGAGCGCCGCAAATACTCCTGGAACGACGCGGCTTGCTCGGCGGCCGCCTGCTCCTGGAGGGCGTGCAGCGCGCGGGGCGACGGGAGGGCGACGGACGGATACTTCTCCCCGATGCGCCGGACGACCCCGGCCGCGGCGGCCGCGTCGGCGCCCGCTTCGTGGGCGCCGTCCAGCCGGACGCCGTAATGCGCGCAGAGCGCCTGGAGGGCACGCTTCCCCTTGCGGTAGCGGTCCACGTGCTTGTCCAGGACGAGGGGGTCGATGACCGGCGCGGGGGCGTGTCCGAGGCGTTCGGTCAGGGTCCGCAGGCCGTGGCGCCGGCACTCGCGGTCCAGGAGCGAGAGGTCATAGCGCGCGTTCATCACCACCAGCGGGATCTCCGCGCGCAGGGCATCGGCCAGCGCCTCGGTGATCTCCTCTATCGCGGTCGCCGGCGGACGGCCGTGCTCCCGGACATATGCGGTGGAAATACCGTGAATCGCCGCCGCCTCGTCAGGGATCGGCACCCCCGGATCGAGCAGCCAGGTCAGCTTCTCCGCGGCGCGGCCGTCCCCCTCCAGGCGGAGCAGGGCCGCGGTGACGATGCGGTCCCGCTCGACGTCGGTGCCCGTCGTCTCCAGGTCAAAGCTGACCAGCAGCTCCTGATGCCAACTCATGCCGACACCTCGCTCGGCGCGCACCTCTTGATGATGAACTCGCTCCGCTCGCTCATGCCGACACCTCGCTCCGCCCGCTCATGCGGCCTCCTTCGGTGGTACTTCCCCCGTTGCCCGCCCACTGTCGCACGCACCACTGACAATCGACCGGCCGCACGATCCGCACGGTCCCGGGCGGGGGCGGTGCCCCGTGGGCGGAGTGGAGACGGCGGCCCGTTCAGGACACCGGCCGCGAATCCGCCCACATGCTCTCGAACTCCTCCCGGTAGGTCTCGAAGAGACCGTGGTCACCGTCGCGGGTGTGCGGGGCGTCCTGGCGGACGACCTCCCGGCCGCCGCCGCGGAGGACGAGGACGGGCGACTCCATCCCGCGGCTCTTGCGCAGGTAGGGCTGGATGACGGCGACGCCGTCGGGGCCGTCGCCGTCGACGAGGTAGGCGGTGAAGCGCGGCGTCTCGTCGAAGACCTGGATCTCGAAGGCGCCGGGGTCACGCAGCCGGGCCCGCACCCGCCGCATATGGAGGATGTTCATCTCGATGGAGCGGCTCATCTCGCCCTTCTTCAGGCCGATCTCGCGCTCCCTGCGGCGGACCGCGCTGCTGGCCGGGTTGAGGAAGAGCAGCCGGACGCGGCAGCCGGACTCGGCGAGCCGGACCAGGCGGCGGCCCGAGTAGTTCTGCACCAGGAGATTGAGCCCTATCCCCACGGCGTCGAGCCGGCGGGCGTCGCCGAAGAGGTCCTCGGCGGGGAGCTGGCGCTGCAGACGCACCCGGTCGGAGTGCACCCCGATGACGTCGGCGTAGCGGTCGCCGACCAGGTCCTCCACCGCGTCGATGGGCAGCCGCCCGGAGATCCGGGTGCCGACGCCGGAGCCGAGTATGTCCAGGAGACGGGCGGAGGCACGCTCGGCCTGGGCCAGCACCGTCTCGGACAGGGCGCGGTTGCGGGAGACGATGTTGCGGGCGACCTCAAGCTCGTCGAGGGCCAGCTCGACGTCGCGGCGGTCGTCGAAGTACGGCTCGAAGCAGGGCCAGTGCTGGACCATCAGTTCGCGCAGCTGCGGAAGGGTCAGAAAGCTGACGATGTTGTCGTCGGCGGGGTCGAGGAGGTAGCCCTTGCGGCGGCTGACCTCGCGGACGGCGACCGCGCGCTGCACCCACTCCTGACCGGCCGGGCCGGCCGCCGCGACCACCCATTCGTCGCCGTGCACCGGCTCGTAGATGGGCCGCAGGACGGCGGCGACGACGGCCCGCAGCCGCTGCTCGACGAGATTCAGCCAGATGTAGGCGCGGCCGGCCCGGCGGGCGCGGGTGCGCACCTCACTCCAGGCGTCGGCGCCCCAGTCCAGCTCAGCACCGATCTCCAGCGGCCGTGCCAGGGACACCGCGCCGGGCGGTGCGTCGACGGAGCCGCCCTCATGGCCCTCATGACTCTCGTCACCAGGGGGCAACTCCAGCCCGCCACTCACCTGCCACCGCCTTCCGAACCCCCGTGCCAACGATCAAGGCAGACTACTGCGGTGCGGGAGGCGGTGCAGCAGGATGGATCGAGTCGGTTGCCAACTCCCCTTGTCCATACTGCCGGTTGTCGCCGGAGCGCGCGGGCGGAGTGAGCGGATTCATAGCCCCGGCACCGCCTCGGACCAGCGGGAGACCCCGCCGCGCGGGGGCACCGCCTCCCGGTCCTCGTCCGGGGCGGATGCCGGGACCCCGGGGGCGGCCCACGCGATGGGGTGTTCCGGCGGCCGGCCGTTGACCCGGGTACCGAAGGCGCCGCCGGCCTCGGGCTCCGCGGTTGGCCGGGTTGTCGCTGGCGAACCGGGCGCATTTGTTGTACTCGGGCACATAGGCGTCATGTGTGGTGTATTTGCGTCCCGTGCCCGTGCCCGTGCCGGTGGCGCACCGGCGCCGGGGACCCCGGTGCGACCGTGCACGTGGCCGCGACGGCGCCCGGCGGCACGACCGGTAGGACGATCCGACATCGCGACAGTTGCCACCATTCAGCGGCAATCTCGCGTAAAACCCTGGGTGAGCGACACGTTACGGCGAACGGGGGGAAGGATGTCGAAGCCGTTCCGCGGATGTGTGCCGTGGAGTCGCCGCAGCGCCCGACGAGAAAGTGGAAGAGTCTACCCATGCAGGTCTGGCCGGGACAGATGTATCCGCTGGGTGCCACCTATGACGGGGCGGGCACCAACTTCGCGGTGTTCTCCGAAGCCGCGCACCGCATCGAACTGTGTCTGCTGCACGACGACGGTTCGGAGACCGCCGTCGAGCTGCGCGAGAGCGACGCCTTTGTGCGGCACGCGTATCTTCCGGGGGTGATGCCGGGGCAGCGCTACGGCTTCCGGGCGCACGGTCCGTACGAGCCGGAGCAGGGGCAGCGCTGCAATTCGGCGAAGCTGCTGCTCGACCCGTACGCCCGCGCCATGAGCGGCCGGATCGACTGGAACGAGGCCGTCTACGGCTACCACTTCGGGCGCCCCGAGGTCCGCAACGACCTGGACTCGGCGCCGCACACCATGGCGTCGGTGGTGGTCAACCCGTACTTCGACTGGGGCGACGACCGCCCGCCGCGCACCGCGTACCACGAGACGGTGCTCTACGAGGCCCATGTGAAGGGCCTGACGATGCGCCATCCGGAGCTTCCCGAGGAGCTGCGCGGCACCTATGCCGCGCTGGCGCATCCGGCGGTCATCGACCATCTGACGAAGCTCGGGGTGACCGCGCTGGAGCTGATGCCGGTGCATCAGTTCGTCCAGGACCACCGGCTGGTGGACGCGGGGCTGACGAACTACTGGGGCTACAACACCATCGGCTTCTTCGCCCCGCACAACGCCTACGCGTCGTGGGGTGACCGCGGGCAGCAGGTGCTGGAGTTCAAGACGGCGGTGCGGGCGCTGCACCAGGCCGGGATCGAGGTGATCCTCGACGTGGTCTACAACCACACGGCCGAGGGCAGCCATCTGGGCCCGACGCTGTCGTTCCGGGGGCTGGACAACGCCTCCTACTACCGGCTGTCGGAGGACCGGCAGTACTACATGGACACCACCGGCACCGGGAACTCGCTGCTGATGCGCAGCCCGCATGTGCTGCAGCTGGTGATGGACTCGCTGCGCTACTGGGTGCAGGAGATGCGGGTGGACGGCTTCCGCTTCGATCTGGCGGCGACGCTGGCCCGGCAGTTCCACGAGGTGGACCGGCTGTCGTCGTTCTTCGACCTGGTGCACCAGGACCCGGTGGTCAGCCGGGTGAAGCTGATCGCCGAGCCGTGGGATGTCGGTGAGGGCGGCTATCAGGTGGGGAACTTCCCGCCGCTGTGGACCGAGTGGAACGGGAAGTACCGGGACACCGTGCGGGACCTGTGGCGGGGCGAGCCGCGCACCCTGGCGGAGTTCGGGTCGCGGCTGACGGGTTCCTCGGACCTCTACCAGGAGGACGGGCGACGGCCGCTGGCGTCGGTGAACTTCGTGACCTGCCATGACGGCTTCACCCTGGGCGATCTCGTCGCGTACAACGACAAGCACAACGAGGCCAACGGCGAGGACAACCGGGACGGTGAGCGCCACAACCGGTCCTGGAACTGCGGTGCCGAGGGTCCGACCGGCGATCCCGGGGTGCGGCGGCTGCGGGCCCGGCAGATGCGCAACTTCGTGGCCACGCTGATGCTGTCGCAGGGCGTGCCGATGCTCAGCCACGGGGACGAGTTCGGGCGCAGCCAGGGTGGCAACAACAACGCCTACTGCCAGGACAACGAGCTGTCGTGGGTGCGCTGGCCGGAGCCGGGGCGGGGCGGGGGCTCAGGGGAGGACGACGGGGCGGACGCGGACGGGCCGGACGGTGCGGACGCGGCGGCGGACGAGGACGCGGAGCAGCGGGCGCTGCTGGCGTTCGTCCGGCAGATGGTGTGGCTGCGGCGCGACCATCCGGTGTTCCGGCGCCGGCGGTTCTTCCAGGGGCACCCGGTGGAGGGCGCCCGGGACGAGCTGTCCGACATCGCCTGGTTCACCGCGGGCGGCGAGGAGATGGGGCCGCGCGACTGGCAGTCGGTGCACGCCAACTCGCTGACGGTGTTCCTCAACGGCAGTTCGATCTCCGAGCCGGGCCCCCGGGGCGAGCCGGTCACCGACGACTCGTTCCTGCTGATGTTCAACGCCCACGACCAGGAGAAGGAGTTCAGGGTTCCCGATCACCTCGGCCGGCAGTGGCAGGTCGTGGTGGACACCGACCGGCCGCGGGCGGTGGCGGACGGCGGCGGCGCCAAGGTGAAGGCCGGCGACCGGCTGACGCTCATCGGGCGGAGCCTCATGGTGTTGCAGCGGCCGGCCTGAGCGGCGCTGGCGAGGGGTCCGTGCGCCGGGTGGTCAGGGCGAGGCCGAGGATCAGGACGGCGGCGCCGACCGCCGCTGCGAAGGCGGCGGACGGGCCGTACGCCTCGGCGAGCCGGCCGGAGGCGGCCAGGGACAGTGCCTGGCCGCCGACCACCGCGCTGGTCAGGAAGGCCATCGACTCGGCGAGCCGGCCGGCCGGCACCAGCCGTTCGGTGAGGCCGAACAGGGTGATCAGATGCGGGGCGAAGGCCGCGCCCAGGACCACGACGGCCAGGTAGAGCGCCCCCAGGGACCGGACGAACAGCAGCGGCACGGAGAGCACGATCAGTGCCACGGCGGCCGCCCGCCAGCGCGCGGGCAGCCCGATCCGGGCGGGCACCAGCGCCAGCGCCAGCCCGGCGGCCGCGCTCATCACCCCCATCGCGGCATAGACCAGCCCGGCCTGGGCGGGCCGGTGGAGGTCCGCGGTCAGCGCGGTGATGCCGGACTGGCAGGCGCCGAAGAGGGCGCCCTGCAACGCCATCGAGGCGCGCATGGCGTGCACCGCGCGGGGCAGCCGGGCGCGGCCGGTGACGCGGCGGCGGTCACAGGGGTCCTCGGGGGCGGCGGCCGGAACGGGCGGGTTGGGGGACGGCCCGGCCCCGGACCCGCCCGTGGGCCCCGCCGCCACCGCCGTGGGGTGCAGCGCGAAGGCGGAACCGCAGACCGCGAGCAGCAGTGCGGCCAGGGCGAGCGCCACGGCCGGGTGGGCCACCGTGGCGGAGAGTCCGACCAGCGCCGGGCCGAGCACGAACGACACCTCGTCCAGGGTGCCTTCGAAGGACAGCGCGGTGTGGACCAGCCGGTCGTCGGCCCGTGCGCGGCGGGCGAGCGCCACCAGCCGGGTGCGGGCCAGCGGCCCGATCTGCGGTACCCCGGCACCGGCGAGCAGCGCGATCAGGGCGAGCGGCAACGTCCCGGTCCGGGCGAGGGCGGCGAGCACCAGTGCGGTCACGGCGAGGGCGTCGAACCAGCAGGCGGCCAGCACCACCGCCCGCTGTCCGTGCCGGTCGGCGAGCCGGCCCAGCAGCGGGCCGCCCGCCGTCTGACCCGCCGCCAGCGCACCGCCCACCAGGCCCGCCGTGGTCAGCGAGCCGCTGGTCTCCGCCACCAGCAGCAGACTGCCGAACTGGCACATGGCGGTGGGCAGCCGGCCGAGGAAGGAGACGACGGGCAGCAGCGGCCCGCCCAGCGCGAGCACCCGGCCCAGGGTGGCGGTGGCAGCGGTCATCGGCCGACGCTATCCGCCGGTCCGCCGCGCGCCCCACGGGCCGGACATACGAACGTCAGCACGCCCGGAACCCACTCCGTCGGAGGAAACCACCACGCCCATGCGGGAGCGGGCCGTCAGCGGGGTACGGGTGTTCCCATGAGGCAGCCCTCCAGTCCGTCACCGACCGCCACCTACCGGCTGCAACTCCAGCCGGACTTCCCGTTCGCCGCCGCCGAGCGGGCCGTCCCGCACCTGGCCGCGCTCGGCGTCTCCCATCTCCACCTCTCGCCCGTACTGGAGGCGGTGCCGGGCTCCACCCACGGCTACGACGTGGTCGATCACACGGCGGTACGGGCCGAACTGGGCGGTGAGACGGGGCTGCGGGCCCTGGCGGCCACCGCCCGTTCGCACGGCCTCGGGCTCGTCGTCGACCTGGTGCCGAACCACATGGCGGTGCCGGAGCCGCTGTCGCTGAACGGACCGCTGTGGCAGGTGCTGCGCGACGGCCCGGCGTCCCCGTACGCACGGTGGTTCGACATCGACTGGGGTGCCGGGCACGGCGGACGGCTGCTGCTGCCGCTGCTCGGCGGCCGGATCGGCGAGGAGATGCGGCACTTCCGCGTCGAGGGCGAGGTGCTGCGCTATCACGGGCACGCCTTCCCACTGCGCCCCGGTACGGAGAAGCTGCCGCCGGCCCGCCTCCTGGACGCCCAGTGGTACCGGCTCGCCTGGTGGCGGCTGGCCCGCAGCGAGCTGAACTACCGCCGCTTCTTCACCATTTCCGAGCTGATCGGGGTGCGCGTCGAGGACCCCGAGGTGTTCGAGGCGACCCATGGCACGGTGCTGCGGCTGATCCGTGAGGGCGTCATCGACGGGCTGCGCATCGACCACCCGGACGGTCTGGTGGACCCCGGCGGCTACCTGGCCCGGCTGCACGAGCGGACCGGCGGCCGCTGGACGGTCGTGGAGAAGATCCTCTCCGACGGCGAGCGGCTCCCGGACAGCTGGGCCTGCGCGGGCACCACCGGCTATGACGCCCTGCGGCACATCGACGGACTCTTCGTCTGTCCGCAGGGCGCCGCACGGCTGTTCTCCCACTACCGGGACTTCGTCACGCCGCTGGCCGACGAGGGCGGCGACTGGGAGGAGACGGTGCGCCGCGCCGCCTACGAGGTCGTCACCCACGACCTGGCCGCGGAGGTCGAGCGGCTGGTGCGGACCGCGGCACGGATCAGCGCACGCGCCCCCGAGCCGGGCGACCACGCCATCTGGGCGCTGCGGCACGCGCTCCGTGAGCTGCTGGTGCGGCTGCCGGTCTACCGTCCCTACGCCGCCGATCCGGCGCGGGCCGGGCGGGACGCGGAGATGCTGGACGCGGCGGCGGCCCAGGCGCGGACCGCCTTCCGGGTGCCCGAGGAGGCGCGGGCGGTGGATCTGCTGCGCGACCTGGCGCTCGGCCGGCTGACCGACGGCCCGGACGACGACGGCACGGACTGCGCGGACTTCACCGCACGGTTCGCCCAGACCGCGTCCGCGCTGCACGCCAAATCCGTGGAGGACACCGCCTTCTACCGCTATCCGGTGCTGCTGTCGGCCTGCGAGGTCGGCGGTGACCCGGGGGAACCGGCGCTCCCCCCGGAGGCGTTCCACGCGTACTGCGCCCGGCTGCAGCGGGACCGGCCGCTGGCCGGCACGGTGCTGTCCACCCACGACACCAAGCGCAGCGCCGATGTACGGGCGCGGATCGCGGTGCTGTCGGAGTGCCCGGACCGCTGGCGGGACGTGCTCGGCGCGCTGGCCGAGGAGGCGGTCTGCGGCCCCACGGCGGGCGGGGCGGACGGCATCGGCCCGGCGGACCCGATGGTGTCGTGGCTGGCCTGGCAGACCGCGTTCGGCCTGGGTGCGGCGGACGGCGGCGACACGGCGGAGCGGGTGGTGCCCGCGGTCCTCAAGGCCGCGCGGGAGGCCGGACTGCGCACCTCGTGGACGGAGCGGAACGCGGGCTACGAGGAGTCGGTCGAGGAGTTCGTCCGCACCGGGCCCTGTGGCCCCCTGGCCGCGCCGCTGGCCGCGCTGGACGGTGAACTCGCCCCGTTCGTCCGGGCCAACGTGCTGGGCGCGGCGCTGCTGCAGCTCACCATGCCGGGCGTGCCCGACCTCTATCAGGGCACCGAAGCCGGCTATGCCGCGCTGGTGGACCCGGACAACCGGCGGCCGGCCCGCTTCCGCCCCGAACTGCTCACCGCGCTGGACGACGGGAGCCCGCCGCGCGACCTGTCCGGTGAGAAGCTCCGGCTGACCGCGGCGGCGCTGCGGCTGCGGCGCGACCGTCCGGGGTGGTTCGGCGCCACGGCGTCGTACGAGCCGGTGTACGGCGAGGGCCCGGCGGCCGAGCACTGTGTGGCGTTCTGCCGCGGCGGGCGGGTGCTGACGGTGGTGACCCGGCTGTCGCTGCGGCTGGTGGAGACCGGCGGCTGGTGGGACACCCGGCTGCGGCTGCCGCCGGAGGGCCCCTGGCACGAGCGGCTGACCGGGCGCGAGCTGCCGGGCGGCGCGGTGGTGCGGCTGAGCGAGCTGCTGGCGGAGTCGCCGGTGGCACTGCTCGTCCGGGAGTGACGGGCTGCCGGATTCAGGTGTCGCGGCTCGGCTCGGTGCTCCCCGCCGTGCGCAGCAGCTCGGTGAACTCCGCGGCGGCGCCCGTCGGTTCGACCCGGGAGAAGACCGTAATCTCGCGGCGCCAGGGCGGATCGGTGGGCACCGCCGCACAGTCGGCGCCGCGGAGTTCATGGGCCGCCGTGAGCAGCACCCCGACGCCCGCCGCCGCCATCCGGACGGCCGTGGAGCTGTGCTGGGTGCGGACCGCGGTGCGCGGGGTGAAACCGGCCCGTTCGCACTCCCGGTCCAGCCAGCGGCGCCCCTCGACCACCGGTTCCAGGCTGCACCGCACCCACGGGCGGTCCGCCAGCTCCGCGAGGCGGACCGACTCCCGGGCGGCGAGCGGGTCGCCGTGCGGTACGACCAGCACCATCCGCTCCTCCCCCACGACGGTGACCGGCCCCGGCCAGTCCCGGGGGCGCGGCCCGAGCGCCAGGTCGGCGACCCCGCGGCCCATCTGGTCCTCCAACTCCTCGGTGGTGGCGTACTCGTGAAGCACCAGGCGGACGCCCGGACGGGCGCGGGCCCAGCGGGCGCAGACCTCCGGGAGCACCCCGACCGCCTGCGCGTGCACCGTCGCGAGGTGCAGTTCGCCGCTCTCCGCGCCGCCCGCCGCGAGGGCGGCACGGCGGGCCTGCCGGGCGCTGCGGACCGCGAGTTGGGCGTGCGGGAAGTAGGCGCGGCCCATCGCGGTCAGCCGTACCCCGCGCGTCATCCGCTCCAGCAGCGGGCCGCCGACCGTCCGCTCCAGCGCCTTGATCTGGTGCGAGAGCGCGGACTGGGTGACGTGCAGCGCCTCGGCGGCGCGGGTGAAGGACTCCTCCTCGACGACCGCGACGAGGTACTCCATCTGCCGCAGACTCATGCCCGCCCCTCCCGGCGCACTCGGCCCCTCCTGCCGCGACGTCACCGGGCATCGCCGGAGACCTCACCGTATGAAGGTTCTTCATCACCTCCATGGAAACATTGCCTTGGACTCATCACCGCAGGTGGGCGGAGTCTGACCGCATGAGTGAGACAGACGTGAACACGACGGACGTCCTTGTCATCGGCGGCGGCACCGGGGGCTACAGCACCGCGCTGCGCGCCGCGTCCCTGGGGCTGCGGGTGGTACTGGCCGAACGCGACCTGATCGGCGGCACCTGTCTCCACCGCGGCTGCGTGCCCAGCAAGGCCATGCTGCACGCCGCCGAGTTGGTGGACGGCATCGCGGAGGCCCGTGAACGGTGGGGCGTCCAGGCCACCGTCGACTCCCTGGACTGGCCGGCCCTGGTGGCCACCCGCGACACCCTCGTCGAGCGCAACCACCAGGGCGTGGCCGGGCACTTGCGGACGGCGGGCGTACGGGTCGTCAAGGGCACGGCGCGGCTGACCGGGCCCCGTACGGCCCGGGTCGAGGGCGCCGGGGAGTTCACCGCCCGGCGCGGCATCGTGCTGGCCACCGGCTCCCGCCCGCGGCTGCTGCCGGGTCTGGCCGCGGACGGCCGACGGGTGGTGACCAGCGACGACGCGCTGTTCGCCGCCGCGCTTCCGGCATCCGTCCTGGTCCTGGGCGGCGGGGCGATCGGCGTCGAGTACGCGTCCTTCCACCGCTCCATGGGGGCGGAGGTCACCCTGGTCGAGGCGGCCGGCCGGCTGCTCCCGATGGAGGACGAGGACGTCGGCCGCCATCTGGCGCGCGGGCTGAAGAAGCGCGGCATCACGGTCCGTACGGGCTCGACACTGACCGGCACCGAACTGCTGCCGGACGGCGTACGGGCCACCGTGCGCACCCCGCGGGGCGGGGAGCAGGTGGTCGAGGCCGAGCGGCTGCTGGTCGCGGTGGGGCGGGCCCCGGTGACGGACGGGCTGGACCTGGCGGCGGCCGGGCTGACGCCGGATGAGCGGGGGTTCGTCGCCCCGGCGGACTGGTCACGGCTGGAGACCGCCGTGCCGGGCGTCCACGTGGTCGGCGATCTGCTGCCGCCGCCGTCCCCGGGCCTGGCCCATGCCTCGTTCGCGGAGGGCCTGTTGGTCGCCGAGACGCTGGCCGGACTGCCGTCGCGGCCGGTGGACTACGCGACCGTGCCGCGGGTGACGTACTCCTCGCCGCAGACCGCCTCGGTCGGCCGGACCGAGGCCGAGGCGCGCGTGAGCGGCCTGGACATCAAGGTGAACACCCTGCCGCTGGCCGCCACCGCCAAGGGCATGGTGCACGGTCAGGGCGGCATGGTGAAGGTGATCGCGGCGGCGGACGGCGCGGGCGGTGCGGGCGGCGCGGCCACGGGCAGGGTGCTCGGGGTCCATCTCGTCGGCCCGCACGTCTCGGAGATGATCGCGGAGAGCCAGCTGATCGTCGGCTGGGACGCCGAACCCGCCGATGTCGCCCACCACATCCACGCCCACCCGACACTGTCGGAGGCGGTCGGCGAGACGTTCCTGACGCTGGCGGGGCGGGGGCTGCATCAGCACTGAGCGGGGCGGGTCCGGGCGCCGGTATCCGGCCACGGTCCCGGGCGGGGCCGAGGACCCCGGCCCACCACTCGCCTCAGCGCTGCGTCAGGACGTAGTCCACCTGTCCGAAGGTGATGTGGTCCCCGGGGCCGACCGGCACCTCGCCGACCACGCGGCGGCCGTTGACGCAGGTTCCGTTGGTGGAGCCGAGGTCGCGCAGCAGCCAGCCATTGCCGGCACTGCGGAGTTCGGCGTGGGCGCGGGAGACCGTCTCGTGGTTGAGGCGCAGGCCGGAGCCGGGGGCCCGCCCTATCAGCAGCGGGAGCGGGCCCGGTTCGGGCAGCAGCAGCTTCGGCAGGCGCTCGGTACGCCAGGCGCGGCGCACCCGGAGGTGGAAGGCCGACACCCGGCCCACCACCCGCAGCAGTGTGCCCTGGACCTTGCCGCGGTCGTCCAAGTCGGCGGTGACGAGGTCGAGTTCGGACTGCTGCTGGGCGGTCAGGACGAGTTCCAGGCGCCGCAGGAAGGTGTCCTGGGACAGGCGTCCCTGCGCCGCGCCGTCGCGCAGCAGATCAAGGGCACGTTCCCGGTCGGCGTCCGACGGCCGCGCCGGACGCGCAGGGAACTCGAGCGAAGTCATGCCGTGATTCTCGGGCCACCGCGAGCCGCTGTCCAGGCGAGGTGGCTGCACGGGGACGCCCTGGCCGGGTTGCCCGCTCGCCGGAACGGCCCAGCGCATGGCGCGATGTCGGCGCGACTCGCCACGTCGGGGTGTCGGGCGGTGCGCCGGCGTGCTTTCGTCGGGGCACCGGACCGAACGAAGGAGGACGGCCGTGCTGTTCGAGGTGTGGGCGCCGGAGGCCGGGCAGGTCGCGCTCCAGTGGGCGGGCGGCCGGGTGGCCGAGCCGGCCGTCCCGATGGAGCGTGACCCCGTGCGCGCGGGCTGGTGGCGGGCCGAGGCACCGGCCCGCGACGGGGACCGGTACGCCTTCCGGCTGGACGGCGGGCCGCCGCTGCCCGATCCGCGGGCGGCACGGCTGCCGGAGGGCCCCGGCGGGCCAGGCGCGGTCGTCGCGCACGACCGGTTCGCCTGGCGGCATCCGTGGCCCGGCCGCCCCCTGCCCGGTGCGGTCCTCTACGAACTGCACATCGGGACCTACACCCCCGAGGGCACCTTCGACGCCGCCGCCGCGCGGCTGCGCCACCTCGCCGACCTGGGCGTCACCCATGTCTCCCTGATGCCGGTCTGCCCGTTCCCCGGCACCCACGGGTGGGGGTACGACGGGGTCGCACCCTGGGCGGTGCACGAACCGTACGGCGGGCCGGACGGGCTGAAGCGCTTCGTGGACGCGGCGCACGGGCACGGGCTGGGGGTCGTCCTCGACGTGGTGCACAACCACCTCGGCCCGTCCGGCAACCCTCTCCCGGCGTTCGGGCCGTACTTCACCGACACCCATCACACCCCGTGGGGCGCCGCGGTCAATCTCGACGCCCCCGGTTCCGACGAGGTGCGCGCCTACTTCCTCGGGAGTGCGCTGTCCTGGCTGCGCGACTACCGGCTCGACGGACTGCGGCTGGACGCCGTCCACGCCCTGCACGACGACCGCTCCCCGCACTTCCTGGCCGAACTCTCCGCCGTCGTCGACGCGCTGGCCGGGCGGCTGGGGCGCCCGCTGTTCCTGGTCGCCGAGTCCGATCTCAACGATCCACGCACCACCGCGCCCAGGGCGGAGGGCGGCGACGGCGTGCACGCCCAGTGGAACGACGACTTCCACCACGCCCTGCACACCGCGCTCACCGGCGAATCCCAGGGCTACTACGGCGACTTCGCACGGGCCCCGCTCGCCGCCCTCGCCAAGACGCTGACCGGCGGCTTCTTCCATGACGGTACGCACTCCGCGTTCCGCGGCCGCCGGCACGGCGCACCGCTCGACCTGCGGGTGACCCCCGCGTACCGGCTGCTGGCCTACGCGCAGACGCACGACCAGATCGGCAACCGCGCGCTCGGCGACCGGCTCGCCGCGGGGCTCTCCCCCGGCCTGCTCGCCTGCGCCGCCACGCTGGTGCTGTGCACGCCGTTCACCCCGATGCTGTTCATGGGCGAGGAGTGGGGCGCGACCACGCCGTGGCAGTACTTCACCGATCACCCGGACCCGGAGCTGGCGGCGGCGGTCCGGGAGGGGCGGTGGCGGGAGTTCGCCGCGCACGAGTGGACCGGCGACGCCGGTGACTGGCCCGACCCGCAGGACCCGGCGACCCGCGACCGCTGCGTCCTGGACTGGACCGAACCGGCCCGGGAGCCGCACACCGCCCTGCTGGCCTGGCACCGCACCCTGCTGGCACTGCGCCGCGAACTGCCCCCGCTGACCGATCCGGACCCGAGCCACACCGCCGTCCACTACGACGAGGAGGCCCGCTGGCTCCTGCTGCGGCGCGGCCCGCTGCGGGTGGCGGTCAACCTCGCGCACGACACCACGGCCACGGTCCCGGTCGACGGCGGGGCGGGCCTGACGGCACTGGCGGGCTGGCCCGCGGCGACGCTGCCCGATGCCGACGGGGTGCTGCGTCTGCCTCCGGAGTCGGCGGTGGTGCTGGGGCCGTAGGCGTGCGCCCTCAGTGCGAGAACTCCGCGACGAAGGCCGCGCAGAACGCCTCCAGGTCGCCCGGCCTCCGACTGGTGATCAGGGTGTTCGGTCCGGCGGTGCAGATGTGGACCTGCTCGTCGACCCAGGTGCCGCCCGCGTTGCGGATGTCGGTCCGCAGGCTCGGCCAGGACGTCAGCGTGCGGCCCCGCACCACGTCGGCCTCGATCAGCGTCCACGGCGCATGGCAGATCGCGGCCACCGGCTTCCCGGCGTCGAAGAAGGACCTGATGAACGCCACGGCCCGCCGGTCCAGCCGCAGCGCGTCCGGGTTGGCCACCCCGCCGGGCAGCACCAGACCGTCGAAGTCCGCGGCGGTGGCCTCGTCCACGGTCAGATCGACGGGGAAGGTGTCCGCCCTGTCCAGGTGGTGGAACGCCTGGATCTTGCCCGCGCTCGGGGAGACCAGGGTCGGGCCGCCGCCCGCTTCGGTCACCGCCCGCCACGGCCGGGTCAGCTCGACCTCTTCGGTGCCCTCGGACGCCACCAGAAACGCCGCCTGCATACCGCGCTCACGTCCCTTCGCCGGGTCGAGGAGCGGGGCGGTCCCCCGCTCCCACACTCCTCGACCATAACGGGGCACGGCGACGCTCGCCCGACTGTCCACCGCGGGACCATCTGCTGGACACTGTGTCTATGCCCCTGCACCTCTCCGACCTGCTCGCCCGGCCCGATCTCGCGCTGTCGGCCACCTACGACGTGCCGCCGCCGCTGCTGGCCCGCACGGTCGAGGCGGCGACGGTCTCGGATCTGCCGTCGCCGGGAAAGTGGCTGCAGGGCGGTGAACTGCTCATGACCATCGGCCTGTTGCTGCCGGAGGAACCGGCCGCCTGCCGGGCGTACGTCCGGGACGTGGCCGAGGGCGGGGCGGTCTGTCTGGCGCTCGGGCTGGGGCGGGGGCTGCCCTACCAGGAGGCGCCGGAAGCGCTGGTGACCGCGGCCGAGGAGGCGGGTCTGCCGCTGCTGACGGTGCCGGACGGGGTGCCGTTCATCGCCGTCACCAAGGCGGTCTTCGACGCACGGGCCGAGGAACAGCGCGAGCTGCTCCAGCGGGCCTTCGCGACCCAGCGGCGGCTGACGGCCGCGGCGACCGGCGACGGGCTGCGGCCGATGCTGGCGGAGTGGACGGCCGCGACCGGGGTCGGCGCGGCGGTGTTCGACCCGCTGGGGCGGCTGCTCGCGGCGAGTGAGCGGGCGCCCCAACCGCCACCGGACCACGCCCGGGACCTGCTGGAACGGGTCGCCGCGCGCGGACTGCGCGGCAGCGCCTCCAGCACCGCCGCCGGGCGGCAGCTGGAGGTGCAGCCGCTGGGGGCGCGCCGGCTGCGGGGGCTGCTGCTGCTCACCGGCCGCCCGGACGGCGCCGCCCGTTCGGTCGTCCCCGGGCTGGTCTCGCTGCTCTCCCTGGAACTGGAGCGCCGTCACCTCCGCGACGAACCGGAGCGCCGCCGCAGGTCGGTACTGCTCTCGGAGCTGCTGGCGGACGAGGACCCGGCCCCCGAGCGGGCCCGGGACATGCTGCGTGCGGTGGGGCTGACGGCCGAGCGGGTGCGGGGTGTCGTGGTGGCGGCGGGGGACGAAGCGGGCGGCCGTACGGGCTCCGCCGCGCCGGGCACCGGGGCCGGGGCTGCGGACGGCGCCGCGCAGGAGATGGCCGCCGATCTGGCGCTGGCGATGCCCGGAGGCCTGGTGAGGGTCGTGGACGGGGCACCGGAGGCGGTGATCGAGGCGGTGGTCGGTGAGGATCTGGACATCCGTGATGTGCTCGCCCGCTTCGCGCCGCACCGCCCGGCCGGCATCGGCCCGGCCACCGCTCCCGAGGCGGTACGGGTGTCCCTGCGCCAGGCGGCCGGGCTGCTCGCCGTCAGCCGGTCGAGCGGCGAGCCCGCCGAGGCCCGGCAGAGCCAGGCCAGCCGGCTGCTGCTCGGCCTGGGCGACCGCCGTACGCTGCACGGCTACGCCGACACCGTGCTCGGCCCGCTCGATCTCGCCGACCACGGCGAGGAGTTGCTCGCCACCCTCGCGGCGTGGCTGGAGACCGGCGGCGCCTGGGACGCCACCAGCCGTCGGCTCGGCGTCCACCGGCACACCGTGCGCAACCGCCTGGACAAGGCCATGGACCTCACCGGCCGCCGCCTCGACGACCCCGACGACCGCTTCGACCTGTGGCTGGCCACCCGTATCCGCCGCGGCGGCGCCGCCTCCGGGGCCGACGGCCGGCCGGTGCCCCCGCCGCCGGGCCGGTGACGCGCCGCACCTCCGCCCGCGGTCCGCGCTTCACTCTCGGGCCCGCACCGTCTTTACTTCGACGATGAGCTACGAGATCCGCGCCCTCGCGCCCGGCACCGCCGGACCCGCCGCCACCGGCACCCCGTCCGGCGGCGGACGCGGCCGCCTGGTGGCCGTCAGTGATCTGCACGTCCGCTACAAGGAGAACCGCGACATCGTCGAGGGCCTGCGGCCCGAGTCCGACGACGACTGGCTGCTGGTCGCCGGCGATGTCGGCGAGTTCGTCTCCGACATCCGCTGGGCGCTGTCGCTGCTCAGCAGCCGGTTCGCCCGGGTGGTGTGGGTGCCCGGCAATCACGAACTGTGGACCCCGGCCCAGGACCCGGTGCAGCTGCGCGGGGTGGAGCGCTATGAGCATCTGGTGGACATCTGCCGGGAGTTGGGGGTCCTGACGCCCGAGGACCCGTATCCGGTGTGGGAGGGCGCCGGCGGTCCGGCCGTCATCGCCCCGCTGTTCCTCCTCTACGACTACACCTTCCGGCAGCCGGGAACGGCGTCCAAGGAGGAGGCGCTGCGGCGGGCCGAGAAGGCCGGGGTGGTGTGCACCGACGAGCACTTCCTGCATCCGGACCCGTATCCGACCCGGGAGGCGTGGTGCCGGGCCCGGGTGGCCGCCACCGAGGCCCGGCTCGCGGCCCTGCCGGAGGAGTTGCCGACCGTGCTGATCAACCACTGGCCGGTGGTGCGCGAGCCCACCGACCCCCTCTGGTACCCGGATTTCGCGCTCTGGTGCGGTACCGAGACGACCGCCGACTGGCCCCGCCGCTTCCGTGCCGCGACCGTGGTCTACGGGCACCTCCACATCCCGCGGCTGCTGACGCTGGACGGTGTCCCGCACCAGGAGGTCTCGCTCGGCTACCCGCGGGAATGGCAGCGCCGCTCCGCCGCGCCGGGCCGCCCGGTCCAGATCCTCCCCCTGCCGGCCGCCGCCTCCGGCACCACCGGGAGCCCCGCATGATCGACAAGCTGCTGCCGGCCCCGGTCCGGACCGCCGAGGCCTTCGACGACGCACCGCTGTCCGAGATGTTCCCCGAGGAGTGGGCGCAGGTGGCCGACGCCGTGCCCAAGCGGCAACGGGAGTTCGGCACCGTACGCGGCTGCGCCCGCCGGGCCCTGGCCGAGCTGGGCTTCGCCCCCGCGCCGCTGCTCCCCGGCCCCCACCGGGAGCCGCAGTGGCCGGCCGGCGTGGTCGGCGCCATGACGCACTGCGCCGGCTACCGCGCGGCGGCGGTGGCCCGCGCGTCGGAGGTACGGACGGTGGGCCTGGACGCCGAGCCCCATCTCCCCGTGAACGACCCCGGGGTGGTCGACCTCGTCACCCTCCCCGAGGAGCGCGTCCAGCTCCGCCGGCTGGCCGCCCTGCAGCCCGATGTCTGCTGGGACCGTCTGGTGTTCAGCGCGAAGGAGAGCGTCTACAAGGCGTGGTACCCGCTCACCCACCGCTGGCTGGACTTCGAGGAGGCGCTGCTCACCCTCGACCCGACGGACGCCTCGTTCACCGCCCAACTCCTGGTCCCCGGGCCGGTGGTGGACGGCAGGGAGCTCACTTCCTTCAGCGGCCGGTGGCTCATCGGGGCGGGGCTGGTGGTGACGGCGATCGTGGTGCCGGGGTGACGGGCGGGCCCGCGGGGGCCGCCCGTCACCGCCGGCCGGCGGTGGACCGGCCGCCGGAACCGTCCGGGTCGTGCGATATTTTCATGGCCCGTCAGGACGTTGAAGGGTCTGAAGCCCACCATGCAAGAGCAATTCGAGACCGTCGGTGGGACCGCACCGTCCGATTCCGAGCTGGTGCGGCGCATTCGTGCGGCAGCCCAGGGCGGTGGCCGGGCGGCGGGCGGCCCGTTCGGCACACCGGCTCCGGACGGCCCGGCCCGGGTGGCCGAGGAGGCCCTCAACGAGTTCCACCAGCGGCACTACGCGGCGGTTCTGGCCTACGCCCGGAACTGCTGCCGCTCCTCCCAGGCTTCGGCAGATCTGGCGAAGGAGGCCATCGACCGGGTGCTGCGGGAGGGCTCGGAGCCGGGGGAAGGCTCCCCGGCGTCGGGAAGGGGTGCCGATCCGGCCTGGCGGCACAGCCTGCTGGCGGCCGTCCGCGACACCGCCGTCGCCTGGCACCGCACGTCCCGTAACACCGAGCTGCGCGACGACTTCGCGTCCTGGCTGGCCCGCCAGCCCGGCGAGGTCCCCCTTCCCGCCGACGGCGCACAGCGGTCCACCGGTGGCGAACCCACCGCCGCCACACCCCCGTTGGGGACGGTCCCGGCCGCCGGCGGGGACGGGGCCCGGCGGTCCTGGTTCTCCCCCGCCCGTGTCGGCCTCCTCGCGGCGGCCGTGGCCGTCCTGGCCGGCACCGCCCTGACCGTCGGCCCGCTGCTCGGCCCGGCGCGCGACGATGCCGCGGACGGCGCTCCCGGACGCTCCGGCCACGCCTCGGCCCCCGCCCCGGGCAAGCTGCCGACGGCGTCCCCCGGGGAGACCGCGACCGCTTCCGCCTCGCCCTCGGAATCCCCGTCCCCCAGCCACAGCAAGGCCTCCAAGCACCCGAGCGCCCGGCCCCCTTCACCGTCGAAGCCGCCGCACCCGACGCGTTCCGCTCCCGACGACAAGCCGCCGGCCGGCCACGCCGTGCCGCTGGCCGCCCGGCCGTGGACCTCCCAGAAGTACAGCTTCGCGCCGATCAGGCCGGACAGCAGCATCGACGGACACCCCCTCACCATCCAGGGAACCCCCTACTCCCAGGGGCTGGGCGCGCACGCCTACAGCGAGATCACCTACGAACTCGGCGGCACCTGCACCGCCCTGAACGTGGACGTGGGTCTCGACGACGAGGTGGGCGCCAACGGCTCCGTGGTCTTCCAGGTCTACCGGGACGGCACCAAGGTCGCCGACAGCGGGCTGATGACGGTCGACCAGGCCGCCCAGCGCCTCACCGCCGACCTCACCGGCGGCAGCCGGATGCGGCTCGTGGTCACCGACGGCGGCAACGGGAACGACTCCGACCACGCCGACTGGGGCAACCCCGTCCTCACCTGCCGCTGATCCGGCCGCTCGCGACGGCCGGATCAGGGCCCGCCGGCCCGGCGCCCGCGGGCGGGGGCCGGCGGCGGACCGTCCGGCCCGCCGCTCACTTCTCGTCCGGGGCCAGCCGCAGCGAGATCGAGTTGATGCAGTAGCGCTGGTCGGTGGGGGTGGGGTAGCCCTCGCCCTCGAAGACGTGCCCGAGGTGCGAGCCGCAGCGGGCGCACCGCACTTCGGTCCGCACCATGCCGTGGGAGCGGTCCTCGATGAGCTCGACGGCGTCGGAGTCCTTCGGGTCGTAGAAGGACGGCCAGCCGCAGTGGCTCTCGAACTTGGTGCCGGAGCGGAAGAGCTCGGCGCCGCAGGCACGGCAGGAGTAGACGCCCGCCGTCTTGGTGTCGGTGTACTCGCCGACGAAGGCGGGCTCGGTGCCGGCCTGGCGGAGCACCTGGTACTCCGCGGGGCTCAGCTCGGCCCGCCACTCCTCGTCGGGCTTGTCGATCTCGTACGGCATCCGGATCTCCTCAGCTCAGCTGCCCAGGCGGGACAGGATGGCGGGGCCGAGGTCGGTCACATCGCCCGCGCCCATGGTGAGAACAAGGTCACCGGGCTTCGCCATTCCGGCGATGACGTCCGGGACCGCGGCCTGGTCGTGCTCGGGGGTGACGTCGGCGCCCGCGGCGCGCGCGGCGTCGAGGATCAGGGCGCTGGTGACGCCCGGGATCGGGTCCTCGCGGGCCGGGTAGATGTCCAGGACGACGGAGGCGTCGGCGAGGGCGAGCGCCTGGCCCATCTCCGTGCCCAGCTCCTGGGTGCGGGAGAAGAGGTGCGGCTGGAAGACGACCAGGACGCGGGCGCCCTCGGCGGCGCCGCGGATGGCCTCCAGGTCGGCGGTCATCTCCGTGGGGTGGTGGGCGTAGGAGTCGATGACCTGCACACCGGCCGCCTCGCCCTTGAGCTGGAGGCGGCGCTTGACGCCGGTGTACTTGCCGAGCGCGGAGGCGAGGTTGTGCGGCGGGAGGCCCAGGGCGACGCCGGCGGCCAGCGCGGCGACGGCGTTGTGGGCGTAGTGCCGGCCCGGGACGGAGACCGTGAAGGTGAGGATCTTGCCGCTGGTCAGGGTGACGGTGACCTCGCTGGTCAGGCCGCGGGGGTTGACCTTGAGGATGCGGACGTCGGCGTCCTCGGACTCGCCGTAGGTGACGACCTCGATGTCGTAGCGGCCGGAGATCCGCTCGGTCAGCTCGCGGGCGCCGGACTGGTCGGCGGCGATGACCAGGGTGCCGCCGGGGCGGATGCGGCCGACGAAGGTCTCGAAGGACTCGTAGATCTCGTCCATCGAGGCGTAGTTGGCGTGGTGGTCCAGCTCCACGTTGAGGACGATGGCGACCTCGGGGGCGTACTTGTGGAAGCTGCGGTCGCTCTCGTCGGCCTCGGCGACGAAGATCTCGCCGGTGCCGTGCTCGGCGTTGGAGCCGGGGGCGTCGAGGTCGCCGCCGATGGCGTAGGACGGCTCGATGCCGAGGGCGCCGAGGGAGACGGCGAGCATGGAGGTCGTCGTCGTCTTGCCGTGGGTGCCCGCCACGGCGATGGGGCGCAGGCCGTCCATGAGGGAGGCGAGGGCGTCGGAGCGGTGCACGACGGGGATGCCGCGCTCATGGGCGGCGGCCAGCTCGGGGTTGTCGGGGCGGATCGCGGAGGAGACGACGACGGCGGTGGCGTCCTCGGCGAGGTGCCCGGCGGCGTGGCCGATGTGGACCGTGGCACCGAGGGCGCGCAGGGCCTGGGCGGTGGCGGAGTCCTTCGCGTCGCTGCCCGCCACCTGGGCGCCGCGCTGCGCGAGGATCTTGGCGATGCCCGACATACCGGCTCCGCCGATGCCGATGAAGTGCGGCCGGTCCATCGAGGCTGGGATGGCGGGTGCCATGGGCGGGTCTCCCTGATGTCGATCGTCGCGAGCGGTGGTGCGGGTCGTGCGGTCGTGCTGGTCGTGCGTCGTGCTGGGGATGATTCTCGCACCCGGCACCGACAGCGCCGGTCCGCGGACCCCGGCCGGGTGCCGCACGGGGCGCGGCGCGGGGCTCAGCGGCGGATCAGGCCCTGTGCGGTGGCGGCGGCGACCGCGGACGTACGGGAGTCCACCCCCAGCTTGGCGTAGATGTGGACGAGGTGGGACTTGACGGTCGCCTGGCTGAGGAAGAGCTGTTTGCTGATCGCCGCGTTCGACAGGCCGTCGGCGACGAGCTGGAGGACCTCGGTCTCGCGGCGGGAGAGCGCGGTGGCGGGGGCGCGCATCCGGTCCATGAGCCGCAGCGCGACGGTGGGGGCGAGCGCCGATTTCCCGGCGGCGGCGGTGCGCACCGCGGCTGCCAGCTCCTCCGGCGGGGCGTCCTTGAGGAGGTAGCCGGTGGCGCCCGCCTCGATGGCGGCGAGGATGTCGGCGTCGGTGTCGTACGTGGTCAGCACGAGGACGCGCGGGGCGCCGGGGGCGGCGGTGATCGCGGCGGTGGCCTGCGAGCCGAGCATCCGGCCGCCGAACTGGAGGTCCATGAGGACCACGTCCACGTCGAGGCGCGCGGCGAGGCCGACGGCCTCTTCGGCGGTGGGGACGTCGGCGACGATCTCGAAGTCCTCCTCGGTCTCCAGGACGGCGCGCAGTCCGGCACGGACGACGGGGTGGTCATCGGCCAGCAGCAGCCGGACGACCGGGGAGCCGCCCTGCTCGTGGCGGTGCTCACGGTGTGCGCCCGGCCGGGAGGAGACGGGCGGGGCCGAGCGCTTCACGGGACCGGTCATGAGGCGGCCTCCGGCGCCGCGACGGGCGCGGTGGCGGGGCACGGCAGGGTGACGGCGACCGCGGTGCCCTCCCCCGGGGCGGACTCGACGGCGAGGGTGCCCTGGAGGGCACGGGCCCGGGCGCGCATCGCGGCGAGACCGAAGCCGGTGCCGGGGACCGCGGCGGCGCCGGGGGCGGGCACCTCGGCGGGCACGAAGCCCACGCCGTCGTCGACGATGTCCAGCGCGACCTCGGTGTCCATGTAGCTGAGGGTCAGCTCGGCACGGCCCGCCGCGGCGTGCCGGACCGTGTTGGCGAGCGCGGACTGGGCGATGCGCAGCAGGGCGACCTCGTGCGGGGTGGGCAGCGCGGTGGGCGTGCCGGAGACCTGGCAGTGCACGGCGAGACCGGAGGCACGGGCCGTGGTGGCGCAGAGCCGTTCCAGGGCGGCGGGCAGTGAACCGGCCTCCAGGTCGGGCGGGCTGAGCGCCCGTACAAAACGGCGCGCCTCGGCGAGGTTGTCGACGGCGGTGGTGCGGGCCTGCCGGACGTGGCCGAGGGCGGTGCCGGGCTGCTGGGGCAGGGCGCGCTCGGCGGCCCGCAGCAGCAGCTGGATGCTGGACAGGCCCTGGGCGAGGGTGTCGTGGATCTCGCGGGCCAGCCGTTCCCGTTCGGCGAGCACTCCGGCGGCGTGCTCGGCGTCGGCCAGTTCGCCGCGGGCCGCGGTGAGCTCCTCGATGAGGCGGCGGCGCTGTTCGCTCTCCCGGTAGAGGGCCTCGTAGCCGAGGACGACGGCGACCGCGACGGCGGCGCCCAGGACGGGGCCGAGCGCCATGCCGAGGCTGAAGGAGTGGGTGTGCCAGGAGAACCCGGCGATGGCGGCGAGGGTGGAGGCCGCGACCGCGGGCAGGCCCCAGCGCGGCGGCAGCAGATGCAGCTGGACGAAGAAGAGCGGAAAGACCACCCAGACGCCGTCCGGGGTGAGGGCCAGCAGGACCAGCCAGACCAGGGCCAGGGCGGCGAGCCAGAGGCCGGCGGCGCCGGTCGAGGTGCGCAGCCGGGGCAGCCGGGGGCCGGTGAGGTAGAGCGCGCACAGCGCCACCGCGGTGGCGAGCACGGCGGGCGCGGTCGGATCGCGGTCGGCCACCGCCCGGACGACGGCGAGCCCGAGGAGCACGGCCACCATCAGGTGCAGGCAGCTGCGCAGCGCCCGCAGGACGGGGGTGAGGGAGGGAGCGGTCACGTCTTCTTGGGTCACGGCCCCTCCAGGCTACG
Source organism: Streptomyces sp. NPDC048612 (assembly GCF_043199295.1). Classification (NCBI taxonomy): domain Bacteria; kingdom Bacillati; phylum Actinomycetota; class Actinomycetes; order Kitasatosporales; family Streptomycetaceae; genus Streptomyces; species Streptomyces sp. NPDC048612. Next base: position 171,641 of record NZ_JBICVV010000008.1, read on the forward strand.
GGCCGCCGTTCCCCGCGCCATCAACCGAAGGATTGATCACGGGGCGCCTCTTTCGGCGCCGGCGGACCACTCCCCGGCGCGATGCCGCGGGCCCGTACGGGAGGCGACGGTGGGGACCAGCCGCCGGGCAGCGGGCCCGGCACCCCGATGCGAGAGGGCGGAGCCGTTGTTCGTCGCCTGGAGAGACCTGAGATTCGCCAAGGGGCGGTTCGCCCTGATGGGCACCGTCATCGTGCTGATCACGGTGCTGGTGGGCCTGCTGTCGGGCCTGACGGCGGGCCTGGGCCGGGAGAACACCTCGGCGGTCACCGGGCTGCCCGCCGACCATCTGGTGTTCTCGGCGCCCGCCGAGGGCGGCAAGCTCGCCTTCACCGATTCCCGGCTGCCGGAACGGACCGTGCGGGCCTGGTCGCGGGTGCCGGGCGTACGGCACGCCGAGCCGCTGGGCATCGCGACGACCCGGGCCGAGGCGGACCGGACCGCCGCGGTGTCGGCGTTCGGGGTGCGGCCCGGTTCCGGGCCGGCGCCGGAGGGGGTCGCCGACGGCGCGGTGGTGCTGTCCGAGAAGGCCGCCGCGTCCCTCGGGGACGTACGGGCCGGCGGGCGGCTGACGCTGGGCGGCCGGACGTTCCGGGTCGCGGCGGTGTCGGGCCCGGCGATGTACAGCCACACGCCGGTGGTCTGGACGTCGCTGCGCGACTGGCAGCGGCTCATGGGCGGCTCCGGGCGGGCCGGCGCGGCGGGCCCGGGTTCCGGCGGGAGCGACACCACTCACGGCTCCATGGGAGCGACGGTGCTCGCGCTGTCCACGACGGACACGGCCGCGCTGACGGCAGCCGACGAGGACCTCGGCACGAAGACCGTCACCACCGACGACGCCGTGCGGGCCATCGGCTCGTTCACCGCCGAGAACGGTTCGCTGCAACTGATGCGCGGCTTCCTGTTCGCCATCTCCGCGCTGGTCATCGGCGCGTTCTTCACGGTGTGGACGATCCAGCGCAGCGGCGATGTCGCGGTCCTCAAGGCACTGGGCGCCTCCACCGGAGCGCTGCTGCGGGACGCGCTCGGCCAGGCCGTCGTGCTGCTGGTGGCCGGGACCGGGCTGGGCACCGCCGTGGTGGCGCTGGTGGGCGCGTCGATCGGTGGCGCCGTGCCGTTCGTCCTCGATCCGCCGACCGTGCTGCTGCCGGCCCTGATCATGATCGCGCTGGGCGCCGCCGGCGCCGCGCTCGCCGTCCGCCGCCTCACCTCCGTGGACCCGCTGACCGCCCTGGGAAGTGCCCGATGAGCCTCGAACTGACCGATGTCACCCTCACCTACCCCGACGGCGACGCCCGGCTGACCGCGCTGGACCGGGTCTCGCTGACCGTGCCCGCGGGCTCTCTGACGGCGGTGATCGGGCCGTCCGGGTCCGGCAAGTCCAGCCTGCTCGCGGTCGCCGCCACCCTGATCCGCCCGGACCACGGACGGGTGGTGATCGACGGCACGGACACCACCGGCCTCGGTCGCGCCGCGCTGACGACACTACGCCGCACCACCCTCGGCACGGTCTTCCAGCAGCCGAACCTGCTGCCGTCGCTGACCGCGGCCGAACAGCTGCAGGTGATGACCCATCTGGACGGCCGTCCGCCCCGTAAGGCGCGCGCCCGGGCGCTGGAACTGCTGGCGGCGGTCGGCCTGGAGGGGCTGGCGGACCGGCGGCCGCATCAGCTGTCGGGCGGCCAGCGGCAGCGGATCAACATCGCGCGGGCGCTGATGAACGAGCCCGCGGTGCTGCTGGTGGACGAGCCGACCAGCGCGCTGGACCAGGAACGGGGCGCCGCGGTGCTGGCGCTGCTGCGCACCCTCACCCGGGAGCGCGCCACCGCGACGGTGCTGGTCACCCACGATCCGGCGCATCTGGACGCGGCGGACGCGGTCGCCGAGGTGCGGGACGGCCGGCTCCGCCCGCGCCTGGGCGCCCGCCGCTGACCCGCGCCGCGGCCGGGTACCCGCCCGGTCGCGGCGCGGCCTTACGGGGCCCGGCTCCGCGGCCGGGGCCTCAGCCGCCGGCGGAGCCCTGGGGCTGGTCGTCCGCCGCGTGCGAGAAGAGTTTGAGGACCGGGACGCCGACCTTGTGCCGGGCCCGGGAGGCCCAGTCGCGGTGGAAGAACTCCTCGACGAAGTGCGGGGTGGTCAGCACGATCACCTCGTCCGCGCCGGTCTCGTCGACCATGGACCGCAGCAGATCCAGCGGATGGTCCTCGACCACCTGCCCGACGGCCTCCGAACCGGCGTCGCGCAGCGCCTGCAGGGTGTGCGCCAGGGCCAGCTCCGCGGGCGCCTCCGCCCGGTCGCCGCCCGGCTCCCCGGCCTCCCGTACGGCGTCGTCGAACTCGCCGAGGGCGACGTCGTCGATGGCCCGCAGCAGCACGTCCTGCTTGCCCCGCGGCTGCATGAGCACGACGAACGAGATCCGGTCATCGCCGTGCAGGGTGGTCACAAACTCCACGTCGGCGGGCGTCAGAGGCTTCTCGATCATCAATACGCTCGTGAACACGACGGACGCCCTTCTTCTCTTGGGGGCGCCGCATGCCGCGGCGCCCGACAGACACCATCCTGCCCCGTCGCCACACGGGACCTGTTGGCTTTTAGTGTGCCCAACGGAAGCTAAGCGGAACAGATAGTTCCGCCGATTGTCAGGACCGACGGTAGCGAGTGAACAGGAACCCGGCCTCTTCCAGCACCGAGGCCAGGGCGAACCGCTCCGGCACCGCGACGGCCGGACCGTTCATGATCCGCGGCGCGTCCCCCACGGCGACCACCGGCGCCAGCGACAGACACATCTCGTCCAGCGCGTCGGCCGCCGCCAGCTGCCCCAGCAGCCTGGGCCCGCCCTCCGACAGCAGCCGGTGGTGGCCCCGCCCGGCCAGCACCCCGGCCACCCGGGCCGGGTCGACCCCCAGCCCCTCGCCGGCGAACAGCACCTCGGCGCCCGCCGCACGGGCCTCGGCCACCCGGTCGGCGGGGGCGCCCGCACCGGTCAGCAGCACGGTGGGAACCAGCGGCTCGGTGAACAGCGGCAGGGTGAAATCCAGCCCGAGACCGGCGGTCACCACGGCGATGGCGGGGGCCGGGCCCTGGCCGGCCGCGGCCCGGCGGGCGGCGAACGCCTCCCGGGCACGGCCCGGCCGGTAGCCCTCCTGCCGCACCGTTTCCGCACCCACCACCACGGCGTCCGCGAGCCCCCGCAGCACCCCGAAGATCCGCATGTCGGCGGTGCCGGACAGCGGCTGCGAACGGCCCTCGTGATGGGCCGCGCCGTCCAGCGAGGACACCATGTTCGCCCGCAGCCAGCCGGTGCGCCCCGCGCGCGCCGGATCGTCCTCGGCCGGGTACGCGTAGGCGTCGGCCAGCTCGTCCAGCGTCCACTCGCGGTCCGTGGAGCCGTCCGGTCCCGTCCCCCCGGCGTCGAGGTCAGGGGCGGGTACGGGCGGGGCGGGGAGCGGGAACAGGCGTCGCATGGCGGCAGTGTGACATGCCTCGCTCACCGGACCGGCGGGTACCGCACACGAGATAGGCTGGACGGCTGTGTCGCCTTCCCAGCCCTCCGCCCCGCAGCCCGACCCGACCGCCGGCCCGCCGGCCGACGGGGACGCGGTGCCCGCCGCGCTCACCGCCCGCGCCCCGCAGGTCCCGGCCGACCGCCTGGTCGCCGAGATGGTGCCGCCGCCGCGCTTCCAGGGCGCCCGCTTCGACACCTACATCCCGGACGCGCAGCAGCCCAGCCAGGCCGAGGCCGTACAGGTCCTGAGCGACTTCGCGGACGGCATCGGCGGCGCCCCGGCGGGCGGCGGGAAGCGGCGCTGGTTCGCCAGGAAGCCGGCGGCCCCCACCGGCCCGCGCGGCGTCTACCTGGACGGCGGCTACGGCGTCGGCAAGACCCATCTGCTCGCCTCCCTGTGGCACGCCACCCCCGCCCCCGCCGAGCGCAAGGCCTTCGGCACCTTCGTCGAGCTGACCAACCTCGTCGGCGCGCTCGGCTTCCAGCAGACCGTCAAGACGCTGGGCGAGCACAAGCTGCTGTGCATCGACGAGTTCGAGCTCGACGACCCCGGTGACACGGTCCTGGTCTCCACGCTGCTCGGCAAGCTGGTGGACGCCGGGGTGGCGCTGGCCGCCAGCTCCAACACCCTCCCCGGCAAGCTCGGCGAGGGCCGGTTCGCCGCCGCCGACTTCCTGCGCGAGATCCAGGGGCTGAGCGCCCACTTCCGCCCGCTGCGGATCGACGGCGAGGACTACCGCCACCGCGGCCTGCCCGAGGCGCCCGCCCCGTACGACGACGAGACCGTCACGCGCACCGCCTACCGCACCCCCGGCGCCTCGCTCGACGACTTCCCCTCCCTGCTGGACCACCTGTCCAAGGTGCACCCCAGCCGCTACGGCGCCATGTGCGACGGCATCGAGGCGGTCTGCCTCACCGATGTCCAGGCGGTGCCCGACCAGTCCACGGCGCTGCGTCTGGTGGTCCTGGCCGACCGGCTCTACGACCGTGAGGTGCCGGTGGTGACCTCCGGCAAGGCCTTCGACGAGCTGTTCAGCGACGAGATGCTGCGCGGCGGCTACCGCAAGAAGTACTTCCGGGCGATCTCCCGGCTGACGGCGCTGGCGCGTGACGCGGGCTCCCTGGTGACCGACGGCCGGTAGGCGGAAACGGGGCACCACCCGGTTGATGCCCGCCGGCTGGTTCCCGGCGGGCCGACTGCGTGGTACACACGAGCGGGTCACATCACCTGTCCGCCAACAGGGAGTTGCCCATGTCCGCGACACGACGTCAGATCCTGGCAAGAACCGGTGCGCTGGGGGCCGGAATCGCCTTCTCCGGAAGCCTCACGGAACTGTTCACGGGCACCGCGACCGCCCAGAGCATGGGACAGCGCGGCTATGGCCCGCTGGTCCCCGACCCGGACGGCCTGCTCGACCTCCCCCGGGGCTTCCGCTACCGGGTCCTGTCCCGGGAAGGCGACCCGCTGCGCTCCGGCGAGGGCACGGTGCCCAGCAACTGTGACGGCATGTCGGCCTTCCCCGGTTCGCCCGGCCGCCGCGGCACCACCCACCTGGTCCGCAACCATGAGAACCGTACGAACTCCCGCCAGGCCGTCCCCCGGGTCCGCGAGCTGACCTACGACCCCGGTGGCGAGGGCGGCTGTACCGCCCTCGCACTGGACCGGGACAACAAGGTGCTCTCGGAGCGGGTAGCCATCGCCGGTACCTCCACCAACTGCGCGGGCGGCCCCACCCCTTGGAACACCTGGCTGACCTGCGAGGAGACCGAGTTCCGGGCCGGCGAGGAGAACTACACCAAGGACCACGGCTTCATCTTCGAGGTCGACCCGTACAACCCGCGGCGCACCGGAGCGGTCCCGCTGACCGCGATGGGCCGCTTCCAGCACGAGGCGATCGCCGTGGACCCCGGCACCGGCGTCGTCTACGAGACCGAGGACGCCTTCGAGAAGCCGTTCGGCCTCTTCTACCGCTTTCTGCCCGACAAGCCGATGGGGGGCCGCGGTTCACTCCGCGCCGGCGGCCGCCTCCAGGCGCTGCGCGTCCCCGGGGTGGCCGACCTCTCCACCATCCAGCAACCGGGCACCACCTTCGACCACGTCACCTGGGTGGACGTCCCCGACCCGCTCGCCCGCGAGACCCCGATCCGCTTCCAGGACTTCGGCTCCCAGGGCATCACCCACGCCCAGAAACTGGAGGGCTGCTACTGGGGCGGCTCCTGCGTGTACTTCATCTCCAGTTTCGCGCACCGCAAGGACGGCTCGGCGGCCGACCACTACGGCCAGGTCTGGAAGTACGACCCGAAGAGGCGGCGCCTCACCCAGGTCGTCGTCTTCGGCCCGGACACCGACCTCCAGCTGCCCGGTGAGTCCCCCGACAACATCTGCCTCGCCCCCAGCGGCGGCCTGATGGTGTGCGAGGACGGCGACGGCGCACAGCATGTCTTCGGCCTCACCCGGCGCGGTCAGGTCTACGCGATGGCCCGCGGCCGGCAGAACATCGGCACCCCGGAGAAGCCGGAGTGGGGCGAGTTCGCCGGAGTGACCTTCTCGCCCGACCACCGGACGATGTACGTCAACTGCTACACGCCGGGGACGACGTTCGCGGTAACGGGGCCCTGGCACGACTGAGGTGAGGGCGGGGGGCGGCTGTTGAGGGGGCGGGGGGACCCGCTCAAGGGGCGGGGGGTACCTGCTGAGGGGGCGGGGGCGTTGCTGCGGCCTGGGGCGGCGGCCGCAAACAAGCGGGCCGCTTCCCCCCCCACCCCCGAACCCACCCCCCGCCCCCTCCCCCGAAGGGGGAGAGGGGGAGGGGGCGGGGGAGAGCTCGTGCCGCCTGCGAGGGCCGAGGTTCGGGCGCCGAGGTCCAAGCGCGGGCACCCGCCCTCGCCCGACCCAGCCCTCTCCCTCCCCTGCCCCTGCCCCTGCCCCTGCCCCTGCCCCTGCCCCTGCCCCTGCCCCTGCCCCTGCCCACAAAAGCAGCCCCGCGCCTCCCCCTTCAGCCGCGCCGGGAGCTGAGGGCGCACGCGGCGCCGGTGGCGGCGGCCGCGATCAGGGCGGTGGCGGCGAGCGGCAGCCAGGGCGTGCTGATCGTCCCGTGGACCGAGCCGGTGACCAGGCCCGAGACGGCGGCGTTGGCGGGCGAGGCGCCCCACACCAACAGCAGCAGGGCGGCGAGCAGCCCCGTCGGGATGCTCCAGCCGGTGCTGCGCAGCACCGGCCGGTTGCTCAGCGCGCCGATGGCGGTGCCCATGAGCAGGCACACCAGCGCGGCGAGCAGCCCGGCGCCGGCCGCCGGCAGGACCGGAACTGCCACCTGTTGGTCGGTGGAGCGCGGGTCCGACAGCAGCACGGCCACCGCCGTACCGAGGACCGCCAACAGCACCGCTGCGCCGGCCGCGGTCAGCACACCGGCGAGGTGCACCCGGCCGGGCCCGGCGGCGGCCGCGGCGCAATTACGGGCGGCCGACGGCTCGTTGGTGACACAGACCCGGGTCAGCCACACGGCTGTCGGCAGCAGTCCCCCGGCGGCGTAGCCGAACGCGTCGAGGATCGGGCCGCCGCTCTCGACACCGATGGCCACCCAGGCGGCGAAGAGGATGACCGGCGGCAGCCAGCGGTACGAGCCGATGAGCAGCGCCGTCTGGTAGCGAAGGAGAGCGATCACGGGAGGGGAGCCTCATGGGGTGCGGGGGCGTCGTGCGCTGCGCGGACGCCGTCGGATGCGGAGGTTTCAGGAGAGTCGGCGGCCTCGTCGGTGGCACGGGTGGGGCCGGCGCCAGGGGCAGCATGCGGCTGTGCGGCGGCGGTGACGGTGCGGATGTGCCAGGGCGGACGCGCGGTGAGCAGCGCCCGCAGCAGGGCGTCCGAGTGCGCGGCGGGAACGGTCAGCCGGGTCGTCCCGTCAGGGCCCGGCGCGATCTCCGGCCCCCCGGGCAGCTGCGACTGCGACGCGCCGGCGGGCGGCAGGCTCCCCGGCACGCCCTCGGCCTCGATGAGTACCCGGGGGCCGGTGACGTCCGTGGTACCGGCCGCCGGGCCGTCCTCCTCAGGGGCCGACAGCCGCCCGTCCGTCACCCGGTGGCGGGCGTCGGCGGCGCCCGCCAGCCGCTGCGGGTCATGGTCGACGAACACGACCGTGCCGCCGTCCGCGACCCGTTCGGCGACCGCGCGGTCGAGCACCTCGCGCGCGGCCCGGTCCAGCCCGGTCCAGGCCTCGTCCAGGACCAGGAGTGCGGGCTCGGCCAGCAGCGCCTGGGCGACCGCGACCTTCTGGCTCGTCCCCTTGGACAGCTCGGCCAGCCGGGTCCGCGCATGCCCCGCCGCCCCGAAGCGTTCGAGCCACTCGGTGGCTCGGCGGGCCGCTTCGGGGCCGCGCAGACCGTGGATGCGGCCGAGGTGGGTGAGGTAGCCGACGGCCGTGAAAGGCAGGGCGACGGGGAAACGCTCGGGCACATAGGCGGTGCGGGGGCGGCCGGTGATCCGTCCGGTGCTGGGCCGGTCGATGCCGGCCAGCAGCCGCAGCAGGGTGGACTTCCCGCTGCCGTTGGTGCCTTCGACGCGCAGCAACGCGCGCGGGGGCACGTCGAGGTCCACGTCCCGCAGCACCCAGGGGCCGCGCGCCCCGTACCGCCGCCCCACTCCGTCCAGCCTCATACGCTCCGGCACCTCCGCTCCGTCGTGGCGGGCCCCCGTCGCTCGCCGCTCCCGACGGTAGCCTTATCGGCCGCCGGGTGCCCGTCCGGGGACACGTTCCGCCACGGCCGTACGCGCCCCAACCTCCCGCCACACAGGTGGCGTTGACCCGGGAGCCTGTGCACGGCGGCCGGGGCGGCGGGAGCGGGCCGGGGGCGCTGTCAGTGGCGGCTGGCAGACTGGTCGGGTGACCAGCACCGAGACCGCCGGACAGCCCGGCAACAGCACCGACAGCCCCCTGGAACACCCACAGACCGACCGGGACGCGGCACCGCAGTTCGTGCTGCCGCTCGTGGTACGGATCGAGCGGGAAGCTCCCCCGGCACGCACGGACGCGCTGGAGACGGCTGCACGGGCGGTGCTGGTGCTGCTCTCGGACGAGCGGTCGGCCGGGGACGGCGAGTGGGCCGCGGCGGTGCGGGACTGGCAGGACGCCCGCATCCGGAAGGTGGTGCGCCGGGCGCGCCGCGCGGAGTGGCGGCGGGCCGGGGCACTGCCCGGCATCACGGTCACCGGCCGCGAGGCCGAGGTGCGCGTCTTCCCGCCGGTACCGCTGGACGGCTGGCCGAAGGACCTGGCACGCCTCCAGGTCTCCGGCACGGAGCTGGACGACCCGCAGCCGCCCGCACCGCCCGCCGCGGGCCCGGTGCTGTGGTTCAACCCCGACCTGGAGATGTCCGCCGGCAAGGAGATGGCCCAGGCCGGCCACGCCGCCCAGCTGGCATGGTGGGACCTCTCCACGGACGAGCGGACGGCCTGGCGCACCGCCGGCTTCCCCCTCTCCGTACGCACCGCCGAACCCACCCGGTGGACCGCACTCACCCGCAGCGGCCTGCCCGCCGTACACGACGCCGGCTTCACCGAAATCGCCCCCGGCTCCTGCACGGTCATCGCCGACCACCCCACCCTGCGAAACACGCTGCCGCACACCGGCTGAGGCGGAGCGCGTTCCCGCGTGCGCTGGTCGGCTAGTACCCCGTAGGAGATGCTGCGCAGGTGATGGGGCGAGAGGACGCGGTGCGTGTCGTTGAGGATGAGCTGGATCGCGAGAGTCAGCGGTGGGCGGCTCTGGGCGTGGACCCGATACGCACGAAGGTGATGTGTGTGGAGGAGCATGAGCTGGTCTGGAAGGTCTACTGGCAGTCCGAGGAGTATGTGCGTACGCGGAACCCCGCTGCCATGCTCGTCGACCACGGGCCGTACCTGGTGGACCGCGTCGATGGAGGGCTGCACCAGATCGGGATCGTCTCCGAGAAGGGCGGGGAGTGGGAGGCGGACTACCGCACCCGAATCCGTGGGATGCGTGTCCGTACCGCCGTGGACGATCTGCACGACGAGATTCGTGAACTCGCTGCCGCACGAGGGCGCATGCACTCCGTGCGCGCCCTGCGGCAGAGGCTGCCGGCGCTCTCTCCTGCTCAAGCGCTCGGCTACGTCAAGGCGTTGCAGGTCGGCGGCGAACCCTCGCCCCAGCTCGTGGCCGTTGCGGTCGAGCGGCTGGTCGAACCCCTCAACCCGGTACTTGCGGTGCAGACCGTCCGCCGGGGAGGGCCTCACCGCACTGTCCGGCCGTCGCCCACAGACGGCGTGGACGACGAGGCCCGCGTAGACGACGAAGACCACGTGGATGACGAAGACGAAGACGACGTCGACGGCATGGACGAGGTAGAGGCGCACCTGGCCAGGTGCGATCGTGGCCGGTGTGATCAAGCCACCGTCGGGACGTGCCTGTGCCGGTCTCCGCGGGGTGGGGGCGGGAGCGGCCACGGCGCATCGTGCGGCTCCGCGCAAGCCCCCCGTGAAGCTCAAATCAACCTCTGAACTCGGCCAGGGCAGGGTTCGGAGCGGGCTGGTGCGGCATGAGTACCGACACCACGGAGCGATAGGGGGAGCCATGGAGCGCCTTGGTACGGGAATCGGCTGGCGGCCGGAAATCGCCGCGGAGATCGCGGAGCTGCCCGGGGTGGACTGGGTCGAGGTGGTGGCGGAGAACATCTGCCCGGGCCATCTTCCGCACGCCCTGCAGGAGTTGCGCGAGCGCGGCACGACCGTGATCCCGCACGGCGTCTCGCTCGGCCTGGGCGGTGCCGACCGTCCGGACCCCGGCCGGCTCGGCGCGCTCGCCGAGCGCGTCGAGGCACTCGGCGCACCGCTGGTCACCGAGCACATCGCCTTCGTCAGGGCGGGCGGCCCGCTCACCGCCTCGCCCCGTATGGAGGCCGGTCATCTGCTGCCCGTACCACGCACCCATGACGCCCTGGACGTGCTGTGCGAGAACGTACGGATCGCCCAGGACGCCCTGCCGGTGCCGCTGGCGCTGGAGAACATCGCCGCCCTCATCAACTGGCCGGGGGAGGAGATGACCGAGGGGCAGTTCCTGGCCGACCTCGTCGAGCGGACCGGGGTGCGGCTGCTGATCGATGTCGCCAACCTCCACACGAACCACATCAACCGGGGCGAGGACCCGGCGGCCGCCCTGGACGCGCTGCCGCTGGAGGCCCTGGCCTACGTCCATGTCGCGGGCGGGGTGGAGCGGGAAGGGGTGTGGCACGACAGCCATGCCCACCCGGTGACCCGGCCGGTGCTGGACGTTCTCGCCGAGCTGTGCGCCCGGGTCACCCCACCGGGTGTGCTGCTGGAGCGGGACGACGACTTTCCCGAAGGCGGAAAGCTGGCCGGTGAACTCGACGCGATCCGCACCGTACTGAAGGAGGCCCGCCATGACCGGGCGGCTTGAGGCGGTGCCCCCGGCGCCGGACATCCCGACGACAGAGGGCACCCCGTCGACGGCGGACACCCCGACGACCGCGGATACCCCGCCTGTGGCGGGCACCCCGGAGGCCGCAGACACCGCCCCGGACACCCACACCCGCACCGACACCACCACCGACGCCGCCCGCGAGCGGCTGGCACTCGCGCAGGCCGCGCTGCTGTCCGCGCTGGTCGCCGGGACGCCCGCCCCCGAGGGCTTCGACCGCACCCGGCTGCGGGTGCAGAGCCGGGCGCTGGCCGCCAAGCGGGCCTCGGTGGTCGCCAAGGTCGCGCCCGAGCTGCCCGAGATCCTCGGCGCGGACTACCGGCCCGCCTTCGCCGACCATGCCCGGAACCGGCCCATGAGCGGCGGCTACCGCCAGGACGCGCTGGACTTCGCGGCGCATCTGCTGGTCCAGGGACGGCCCGAAGACCCGGCCGCACGGCGGGAGTTGGCCCGCTGGTGGCGGGAGCGCTCGGGCCCGAAGCCGCCGTCCGCCCACCCCGTGGCGCGCCTGGTCCGGGCCGTACGACACCGGTGGCGCCGGGGGTGACCGCGATGCACCCGCCCGTGTGCGGTGCATCCGGCACACGGCGCTCGCCCCGGCGCCTCCGCCTCCGGCAGCGAGAGCGGTTCCCCCGGCGACGGCGGCCCCGAAACCTGCCCGCATACTGAGATTCCACGTGGCGGTTACGGCCGCTTCTCGCATAAAAACTCCGACATGTGGCTGCTCTTCCTCCTCGTCGCCTGTTCGGCGGCGGTGCTGTCCTGTGCGCTGCTCTGTCGTGCGGCGGTCGCCGCCGCCCGCACCTCCCCCGGGCCGGCGCCCCGTCCGGCGCCCGGCCCCCACCCGAACGGGGGCACGGCGGGCCGCCGCGGTCCCGGGCTGACCCTGTACGAGATGGCGTACCTCTCCGGCGGCCCGCACCGCCTCGCCGACGTGGTGCTGGTGCTGATGGCCCAGCAGCGGCGGGTGCTGCTCGCCGACACGGGATGGGCCACCGTCGTCGACCCGGTCGGGAAGGACGCCGTCGAGCGGGCCGCCCTCACCGCCATGGGCCCCGCGGGGCAGCGCCGCATACCGGCGATACGGGACGCCCTGGTCGGGGACGACGCGGTGCGGGAGCTGGGCGACCGGCTGGTGACCGACGGGCTGGCGGTGCCCGTGGCGGTCCGTCCGGGCGTCGGCGGTGCCGTCCGCCTGGTGTGGGGCGCCGCTCTTCTGGTGCTGCTGTGTACCGCCGCGTCCTACTGGACGGCGCCGCCCGGCGCGGACACCGGACTGCTGCTGGCGTGGTGCTCGCTACCGCTGATCGTCACCCTCGGCACCTGCGCCGTGGCCCGCTTCGAGCTCCACCCGTACAGCGACTGGGCCACCACCGCCGGCGCACGGCAGCTGCCCGGAACCGTCCGCGCCCCTGCCTCCCCCGCCCTGCCCGCCTCCCTGGTCACTCTCGCCCTCCGCGGCCCCGCGGCCCTCACCGATCCCTCCTTGCGCGCCGCGCTCCACTCTTCCGGGGCATAGCCTCCGACACCGGAGCCAGGTGCTTTACAACGACAATCGCCGACCCAACTATCCCTTTTGTATGCACACACGAAGGGACGGCCAGTGAGAGCACTTGCGTTGTACGGCACCATCGGGTCGCTGATGGTGACCGCCCTCGCCACTGCCCCGGCAGGCGGCGCCACGGGGGCCGCCGCCGCGCCACCCGCACCCGTCGCGCACCGCCTGCAGTTCGGGCGCTGCGCGGCGGTGGAACATCTGCCGACCACCGTCGAGTGCGGCAGACTCACCGTCCCTCTCGACTACGCGCGTCCCGACGGCAAGAAGATCCAGCTCACCGTCAGCCGCATCCGCGCCACGGCGCGCGGCGAACGGCAGGGCGCGCTGGTCTTCAACCCCGGCGGCCCCGGTGCCTCCAGCATGGAGTTCCCGCTCTACGGGGGACTCCCCAAGTGGCGCAAGCTGGCCCGCGCCTATGACTTCGTGGGCTATGCGCCGCGCGGGGTGGGCCGCTCGGCGCCGCTGTCGTGCCAGGACCCCAAGCAGTTCGCCAAGGCGCCCACCGACAGCCGCATGCACCCGGACGAGGCCTTCAAGCGCCGGAAGCGGACGGAGGCCAGGGAGTACGCCCGTGGCTGTGTCCGCCGGGCCGGCGGGGCCCTGCCGTTCTACAACTCCGTCAACAACGCCCGCGACCTGGACATGCTGCGGGCCGCGCTGGGCGAGAAGAAGCTGACGTTCATGGGCGCCTCGTACGGGACGTACTTCGGTGCAGTCTATGCGACGCTCTTCCCCGGCCACGTCCGGCGGATGATCTTCGACAGTGTGGTCAATCCCGCGCCCCGGCAGATCTGGTACCGCAACAACCTCGACCAGGACATCGCCTTCGAGCGCCGCTGGGGCGACTGGCTGCGCTGGGTGGCCCGGCACAACGGCCAGTACCACCTCGGCACGACCAAGAAGGCGGTGCAGCAGGCCTACGACAAGGCCGCGGGCAAGCTGCGCCGTACGCCGCTCAACGGGAAGATCGGCCCCGGCCAGCTGCAGTCGGCGTTCCTCAAGACCGGCTACAACGACGCCTTCTGGCCGATGCGCGCCGAGGCGCTCGCGGGGTACCTGCACGGCAACCCCAAGCCGCTGATCGCCCAGGCGATGCCCCGGACGGAAGGGGTCGCGGCGGACGAGAACAGCAATGCCGTCTACACGGCCGTGGAGTGCAATGACGCGCCCTGGCCGCACGACTGGCGGACCTGGAACCGGGACAACACCGCGATCGCCAAGGTCGCCCCGTTCGAGACCTGGGACAACGCCTGGATGAACCTGCCGTGCGCCTACTGGCCCGACCGGCCGGCGTCGGCGGCGGCCGAGCTCGACGCCGCGGTGCACCGCGCGGACCGGCCGGCCTCCGGGCAGGACCTGGCCGATGTCGCCGGCCACGTGGCCAGGACCCAGGTCGACGACGTGCTCCACGGGCGGCGCGGTCCGCTCGATGTCCACACCGAGCCCGGCGCGCTGCCGCCGGTGCTGCTACTGGCGGCCGAGCGGGACGCGGCGACGCCGTACCGGGGGGCGCTGGAACTCCAGCGGCGGCTGCCCGGCTCCTCCCTGGTCACCGAGAACGGCGCGGGCACCCACGGCGTCGCGTTCAACGACAACGCCTGTGTGAACAAGTACGCCGAGGCGTATCTGCTGCACGGGAAGGTGCCGGGGCACCGGGTGTACTGCGCGCCGCGCGCCGAGCCGGTGCCGGGCCAGCAGGCGACCCGGGCCCAGCACGCCCTGCCGGGGAAGTAGCCGAGGACCCGTCGCGCCGCGGGCCGTCCCCGAGGGGGGGCGGCCCGCGGCGCCGTGTCCGGGGACCCCGGCCGGGCCTCGCGGCCGGTTACGCCAGGCCCGCGACCAGCTCGGAGACCGGCTTGCGCCGCCCCGTGTAGAACGGGATCTCCTCGCGGACGTGCATCCGCGCCTCGGAGCCGCGCAGATGACGCATCAGGTCGACGATGCGGTAGAGCTCATCGGCCTCGAACGCCAGCACCCACTCGTAGTCGCCCAGCGAGAACGACGGCACGGTGTTGGCGCGCACGTCCGGGAAGCCGCGGGCCATCTTGCCGTGGTCGGCCAGCATCCGGCGGCGGTCCTCGTCGGGGAGGAGGTACCACTCGTAGGAGCGCACGAAGGGGTAGACGCTCACATAGGCGCGCGGCTGCTCGTCGGCCAGGAAGGCCGGGATGTGCGACTTGTTGAACTCGGCGGGGCGGTGCAGCGCCATGTTCGACCACACCGGCTCCAGCGCACGGCCGAGACGGGTGCGGCGGAAGAGGTTGTACGCCTCCTGGAGGGCGTCCGAACTCTCCGAGTGCCACCAGATCATCAGGTCCGCGTCCGCCCGCAGGCCGGACACGTCGTAGGTGCCGCGGACCACCACGTCCTTGGCGGCGAGCTGCGCGAACAGCTCCTCGACCTCGTCGGCGTAGCCGCTGCGGTCCTCCGGGAGGACGTCGCGCAGCTTGAACACGGACCACAGGGTGTAGCGGATGACCTCGTTGAGGTCCTTGGCCTTCTTGCCGGCGTGCGGCACCTTCTCGGGCGCCGCGGGGGTCTGCGGCGCGGAAGCGGGAGTGGAAGCGTCTGTCATGTCGTCCATTCTCACTCGGCGGCGACGGTGTCCGGCGTCAGGGTGCCGAGGAGCTCGTCCGCGGCGCGGCGCGCCGAGCCGATGCAGGCCGGGATGCCGACGCCGTCGTAGACCGCGCCGCACACCCGCAGCGCACCGGGCATCCGGGCGACCGCCTCCCGGATGCCGGCGACCCGTGCCAGATGGCCGACGGAGTACTGCGGCAGGCCGTCGTCCCAGCGGGTGACCGTGCTCGCGACCGGCCGGGCGGTCAGGCCGACCGCCGCGCCGAGGTCGGCGAGCGAGAGGTCGACCAGCTCGGAGTCCTCGCGCTGGAGGTCGGCGGTCTCCTGGTATCTGCCGACGGAGGTGCGCAGCACGAAGAGGTCGGGGTCGGCGGCGCCGATCCAGCCCCATTTGCTGCTGGCGAAGGTCGAGGCCTTGATGCGGCGGCCGTCGACGGGCGGGACGAGGAAGCCGCTGCCGTCCGGCACCCGGTCCAGGTCGGCGCGGCGGAAGGCCATGGTGACCAGCGCCATCGAGGCGTAGTCGACGGTGTCCAGCGCGGCGGCCGCGTCCGGGCACCCGTCGCGCAGCAGGCCGGCCGCGGCGCCCGCTGGCGCGGCCATGACGACCGCGTCGGCCGTGAGCGTCCGGTCCCCGAGGCGGACCTGCCAGCCCTCCTGCGGGGACCAGTGGAGGGCCTGGGCGGGGGTGCGGAGGTGGATCTCGCCGCCGGCCCGGCGTACGGCCTCGGCGACGGCGGCCGGCAGCGTCCCGATCCCGCCGTCGATGCCCATGAAGACCGGAGGGGTCCGGTCCGGCCCGCCCGGTGGGGCACCGGCGGCGGTGCGCGCCTGGAGGGCCCGTACGCCCTCGATCAGGGAGCGCTGCGACCGGGCGGCCTCGTAGAGCTGCGGGACGGCGGCGCGCATCGAGATGCGGTAGGCGTCGCCCGCGTAGACGCCGCCGAGCAGCGGCTCGACGAGCCGGTCGACGACCTCCCGGCCGAGCCGGGCGGCGACGTACGCGCCGACCGCGACGTCCTCGCCGGCCTCGGTACGCGCCAGCGTCTCGTCCTCGGCGATCCGCGCCATCCCGTCCGGCGAGATCACCCCGGAGGCGGCGAGCAGTCCGAGATCCCCGGGGACGCCCATCACATGCCCCTTGGGCATCGGGCGCAGCGCGCCGCGGGTCCACAGCGACGCGCCGGCCGTGGCGGGCGGCTGGAGCCGGTCGCCGATCCCGACGGCGCGCGCGAGGTCCACCGCCTCCGGGCGCCTGGCCAGCATCGATTCGGCGCCGAGATCGACGGGGACGCCCGCGAGGGCGCCGGCGCGCAGCTTGCCGCCCAGCCGGCCGGAGGCCTCCAGGACGGTCACCCGGGCGCCGCCTTCGAGCAGGCGGTGCGCGGCGGCCAGCCCGGAGATGCCTCCCCCGATGACGACGGCATGACCAGGCCCCGGGCCCGTACGGGTGTGCGCTGCGCTCATGCCTCCACTCTCTCAGAGCCCACTGACACGGCCGTGACCGGATCACGGCTCACGGACGGCGCCCCGCCCGGCCGCTGCCCCCCGAAGGACGGGCGGTGGCGGGCCACTTCGCGCGGGCGGCCGGTCGCGCTGAGGCACCCGGGGCCGCCGGTCCGGCCGGAGCGTCCACCACGGCCGGGCAAGGTGACCGAGAGCCCCGTTGACAGCGGGCAGCGGCGGGCAAAGACTCGTGGTCGGCGGGCGGCGATCTTCGTACCGCCGCACCGACGTCGAGCCGGGACAGCGAGGACAGCGCCTGATGACCGACCCACGCGTACGGGATGTGTACATCGTCGATGCCGTACGGACCCCCGTCGGCAAGTACGGCGGCGCGCTGGCCGGGGTGCGGCCCGACGACCTCGCCGCCCATGTGGTCAGGGCCCTGGTGGACCGCACTCCCGACCTCGACCCGGCGCGGATCGACGATGTCTGCTTCGGCGACGCCAACGGCGCGGGCGAGGACAACCGCAACGTGGCGCGGATGGCGGTGCTGCTCGCCGGGCTGCCGGTGACCGTCCCCGGCGTGACCGTGAACCGTCTGTGCGGGTCCGGTCTGGAGGCGGTCATCCAGGCGTCCCGCGCCATCGCGCACGGCGACGCGCACATCGCGGTGGCGGGCGGCGTGGAGTCGATGAGCCGCGCGCCCTATGTGCTGCGCAAGCCCGAACGGGCCTTCCCCGCGGGCCATCAGGAGATGTTCTCCTCGACGCTGGGCTGGCGGATGGTCAATCCGCGGATGCAGCCGGAGTGGACGGTCGCGCTGGGCGAGGGCGCCGAGCTGATCGCCGACCAGCACGGCATCACCCGCGAACAGCAGGACGTGTTCGCGCTGGCCAGCCACCAGAAGGCGGTGCGTGCCTGGCAGGAGGGCGCCTACGACGCCGAGGTCGTGCCGCTGCCGGACGTGGACCTGCTGCGTGACGAGACGATCCGGGAGGCGTCCTCCCTGGAGTCGCTGTCGAAGCTGAAACCGGTGTTCCGCCCGGCCGGCGGCACGGTCACGGCCGGGAACTCCTCCCCGCTCAACGACGGTGCGGCGGCGCTGCTGCTGGTCGACGAGGAGGGGCTGCGGGCGACCGGGCGGGAGCCGCTGGCCCGTATCCGTGCGAGCGCGGTGACCGGCATCGAGCCGCAGCTGTTCGGCCTGGGCCCGGTGGAGGCGGTACGGCGCGCGCTGGAGCGGTCCGGGCGGGGCTTCGGCGAGGTGGCGGCCTTCGAGCTCAACGAGGCGTTCGCGGCGCAGGCGTTGGGCTGTATCGGGCAGTGGCCGGAACTGGACCCCGCGGTGGTCAATCAGCGCGGCGGCGCCATCGCCATCGGCCATCCGCTGGGTGCGTCCGGCGCCCGTCTCGCGGGCTCGGTGGCGCACCAACTCGCCGCGCTGGGCTCGGGTACCGGGCTCGCCGCGCTGTGCATCGGCGTCGGCCAGGGCCTCGCGCTGGTCCTGGAGCGCTGAGGCCCGGCTCCGCGCGGCGCCGGCCCCGGCCGTCCCGCGCGGACGCCGTGCGGGCCGTAACGTGACGTACCCGGACCGGCGGCCCGTCCAGGGACGGTGGCACCGGGACACCCGCACGAGGCGGCAGCACGGCGAAGGGGCACACGGTATGGCGGCGGAGCGGCTGGTGGTCATCGGGGGCGATGCGGCGGGGATGGCCGCGGCCTCGCAGGCACGCCGGCTGCGGAAGCCCGGCGAGCTGGCGATCACCGCCTTCGAGCGCGGCCACTTCACCTCGTACTCGGCCTGCGGCATCCCGTACTGGGTGGGCGGCGACGTCGACGGCCCGGACGCGCTGATCGCCCGTACGGCCGAGGAGCACCGGGCCCGCGAGATCGATCTGCGGATGCGTACCGAGGTCACCGAACTCGACCTGGACCGCGGCCGGGTGCGCACCCGGGAGCTGGAGAACGGCGGCCGGGAGTCGTGGACCGGCTTCGACAAGCTGGTGATCGCCACCGGTGCCCGGCCGCGCCGCCCCGGCCTGCCGGGGATCGACGCGCCGGGGGTGCACGGGGTGCAGACCCTCGACGACGGCCAGGCCCTGCTGGACACCCTCGACACGTCGTCCGGCCGGCGGGCGGTCGTCGTGGGCGCGGGCTACATCGGGGTGGAGATGGCCGAGGCGCTGATCCGTCGCGGCTACCAGGTCACCGTCCTGGAGCAGAGCGCCCAGCCGATGTCCACCCTGGACCCGGACATGGGGGCGCTGGTCCATGAGGCGATGTGCCAGATGGGCATCGAGACGGTGCGCGGGACGAGCGTCACCGGTGTGCTGACGGATGCGGCGGGGCGGGCCCGTGCGGTCACCACCGAGGACGCGGAGTACCCGGCGGACGTGGTCGTGCTGGGCATGGGGGTCCGGCCCGAGACCTCGCTCGCCGCCGCGGCCGGGCTGCCGCTGGGCGATTCCGGCGGGCTGCTCACCGATCTCGCGATGCGGGTCCGCGGCCAGGACCACCTCTGGGCCGGCGGCGACTGTGTGGAGGTCCTGGACCTGGTCTCCGGGCACACCCGGCACATCGCGCTGGGCACCCACGCCAACAAGCACGGGCAGGTCATCGGCGCCAATGTGGGCGGCGGCTACGCCACCTTCCCCGGTGTCGTCGGCACCGCCGTCAGCAAGGTCTGCGATCTGGAGATCGCCCGGACGGGCCTGCTGGAGCGCCAGGCGCACGCCGCCGGACTGCGCTTCGTCACGGCGACCGTGGAGGCCACCAACCGCGCCGGCTACTACCCCGGCGCCCGCCCGATGCACGTCAAGATGCTCGCCGAGCGCCGTACGGGCCGCCTGCTGGGGGTGCAGATCGTCGGCCGCGAGGGCGCCGGGAAGCGGGTGGACATCGCGGCGGTCGCACTCACGGCCGGGATGACGGTGGAGCAGATGACCGCCCTCGACCTCGGCTACGCCCCGCCGTTCTCCCCGGTCTGGGACCCCGTCCTGGTGGCGGCCCGCAAGACGGTGAGCGCCGTACGGGCCGCGGGCACCTGACGCCGCGGCCCGGCGCCGGCCCCCGGCACGGCCGTCCCGGGGGCGCCGTCGCTCAGCGCGCCGTCTGCGTGTGCACGTACTCGACCAGGCGGGTCAGCGCGTCCGGGTCGGTGGTGGGCAGGACGCCGTGGCCGAGGTTGAAGATGTGGCCCTCCAGGCCGGCGGCCGCGTCGAGGACCTCACGGGCCTTGGTCTCGACGGCCTCGCGGGGGGCGAAGAGCACGGCCGGGTCGATGTTGCCCTGGAGCGCCTTGCCGGGGCCGACGCGGCGGGCCGCCTCGTCCAGCGGCACCCGCCAGTCGACGCCGACGACGTCCGCGCCCGCCTCGCCCATCAGGCCGAGGAGTTCACCGGTGCCGACGCCGAAGTGGATGCGCGGGACGCCCCGGCCCTCGACGGCGCGGAAGACCTTGGCGGAGGCCGGCATCACGGAGCGGCGGTAGTCGGCGGGCGAGAGCGCGCCGACCCAGGAGTCGAAGAGCTGCACCGCGCTCGCCCCGGCCGCGATCTGGACCTCCAGGAAGGTCGCGGTGATGTCGGCGAGCCGGTCCAGGAGGTCGGCCCACAGCTGCGGGTCGCCGTACATGAGGGCCTTGGTGCGCTCGTGGTTGCGCGACGGGCCGCCCTCGACGAGGTAGCTGGCGAGCGTGAAGGGGGCGCCGGCGAAGCCGATCAGCGGGGTGCCGCCCAGCTCGCGGACGAGCATGCCGATGGCCTCGGTGACGTACGGGACGTCGCCGGGCTCCAGGCGGCGCAGCTGCTCCAGGTCGGCGCGGGTGCGGATCGGGTTCTCGACGACCGGGCCGACGCCGGGCTTGATGTCGAGGTCGATGCCGATGGCCTTGAGGGGGACGACGATGTCGCTGAAGTAGATGGCGGCGTCGACGTTGTGGCGGCGCACCGGCTGGAGCGTGATCTCGGTGACCAGATCGGGCCGCATGCACGAGTCGAGCATCGCGATGCCCTCGCGGACCTTGCGGTATTCGGGGAGCGAGCGTCCGGCCTGCCGCATGAACCACACCGGGGTGTGCGGCACCGGCTCACGGCGGCACGCCTTGAGGAAGGCCGAGTCTTGGGTACCGGTCTGCTGCTGGCCCGCGGGGCTGGGATTGGCGCTCACGCCCCAAATCTTCGCACGCCGGGCCACCCGCCGATCGGGGCAGGTGGCCGTTATCTCCGCATGCGCCCGGGGGCACCTCCGAATGGGCGACGCGCGCACCGGGTGTCCTCCCCGTATGCGGGCCCGGTTCCGCCTAATCTTCCGGGCATGGCTGCGGCTCACGAACACCTCGCGGACAGCGCGGACGAGGCCCCGATCCCCTTCCGTCAGGCGGTCGAGGCGCTCCGCGCGGCACGACTGCGGCCGGAGATCGAGATCGATCCGACGCCCGCCCCGAAACGGCTCGCCCCGTTCGCGTACGCGCTGGAGGCCGCGGTCGTCGAGCGCGGCGCGGGTCCGGACGGCGAGGACCGGGATCTGGCGGACGGGCGGCTGGTGGTGCTGCACAACCCGGCCGGCGACGAGGCCTGGCACGGCACGTTCCGGGTGGTGACGCTGGCACGGGCGGAGCTGGAGCCGGAGATGGGCGCCGATCCGCTGCTGCCGGAGGTGTCCTGGTCGTGGCTCACGGGGGCGCTGGACGCGCGCGGGGTGCACTACGGCGCGCCGAGCGGCACGGTCACCCGTGCCGGCTCGCACTACTTCGGCGGGCTCGCGGCGCGTGAACCCACGACCCAGATCGAGATCCGGGCGTCCTGGACGCCGGCCGAGGGCCCCGGCGGGGTGCCGGATCTGGCGGCGCATCTGGCGTCGTGGTGCGATCTGCTGTGCCAGGTAGCGGGACTGCCGCCGGCCCCGCTGGACACGACGACCCGCGGCGGGATCGTCCCGCTGCCCCAGCGCCGCAGCGCGCACCCGCGCTGACCTCGGCGTTTCCCCGCGGCCCTGCCGCGCTGCCGCTGCCCACGCCTCGCCGTTCCCGGCGCCCGTTCCCCTGTCCGGCCGCGCCACGCCCGACGCTGCCGTCTCACCCCGGTGAGGTCCGGTGACGCGATACGGGTGGGATCGCGTACGGCTCTGATCACCTCGGAGCGTTCTGGGCACACACCCTGATCGCTCACCCATCCGATTTGCCCGAATTGCCCCTAACTAAATCGTGATCAAAGTCTAAAGTCCCGCCGGATTGCTGCCGAAGAGGTCAGTGACCCTTCAAACACGGATCATTCCGGCTCCCCCCAGCCGGCTTCCGTCCCCCGCCACTCCCCCAGGAGGCCCGGTGTCTGTTCTCCTCGAGCAACCTTCGAGCCTGGTCGCCTACCGCCCGAACAAGCCGACGGCCATGGTCGTCGTGGCCGACCCTCGTGTGCGCTCCACCGTCACCCGCCACCTGTGGGCCCTCGGAGTGCGCGACGTGATCGAGGCGTCGTCGATCGCGGAGGCCCGTCCCCGCGTCGGCAATCCGCGCGACATCTGCGTTGCCGACGTCCACCTTCCCGACGGCTCCGGCCTCACGCTGCTGTCCGAGACCCGGGCGGCGGGGTGGCCCAACGGCCTCGCGCTGTCCGCGGCCGACGACATCGGCGCCGTACGCAACGCCCTGGCCGGCGGCGTCAAGGGCTATGTCGTCACCGGTACCCGTACCAACCTGGGCCTTCCCGGCCGTCCCGGCACCTCGCCCATCGGCGCCAACGCCGCCCGCATGCAGCGCCGCCCCCCGGGCGCCCCCGGTCACCCGGGCGGCTACCGGGAGCTGTCGGGGCGTGAGGTCGAGGTGTTGCGGCTGGTGGCGGAGGGCCAGTCCAACAAGGCCATCGGTGTCTCGATGGGGCTGTCGGCACTGACCGTCAAGAGCCATCTCGCCCGTATCGCCCGCAAGCTCGGCACCGGCGACCGGGCCGGAATGGTGGCGGTCGCACTGCGTACCGGCATCATCCACTGACCCACCGGACGACCGGCTCGCCCGTCGAGGGAACGTTCCCTCGACGGGCGACGTGCATACACAGATACCCTTGACTGGTGACCGACGCCCAAAAGACCGCAGCAGACACGACACTGCGAGCGACCGGAGACTCTCCTCCGGATACCCGACCGGCGCCGGTCCCTCTCCTGGAGCCCCGCGAGGGCATCCCCCCGGTGACCGCCACCGACGAGGTCCTCGCCGAGGTCGTGGCGGCCTTCGCGGCCGGCACGGGCCCGGTGGCCGTCGACGCCGAGCGGGCCTCCGGCTACCGCTACGGCCAGCGCGCCTACCTCGTACAGCTGCGCCGCGAGGGCGCCGGCAGCGTGCTGGTCGACCCGGTCGGCTGCCCGGACCTGTCGGCGCTGGGGGAGGCGATCGGCGACGCCGAGTGGGTGCTGCACGCCGCCACCCAGGACCTGCCGTGTCTGCGTGACATAGGGATGGTCCCCACCCGGCTGTTCGACACCGAGCTGGCCGGGCGGCTGGCCGGCTTCGCCCGGGTCGGCCTGGGCGCCATGGTCGAGAACGTGCTCGGCTTCGCCCTGGAGAAGGGCCACTCCGCCGTCGACTGGTCCACCCGCCCGCTGCCCGAGCCCTGGCTGCGCTATGCCGCGCTCGACGTCGAGCTGCTGGTGGACCTGCGGGACGCGCTGGAGGAG
The DNA here is from genome assembly GCF_043199295.1 of Streptomyces sp. NPDC048612. Taxonomy (NCBI): domain Bacteria; kingdom Bacillati; phylum Actinomycetota; class Actinomycetes; order Kitasatosporales; family Streptomycetaceae; genus Streptomyces; species Streptomyces sp. NPDC048612. The sequence continues at coordinate 194,886 of NZ_JBICVV010000008.1, forward strand.
GAGCTGACGCAGCAGGGGAAGCTGGAGTGGGCCCGGCAGGAGTTCGCGGCGATCGCCGCCGCTCCCCCGCCGCCGCCCCGCAAGGACCCCTGGCGCCGGACCTCCGGCATGCACAAGGTCCGCCGGCGCCGCCAGATGGCGGTCGTACGGGAGCTGTGGACGGCCCGTGACCAGGTCGCCCAGCGGCGCGACGTCTCGCCGGGCAAGGTGCTCGGGGACGCCGCGATCGTAGAGGCGGCGCTGAGCCTGCCGCCCAACAGTCACGCGCTGGCGGGGCTGCCCGGCTTCGGCCACCGGATGGGCCGCCGGCAGCTGGAGCAGTGGCAGGCCGCCGTGGACCGCGCCCGTGCGCTGCCCGAGAGCGAGCTGCCGCAGCCCGGCCAGCCGCTCAACGGCCCGCCGCCGCCCCGCTCCTGGGCCGACAAGGACCCGGCCGCCGCGGCCCGGCTGTCGGCCGCCCGCGCGGGGGTCACCGCGCTCGCCGAGGAGCTGAACCTCCCGCAGGAGAACCTGATCACTCCGGACACGGTGCGCCGGCTGTGCTGGGAGCCGCCGGCCGAGCCGACCCGGGAGGCGGTCGCCGAGGTGCTGTCCGGCCACGGCGCCCGCCCCTGGCAGATCGAGCAGGTCGCGCCGCTCCTCACCGAGGCGCTGCTGACGGACGCCGGCTGACGCGACTGCCCCGGGCGGCGGAAGGTGCCGGCCCGGGGCAGTGCGTACGGTCGCTCGGTACCGGTCACCCGGTACCGGTCGTTCGGTCCTGGTCGCTCAGTCCTGGTCGACGTTCATCCACAGGACCTTGCGGTTGGTCGCATCGATCTCGTAGGTCGTCTCGTTCCAGTCGTCGGGGGTCACCACGCCGACGGTCCACGCCACGGTGTCGTTGCCGTGGTCGGCGTCGCCCAGCTCGATGGTGGTGACGGTGCCCTTCGTCTTCTCGGTCGCCGTCTCAGCGGCCTGCTGGGCGGTGACGGTGGCCTTGGACAGCCGGCCGGCCAGCTCCTGCTTGTCGTCGGGGTCGTCCGACTGGGGCTGCGGCTTCTGGGCCTTGCCGGAGACCGCGTCGACGCGCACGGCGTACGCCGTCCCGTCGCTCGTCGCGACCGCGGTGTCCCAATACGGGCTGGCGGGCGTCCCCTTGAGCTCGGCGGCGATCGCCTCCGAGGACGGGACGGCCGCGATCGCCGCCTTCAGCGCCTGGCCGTAGTCCACCTTGGCCTTGGGGACCAGGGCCTTGCGCTGGGCCTGGTCCGAGCTGAGCGAACCGCTCGGGGAGGCGGCGGCGGTGGCGGGCACCGCCGGCGAGCCCGCGCTCTTCTGGGGACTTCCCGTGTCGTCGCTGGTCCCGCAGCCCGACAGCAGCGCGCCCGCGGCGGCGACGGCACAGACCAGTCCGATCGTGCGCGGCCCCGCCGGACGTCCGCGCCGGACCACGACACCACTCCTGTTCGTATCCATACGGGCACTTTAGGTGTGTGATGGGATGAATTGCCCCAAGACCCGACGGTGTTCCGTCGTTTTCGATCACCGGTTTCCACCGGTTGCGGCGCACTCACCCCGTAGCCGGGGCATCCGCCGGGTGTGACCTTCAACGCTCCGGGCGGTGGGGGTGTGCAGCTTGGTTACCCGTAAGTAGCATGTCGGTGGGAAGCGCCCCGCGGGGCGCCCCGCAGCAGCAGTGCCACCCCGCACCTGGAGGAGAGCCAACGTGCCTCGTACCGCTAGGGACGTCGTCTTCGTCGACGGCGTCCGCACCCCGTTCGGCAAGGCGGGCCCGAAGGGCATCTACCACGAGACCCGCGCCGACGATCTCGTCGTGAAGGCCATCCGGGAGCTGCTGCGCCGCAACCCGGACCTGGACCCCGCGAAGATCGACGAGGTCGCCATCGCCGCCACCACCCAGATCGGTGACCAGGGCCTGACCATCGGCCGCACGGCCGGCATCCTCGCGGGCCTCCCGCAGTCCGTCCCCGGCTACTCCATCGACCGCATGTGCGCCGGTGCGCTGACCGCCGTCACGGCGACCGCCGGCTCCATCGCCTTCGGTGCGTACGACGCCGTCATCGCCGGTGGTGTCGAGCACATGGGCCGCCACCCCATGGGTGAGGGCGTGGACCCCAACCCGCGGTTCGTGAGCGAGAAGCTCGTCGACCAGTCGGCCCTGTTCATGGGCATGACGGCGGAGAACCTCCACGACCGCTACCCGCACATCACCAAGCAGCGGGCCGACGAATACGCGGTGCGCTCGCAGGAGAAGGCGGCGAAGGCGTACGCGAACGGGAAGATCCAGCGGGATCTGGTGCCGGTCTCGGTGCGCAACACCAACGCGGAGGTCGGCGAGACGGGCTGGGGCCTGGTCACCGCCGACGAGCCGATGCGTCCCGGGACGACCCTGGAGAGCCTCGCGGGCCTGAAGACGCCGTTCCGTACGCACGGCCGCGTCACCGCCGGTAACGCCGCCGGTCTCAACGACGGTGCCACCGCCTCGATCATCGCCTCCGAGGACTTCGCCCGGGAGAACGGCCTCCCGGTGAAGATGCGCCTGGTCTCCTACGCCTTCACCGGCGTCGAGCCCGAGGTCATGGGCTACGGCCCGATCCCGGCCACCGAGAAGGCGCTCGCCAAGGCGGGCCTGGGCATCGAGGACATCAACCTCTTCGAGATCAACGAGGCGTTCGCCGTGCAGGTGCTCGCCTTCCTCGACCACTACGGCATCGCCGACGACGACGCGCGCGTCAACCAGTACGGCGGCGCCATCGCCTTCGGCCACCCGCTGGCCTCCTCCGGCGTGCGGCTGATGACGCAGCTGGCCCGGCAGTTCGAGGAGCAGCCGGAGGTCCGCTACGGCCTGACCACCATGTGCGTCGGCTTCGGCATGGGCGCGACGGTCATCTGGGAGAACCCCAACCACAAGGACGCCGGAGGCGACAAGTGAGCACCACCACCACCGCCGAACTCCTGAAGGGCGCAGCCGAGCTGTTCCCCGACGAGGTCGTCACGTCGGCGCACGTCCGCCACCTCGATCTGCCGTACGGCGCGGGCCGGTTCGCGCTGATCACGCTCGACAACGGCTTCGACCACACCAAGCCGACCACCTTCGGGCCCGGCTCGCTGGCGAACCTCAACGCCGCGCTCGACCAGGTCGAGAAGGAGGCCGCGGACGGCGAGATCGTCGGCGTCGGCCTCACCGGCAAGCCGTTCATCTTCGCCGTCGGCGCCGACCTCAAGGGCGTCGAGCTGCTGAAGAAGCACGAGGACGCGCTGGCCATCGGCAAGGGCGGCCACGAGGTCTTCAAGCGGCTGTCCGATCTGGCCGTGCCGACCTTCGCGTACTACAACGGTGCGGCGATGGGCGGCGGCGTCGAGGCCGGTCTGCACTGCTCGTACCGCACGGTCTCCCAGGCCGTACCCGCCTTCTCGCTGCCCGAGGTCTTCCTCGGTCTCGTCCCGGGCTGGGGCGGCTGCGCGCTGCTGCCGAACCTCATCGGCGCGGACAAGGCCGTCTCGGTCATCATCGAGAACTCCCTCAACCAGAACAAGCAGCTCAAGGGCAAGCAGGTCTTCGACCTCGGCATCGCGGACGCGATCTTCGAGGGCGCGGACTTCCTGGAGCAGTCGCTGATCTGGACGGCGAACGTCCTCAAGGGCGACGTCACCGTCGAGCGCCCCGAGATCGACCGCGGTGAGGGCTGGGACCAGGCCGTCGCCAAGGGCCGGTTCATCGCCGACGGCAAGGTGCACGGCGCCGCTCCGGCCGCCTACCGGGCGCTGGACATCATCGCCGCCGCCAAGGACGGCGACCTGCAGGCCGGTTTCGACGCCGAGGACCAGGCCCTGGCGGACCTGATCATGGGCGGCGAACTCCGCGCCGGCATCTACTCGTTCAACCTGGTGCAGAAGCGCGCCAAGCGGCCCGCGGGTGCGCCGGACAAGAACCTGGCGCGTCCGGTCAGCAAGGTCGGTGTCGTCGGCGCCGGTCTGATGGCCTCCCAGCTGGCCCTGCTGTTCCTGCGCCGCCTGGAGGTGCCGGTCGTGCTGACCGACATCGACCAGGAGCGCGTCGACAAGGGTGTGGGCTATGTCCACGCCGAGATCGACAAGCTGCTCGGCAAGGGCCGGATCAACCAGGACAAGGCCAACCGCCTCAAGGCCCTGGTCTCCGGTGTGCTCGACAAGGCCGAGGGCTTCTCCGACGCCGACTTCATCATCGAGGCGGTCTTCGAGGAGATCGGCGTCAAGCAGACGGTGTTCGCCGAGGTCGAGGCCGTCGCCCCGGCGCACGCGATCCTCGCCACCAACACCTCCTCGCTGTCGGTCACCGAGATGGCGTCGAAGCTGAAGCACCCCGAGCGGGTCGTCGGCTTCCACTTCTTCAACCCGGTCGCGATCCTGCCGCTGCTGGAGATCGTGCGCGGCGAGAAGACCGATGACGCCTCGCTGGCCACCGCGTTCGGTGTCGCCAAGAAGCTGAAGAAGACCGCGGTGCTCACCAAGGACGCCCCGGCGTTCGTCGTCAACCGCATCCTGACCCGCTTCATGGGCGAGATCCAGAACGTCATCGACGAGGGCACCCCGGTCGAGACGGCGGAGAAGGCGATCGAGCCGCTCGGTCTGCCGATGTCGCCGCTGGTGCTGCTGGAGCTGGTCGGCCCGGCGATCGGTCTGCACGTCTCCGAGACGCTCAACCGCTCCTTCCCGGACCGCTTCAAGGTGTCCCCGAACCTCAAGGCGGTCGTCGAGGCCGGCAAGCGCGGCTTCTACGTCTACGACTCCGGCGCGCCGGTGCTGGACCCCGAGGTCGCCGCGCTCCTCAAGCAGGGCGATGCCGTCCTGACGGAGGAGCAGGTCCGCGAGCGCGTCCTGGACGCGGTGGCGCAGGAGATCCGCCTGATGCTGGACGAGGGCGTGGTCGCCGAGGCGCAGGACATCGACCTGTGCCTGATCACCGGCGCCGGCTGGCCCTTCCACCTGGGCGGCATCACGCCGTACCTGGACCGCGCGGGTGTCTCCGAGCGGGCGACCGGCAAGAAGTTCCTGGCCCCGGGTGTCGCGAGCGTGCCCGCCTAAGGGTGCACGGCTGACAGCGGGATGCGCGGGCCGGCTCGGCGGAGCCGGCCCGCGCTTCCGTGTGTCCGGACCGGCGGCGGCCCGGCATGGGAGGCTGGCGCCATGGATTCCTTGGTGATCGTCGATGCCGCGAACGTCGTCGGCTCGGTGCCCGACGGCTGGTGGCGGGACCGGCACGGCGCGGCGGAGCGGCTGCGCGACGCGCTGCCCGGCTACGTCGCCGGGGGCCTGCCGGGGCTGATGGCACCGCCCCTGGAGATGGTTCTGGTGGTGGAGGGCGCGGCGCGCGGCGTCGCGTCCGTCGAGGGCGTCCGGGTGGTGCCGGCGGACGGCAGCGGCGACGACCGGATCGTGCGGCTGGTGGCGGACGAGGGCGACGGGCGGGACTGTCTGGTGGTCACCGCGGACCGCGGGCTGCGGGAGCGGGTCCAGGCGCTGGGCGCCCGGGTGACGGGGCCGCGGGCGGTGTGGGGCCGGGGGCGCGGCGCGGACCGCGGATAGCGCGGCACGGCCCCGCACACCGCGGCGGGAGCGGCGTACGGGGCCGGCCGGAGGGTCCGGAAGGGCCGGGCGGGTCAGTTCCGGGACGGGCGGCTGCGGAGGCCTAGGCGGCTGTGCCCGCGCCCGTAGAGGAAGTAGATGGCGAAGCCGGCCACCATCCAGATCCCGAACCGGACCCAGGTCTCGGCGGGCAGATTGAGCATCAGCCACACCGAGGCCGCCACCGAGAGCACCGGCACCAGCGGCACCAGCGGGGTGCGGAAGGAACGGGGCAGGTCGGGCCGGGAGCGGCGGAGCAGGACGACGCCGACGGCGACCACGACGAACGCGAACAGGGTGCCGATGTTGACCAGTTCGGCGAGTTCGTCGATCGAGGTGAAGCCGGAGACGACGGCGACGACGGCGCCCAGCACGAGGGTCGACCGGTAGGGGGTGCCGAACCGCGGGTGGGACCGCGAGAAGATCCGCGGCAGCAGCCCGTCCCGGCTCATCGCGAAGAACACCCGGCTCTGGCCGAGCAGCAGGATCAGGCAGACGGAGGTCAGGCCGACGGCGGCGCCAAAGCTGATCACGCCCGCGTAGAAGGGGTGTCCGAGGTCCTTGAAGGCGTCGGCGAGCGGGGCGTCGGTGGAGAGCTTGCTGTACTTCTGCATCCCGGTCACGACGACCGACACGGCCACGTAGAGCAGCGTGCAGATGGCGAGGGAGCCGAGGATGCCGCGCGGTACGTCGCGCTGCGGGTGGCGGGTCTCCTCGGCGGCGGTGGCCACGATGTCGAAGCCGATGAAGGCGAAGAAGACCACGGCCGCCGCGGCGAAGATGCCCATGGTCCCGAAGTTGCCGGGGGCGAAGCCGAACATCAGCTGGGCCAGCGGCGCGTTCAGCCCGCCGCCGGTCTCACTGGGCTCGCTGGGCGGGATGAACGGCGTGTAGTTGGCGCCGTTGATGAAGAAGGCACCGGCGACGATGACCAGCAGGACGACGGTGACCTTGATCCCGACGACCACCGCCGTCACCCGCGAGGACAGCTTCATCCCGAGCACCAGGACACCGGTCAGCACCAGGACGAGCACAAAGGCGAGCAGGTCGAAGCCGAACTGCCCCTCGTGGGTGCCGGACAGCCCGGCGGGCAGATGCAGCCCGGCGGAGTCCAGCAGGGAGCGCACATAGCCGGACCAGCCGACCGCCACCACCGCACAGCCCAGGGCGAGTTCCAGGATCAGGTCCCAGCCGATGATCCAGGCCGGCAACTCTCCCAGGGAGGCGTACGCGAAGGTGTAGGCCGACCCGGCGACCGGGACGGTGGAGGCGAACTCGGCGTAACACAGCGCCGCCAGCGCACAGACCACGCCCGCGACGACGAAGGACAGGGCGACGGCGGGGCCGGCCTGCTCCTTGGCGATTTTTCCGGTGAGAACGAAAATGCCGGTGCCGATGACGACACCGACACCGAAGACGGTCAGATCGAGCGCGGACAGCGATTTCTTGAGCGCGTGCTCCGGTTCCTCGGTATCCAGGATCGACTGCTCCACAGTCTTCGTCCGGAACATACCGCGACTGCGGCGTGAATCATGTGGTGTGCCGTGCTGTGTGCTCATGGGCGAACCTCCGCCTGGACGACCCTCGCAACTCTCCTGAACTGACCGAGTCTCCGCAATGTCGGGAAACAGTCAGCTTCGGCGGGCCTCCGGGCGCCGGGGATTCACCCGATGGGGTGCGGCCGTACGTATGCCGAGGGGCCGGGCGGAACATCCGTACGGATGACCGGCCCGGCCCCTCGTGCCGTCTGCGGGATCAGTCGCGGGTGGCCTCGGCAGGCTCGGCCGCGCCCTTGACGCGGGCGGCCCCGGAGGTCTCCGCGGTGTCCGTGTCGTCCCCGCCGACCGGGCGGAGCGACTGGGACAGGCCGTCGATCTTGGAGACCAGGCCGGTCACCTGGCGGGCGATGTCCGGTGCGGTGAGCCCGATCTCCGCCATGACCTCCTTGCGGGAGGCGTGGTCGAGGAACTGCTCGGGGATGCCGAAGTCACGCAGCGGCAGGTCCACCCCGGCGTCGCGCAGCGCCTGGGCGACGGCCGAACCGACGCCGCCGGAGCGGACGTTGTCCTCGACGGTGACCACGACCCGGTGCTTGGCGGCCAGCCCCGGCAGCGCCGCGTCGACCGGCTTGACCCAGCGGGGGTCGACGACGGTGGTGGAGATGCCCTGCTTGTCCAGCAGGTCGGCGATCTCCAGGCACATCGGGGCGAGCGCGCCGACGGACACCAGGAGGACGTCGGGCCGGGTGACGCCCTCGGCGGGCTCGCGCAGCACGTCCATGCCGCCGATCCGTCCGACGGCCTCGACGGCGGGGCCGACGGCACCCTTGGAGTAGCGCACCACGGTGGGCGCGTCGTCGACCTCGACGGCCTCGCGCAGCTGGGCGCGGACCTGGTCGGCGTCGCGCGGCGCGGCGATCCGCAGCCCCGGTACGACCTGAAGGATCGACATGTCCCACATGCCGTTGTGGGAGGCGCCGTCGGTGCCGGTGACGCCGGCCCGGTCCAGCACGAAGGTGACACCGCACTTGTGCAGCGCCACATCCATCAGCACCTGGTCGAAGGCGCGGTTGAGGAAGGTGGCGTAGACGGCGAAGACCGGGTGCAGACCGCCGGTGGCCATGCCCGCGGCGGAGACCGCGGCGTGCTGCTCGGCGATGCCGACGTCGAAGACGCGGTCGGGGAAGGCCTTGGCGAACTTGTCCAGTCCGACGGGCTGGAGCATGGCCGCCGTGATGGCGACGATGTCCTCGCGCTCCTTGCCCAGCTCGACCATCTCGTCGCCGAAGACGGAGGTCCAGTCCTTGCCGCCCGAGGAGATGGGCAGGCCGGTGTCGGGGTGGATCTTGCCGACGGCGTGGAAGCGGTCCGCCTCGTCCTGGAGGGCGGGCTGGTAGCCGCGGCCCTTCTCGGTGAGGCAGTGGACGATGACCGGGCCGCCGAAGCGCTTGGCGCGCGTCAGGGCGGACTCCAGCGCCTCGATGTCATGGCCGTCGATCGGGCCGACGTACTTGAGGCCCAGGTCCTCGAACATGCCCTGGGGGGCGATGAAGTCCTTGAGGCCCTTCTTGGCGCCGTGCAGGGTCTCGTAGAGCGGCTTGCCGACGACGGGCGTGCGCTCCAGCAGGTCCTTACCGCGGGCCAGGAAGCGCTCGTAGCCGTCCGTGGTGCGCAGGGTCGCCAGGTGGTTGGCGAGGCCGCCGATGGTCGGTGCGTAGGAGCGCTCGTTGTCGTTGACGACGATGACGAGCGGGCGGTCCTTGGCGTCGGCGATGTTGTTCAGCGCCTCCCAGGCCATGCCGCCGGTCAGTGCGCCGTCACCGATGACCGCGGCGACCCGGTTGTCCGAACCGCGCACCTCGTTGGCCTTGGCGATGCCCTCGGCCCAGCCCAGCACCGTGGAGGCGTGGCTGTTCTCGATGACGTCGTGCTCGGACTCGGCGCGGGAGGGGTAACCGGACAGGCCGCCCTTCGCCTTGAGCCTGGAGAAGTCCTGACGGCCGGTGAGCAGCTTGTGGACGTAGGACTGGTGCCCGGTGTCGAAGAGCACCTTGTCCTTCGGCGAGTCGAAGACCCGGTGCAGGGCGATGGTCAGCTCGACCACGCCGAGGTTCGGGCCGAGGTGCCCGCCGGTCTTGGACACCGCATCGACAAGGAAGGTACGGATCTCCCCCGCCAGCTGCCCGAGCTGCTCCGTGCCCAGTCGGTCCAGATCGCGCGGTCCCCTGATCCGGGAAAGCAGCGACCTCCCGTCGCCCGCCACCGCCCCGGCCGGACGCGCTTCGCGCGGCACCTCCTGCACCCCTGCCTCCTTGCTGCTTGCTGCCGTGGATCGAGCTTGCCGATCAGACGAGTCTAATGTTGCGTCCGCTGTGGCGACGCCCGGGCCTTGCGATGTATGTCACTCGGGTGAACACGGGGTCCGGCACGCCGCCCGGCGTACGGCGCCGCACACGGACCGGCCCCCACCGGATGATGCCCGGTGGGGGCCGGCGCCGTCGGACGGCTGCCGCGATCAGGTGCGTCCGGCCGTTTTCTGTGTCCGGCGGGAGACCGAGTCGATGACCACCGCGGCGAGCAGCACCGCACCGGTGATCATGTACTGGATCTCACTCGCCATACCGAGCAGATTCAGGCCCTGCTGGATCGACTGGATGACCAGCATGCCCAGCAGCGCGGACCAGATCTTGCCACGGCCGCCGAACAGGCTGGTACCACCGATGACGGCCGCCGCGATGACGTTCATCAGCGTGTTGCCCGCGCCGAGGTTCTTGGTGGCGCCGCCGGAGAGGCTGGCGATGAACAGTCCGCCGAAGGCCGCGAGCATGCCGGAGACCGCGAAGACACTGATCCGGATCTTGTTCACATTGATACCCGCGCGGCGGGCCGCCTCGGCGTTGCCACCGACCGCGAAGATCTGCCGGCCGTAGGTGGTGCGGCGCACCACGAAGTCGGCGATGACCAGGACCGCGAGGAACAGGACCAGGGCCAGCGGCAGGCCGCGGGCGCCGGCCGGCTCGTTCAGGACGTAGGCGACGACGAAGGCGAGCACCGCGACCACGCCGGTGCGCAGCAGGATCTCGCTGAGCGGCCGGGACGGCAGCGCGGCGGCCTTGCGGCGCCTGCTGTCGAGCAGCAGCGAGCCGGCGTAGGCGAGGACCGCGACCAGCGCGAGACCGTAGGCCGCGGCCTTGTCCTCGAAGTAGTAGCCGGTGAGGTTCTCCACGACACTGCCGCTCGGCGTGTTGATGGAGCCTTCCTTGCCCATCATCCAGATCTGCAGGCCGCTCCAACCGAGGAAGCCGGCCAGCGTGACGACGAAGGCCGGCACGCCGATCTTGGCGAAAAAGAACCCGTGCAGGGCGCCGATGACGACACCGGCCGCAATGGCGATCAGCACCGCGAGCCAGTCGTTGACGCCGTTCGTGACGCTGAGCACGGCCCACACGGCCGCGCCGACGCCCGCCACCGAGCCGACGGACAGGTCGATCTCGCCGAGCAGCAGCACGAAGACGATGCCGACCGCCATGATGCCGAGGCCGGAGGTGTAGACGCCGATGTTGGCGAGGCTGTCGGCGGACAGGAAGCTGCTGTTCTTGAGCTGGAAGACAACCGCGATGACGAACAGGCCGATGACGACCGGCAGCGAGCCCAGCTCGCCCCCGCGCACCCGGCGCTTGAAGTCGCTGAGGTAGCCGGTGAAGCCCTGCTCGCGGACGAGCAGCCGGGGGTCGACGGCCGCGGCCGGGGCGGCGTCCGCCGCGGGGGCGGCCGGGGCCGCCGCGTCCTCGCCCGCCACGGGCTCCTTGGTGAGGTCAGTCATGCCCCGGCCTCCTTCTTCACCTGGTCCGTGCGCGCCTTGCGGCGGGTGACGGCGTTGTCCGAGGCGCCGGTGATGGCGGCGATGACCTCTTCGTGGGAGGTGCCCTCGACGTCGAAGACACCGTTGTTGCGGCCCAGCCGCAGCACCGCGACCCGGTCCGCGACGGCCTGCACATCGGCCATGTTGTGGCTGATGAGGATGACGCCCAGGCCGCGCTCCCGCAGCCGCTCGACGAGGTCGAGGACCTGCGCGGTCTGCTCGACACCGAGCGCGGCGGTGGGCTCGTCCAGGATGACGACCTTGGGGTCGCCGATCAGCGCGCGGGCGATGGCGACGACCTGCCGCTGGCCGCCGGAGAGCGCGGCGACCGGGATGCGGACGCTGGGGATGCGGATGGACAGGGTGTCCAGCAGCTCCTTGGCGCGCTTCTCCATCGCGATCTCGTCGAGGACACCGGCGGTGCGGATCTCGTTGCCGAGGAAGAGGTTGGCGACGACGTCGAGGTTGTCGCAGAGCGCGAGGTCCTGGTAGACGGTGGCGACGCCGAGTTCCTGGGCGTCGTGCGGCTTGCTGATGCGGACCGTCTCGCCCTGCCATTCGAGGGCGCCGTCGTCGACCGGGTGGACGCCCGAGATGGTCTTGACGAGGGTGGACTTGCCGGCGCCGTTGTCGCCGACGAGGGCGACCACCTCACCGGGGTGGATCTCCAGGGTGACGTCCGTGAGTGCCTGGACGGCGCCGAACCGCTTGGAGATTCCGCGCAACGCCAGCACAGGCAAAGCGGACACGTGAATCATCTCCTTCGCCGCCGTCACAACGGCGGGGATGTGGTGCGTGGAGCGGGGGGCTTGCGAGGGGCGGTCCGGCGTCCGCGCCCGGGAGGGGCGGCGCGGAGCGGTGGGGACCGGGGGATACGGCCGGGGCGGGGGCCGCGGGACGGTGCCGCGCGGCCCCGCCGGACGGGGAACGGGCCGGGGGCCGTGACGCCGGGGCCGGGGCGGCGCCGGAGGGCCCGGGGCCTTACTTGATGCCGGCCGCCTCGCAGGCCTTCTTGGCGTCGCCGGCGCAGATCTGGCTCGCCTTGTAGACCTTGTCCTTGAGGATCGTGGAGGCGATGTTGTCCTTGGTCACGATCTGCGCGTCGTACAGCTTGGCCGGGATGTCCTTGGTCTCGCCGCTCAGGCTGTCGACCTTGGTATCCGTCAGGGAGTCGATCTTCTCGCCCTTGAGCAGCTTGACGGCGATCTCGGCGGTGGAGTCGGCCTGCGGCTTGATCTGCTTGTAGATCGTGAACGCCTGGTCGCCCTTGAGTATCCGCTGCAGCCCCGCCAGCTCGGCGTCCTGGCCGCCGACCGGGACCTTGACGCCCTTCTGCTTGAGCGCGGTGACGATGCCGCCGGCCATGCCGTCGTTGCCGGAGTAGACGCCCTGGAAGCCGTCCTTGCCGAGCGAGTCGAGGGCGGCGCCCATCTTCCGGTTGGCCTCGTCCGGCGACCAGTCGGGGATGTCCTGCTCGTACGCGATCTTCTTGACCTGCTTGTCGAGGACGCTGTGGGCGCCCTTCTTGAAGAACGGCATGTTCGGGTCGGTCGGCGAGCCGTTGATCATGACGACTTCGCTGTCCTTGGCCTTGTCGCCGAGCGCCTTGACGAGCGCCTCGCCCTGGAGGCGGCCGATCTTCTCGTTGTCGTACGACACATAGGCGGAAATGTCGCCCTCGGCGAGCCGGTCGTAGGCCACGACCTTCACGCCCTTCTTGGCGGCCTGGTTCACCCAGGACTTGGTCGCCTTGTAGTCGACCGCGTCCAGAATGATCACCTTCACGCCCTGGGTGATCAGCGCGTCGAACTGCTTCTTCTGGTTCTCGGTGTCCTGCGAGGCGTTGTTGTACCGCACCTTGCAGTCGCTGCAGAGCGCCCCGATCTTCGACTCGATGAGCGGGCGGTCGAAGGTCTCGTAGCGGGTGGTCTTGTTCTCCGGCAGCAGCAGGCCGATCGTCTTGTTGTCGCCGCCGCCCGCCTTGTCGCCGTCGCCGGCCTTGCCGCAGGCGGCCACGGAGAGGGCCATCGAGACGGCGGCAGTGCCTATGACGACGCGACGCGTCCAAACGTTCATTGAGGTTGCCTCCCTGACGTGGCCGCGTCGTCGCGGCCGAGGTGGCTGGAAGTCAACTCGGCCGCCAGCCGACCGTCAAGGAGTAAATCCTTAACGAGATGACAACGGTGCCATGCGTTAGCTGCGTGAACTCAGCGCGCTCAGGCCAGGGCGGGAGCGTCCGCCGGCAGACCGCCGTCGAGCAGGGTCGCGTCACCCATCTCGCTCAGCACCAGCGCCAGCGCGCCGAGCACCTCCGCCCGGCCCCCGAGGGTGCCCGGGACGATGCCCAACTGCCGGGCCGCGCTGGGGATCGCGTACCGGGAGACCGACTCACGGATCGGCGCGAGCACCAACTCACCGGCCTCGGCGAGATCCCCGCCGAGCACCACCCGGCTGGGATTGAGCAGATTGCACAGGTTCGCCACACCACTGCCGATATGACGCCCGACGTCCGCGATGACCCGGCGGCAGCCCGGGTCGCCCTCGCGGGCCAGCTGGACCACCCGCGCCATGGTCAGGTCGGGCCCGTGGCTCGGCTGCAGCAGCGGGAGGACGTACCGGGCCGCGGTGAAGGTCTCCAGGCAGCCACGGTTGCCGCAGCGGCACACCGGACCGGACTCGTCCAGCGTGATGTGCCCGATCTCGCCCGCCGTGCCCCCCGGCCCGCGGTAGATCTGCCCGCTGATCACCAGCCCGGCGCCGACACCGCTGGCGACCTTGATGTACGCCAGGTCGGTCGCCCCTCGGCCACCGCCCCAGACCAGCTCGCCCAGCGCGCCGAGGTTGGCGTCGTTGTCGACGTGCACCGGCACCCCGAGGCGCCCCGACAGCTCCCGGCCGGGGTTCGTCCCCGTCCAGCCCGGCAGGATCGCCGTGGAGCCGAGCGTCCCGGATTCCACGTCGATGGGACCCGGCACGCCCAGACCGACGCCGACGACCTTGCCGGGGTCGATCCCGGTGGCCGCGATCAGCCGGTTGACCAGCTGTTCCGCCCGGTCGAAGCCCTCGGCGGCGGAGGCGTCCACATCGATCGGCTCGGCCTCCTCGGCAAGCACCTGGTGGGCGAGGTTGCCGACCGCCACCCGCAGATGGGAATGCCCGAAATCGACCCCCACGACAATGCCCGCGTCACCGGAGAGCGAGACGCTGCGCGCCCGCCGCCCGCCCGCCGAGGTCGGGGTCACCTCAACGGTTCCGCCGTCCTTCAACTCGCGAACGATGTTGGAGACGGTGGCCGCGGACAGCCCCGTGCTCCGGGCGATCTCCGCCTGCGTGAGTGAGCCCGCCATACGCACCGCGCGTACGACCCGCTCCAGATTGGCCCGGTGCAGCGAGGACTGCGAGCCCGGAGTCTCCATCGACTCATCCACTCCCGTCTGGGGCCGGGGATGCCCACCAGCCGGAGCCGGGGAGGCACGACCACCGCCCGCCGACCGCACCCACGTCCTCGGGGGGCGGCATCGATTCAACATGTGAACTCTAAGCAGAACGCCCGTCGGGAAGTCTCGTCAAGGCGTTGAGCCCGGCATGATCAGGAAGCGGCTGCTCCGGTCCCGGCCGGAGGCGCGCATCGACGCCGTGTGCCGCCCCGGGACGCGCCACGGAGCGGCACACGAAGGTGGCGCGAATCTTTCGCCGGACCGGCGGTCGCCGAACCGCCGGACCCCAGGAGCACCCGCCGACCGGCGCCCGGCCCACCGCCCTACTTCAGGGCACCGGCCGTCAGACCGGCGACCACCTGCCGCTGGAAGACGATGTACGCGGCGAGCACCGGCAGCATCGCGATCGTCAGCCCCGCGAACAGACCGGACCAGTCCCCCTTGTAGCCCTGACTCACCGCCAGGGCCACCAGCCCCTGCGTCAGCATCTTCTTGTCCGGGTCACCGACGTTGAGCACCGTCGGCAGCAGGTACTGGTTCCACTGCCCGAGGAAGTTGAAGATGCCGACGCTGATCAGGCCGGGCTTGGCCATCGGCAGCATCACCTGGAAGAAGGTACGGGTGTGGGAGGCGCCGTCGATGAGCGCCGCCTCGGCCACCGACGTCGGCAGCGTCCGGAAGAACCCGCTGAGGAAGAAGACGGTGAACGGCAGCGAGTAGGCGATGTAGACCAGGATCAGCCCGTGGTAGGTGTCCAGCAGCGCCATGTTCTTCATGACGAAGAACAGCGGGACCAGCGCCAGGATGACCGGGAAGCCCATCCCGCCCACGAACAGGAAGTACAGGAAGCGGTTGCCGGGGAAGTCGAAGCGGGCCAGGACATAGGCCGCCATCGCGCCCAGCAGCATCGTGCCGATCAGCGAACCACCCACCACGATCAGCGAGTTGAGGAAGTACTGGCCCATGTTCGCCTTGTCCCAGGCGCGTGACCAGTTGTCGAAGTGCAGGGCCGACGGCAGCCCCCACGGCGAGCCGAAGATCTCCGAGTCGTCCTTGAAGGAACTCACCACCGCCCACAGCAGCGGCATGGTGACCAGCAGCCCCCAGATCACCAGGACGCCGTGCGAGAAGACGTTGAGGACCCTGCCCTCACCGCGGTCCCCGCCGGAGCCGGCGCCGTCCGCCCGCCCCTGCCCGCCCCGCTGGCCCGGCAGCCGCGAGGTGCCCGGAGACGGGGTGTGCTCCTTCGTCACCCCCGGGAGGTCCGCGGGGTCTGTCTGCGCACTCATCAGAACTCCAGTCGCTCGCGCCGCCCCAGCCGCATGACGACGGCCGAGAAGACGAGGGTCACGATCAGCAGGGAAACGCCGATGGCGGTCGCATATCCGGCCTGACCGTCCCGGAAGGTCTTCTGGTACACGTACAGCGGAAGGACCTCGGTCGCATAGTCGGGACCGCCCGGACCGACGCTCATGATCTGCACGAAGGCGAACGCCGAGACGTCCAGGGCGAGGATGCCCATATAGATCCAGCCGGTCTGGACGGTGTCCCACAGCAGCGGCAGGGTGATCCGGAAGAACGTGTGGAAACGGTTCGCGCCGTCCAGCAGCGCGGCCTCGTAGAAATCCTTCGGAATGGAACTCATCCCGGCGGAGAACAGCACGACATAGAAGCCGACATTGGCCCACACCATCGCGGCCATCACACACCACAGCGCGAGCTGCGGATCGCCCAGCCAGTCCGGCTGCACCCCGTCCAGCCCGACCGCGTCGAAGAAGGCGTTGAGTGCGCCGCTCTCCGGGTTGTAGGCGAACTGGAAGAGCAGCGCGACGATCGGGACCGAGAGCACCTGCGGGAAGAAGTAGAGGATTTTGTAGGTGCCCGAACCGCGCACCCCGCCGATGACCGCCTTCCTCCGGCGGCGGCCACCGACGTTGAGCATAAAGGCGAAGAAGAGCCCGAGGGAGAGCGTCACCACCGGCAGCAGCAGCAACAACGTGACGCTGTTGGCCACGGCGGACCAGAAGACACCGTCCTGGAACAGGCGCGCATAGTTGTCGAAGCCGACCATCTTCATGTCCGGACTCAGCCCGGTCCAGTCCGTGAAGGAGTAGTAGATGGCCTGCACGAAGGGCGAGATCACGAAGATCGCGTAAATCGCCAGCGGGAGGGCCAAGAACCCCGCGATGAAACGGTACTTACCGTGTTTCATGACTCCCGATCCCGTTCTCTGCCTGCGTCTGCCGCCACCGGTGCCGCATCGAACGTCTCGGTCAGCGCCGGTACTTCTTCACGCTGGAGTCGTCGCGGGTGTCGTCCGCGTACTTCTGGATCTTCTTGATGGCCTCGTCGGGAGTCAGCCGGCCGGCCATCATCTCGCCCACCGCGCCGACCCCGATCCGCTCCTTCTGGAGCGCCACATACCAGTCCTGCAACCGCGGATTGACGATGTTCTCGCCGGCTTTCTGCAGCGCCGCCTGCGCCGAGGCCAGGCCCGGCGGGAGCTTCAGCCCCTCGGTGCCGCCGTTGAGCGAGGTGAGCGAGGAGACCTGCCGGATGAAGTTCTGCGAGGACTTCTTGCTGAGCATGATGCGCAGCAGCTCCATGGCGCCCTCGGCGTTACGGGCCTTCCGCGGCACGATGTAGGGCTCGCCGCCCGAGGCCCAGAGGGTACCGAAGGGCATCTTGTCGGAGTCCGACAGGCTGGAAGGGGCGCCGACCGCGAGATCGAAGTGCGGGTTCTTCTCGATCTGCTGGGCCGACTCGTTCTCCACCCAGGAACCGTTCGGAATGAACAGCGCCTTGCCCTCGGCCCACGCCTTCTGCGACTGGAGGTGGTCCAGTCCGGGCGAGCCCTTGAGGACATAGCCCTTCTTGTACAGCTCGTAATAGGCGTCGAAGGCCGCCTTGACCGCCGGGTCCTTCCAGGCGTCGGGCTCCAGATTGTCGATCTTCCGCAGGACCTCCGCACCACCGATCTTGGCGATGAACGGGTAGAGGCTGAACGGAAGGTAGTAGGGGTACTTGCCCGGGTACGTCCAGCCCGCGACGCCCTTCTTCTTGGCCTTCGCGCACAGGGCCAGCATGTCGTCCCAGGTCTCCGGATACTCCGCGTCCAGCTTCCGGAGATTGCTCCTGGAGTACCAGACGCCGTAGACCGTGTACGCGTAGTAGAGAAGCCAGGTCTCCTTGCCGCCGAACTGACCCATTTCGACGACGCCGGGGCGCAGGGTGTCCCGTACCTTCTTGCCCGGGTCGTCGATCGAGGGGGCGTCGAGGAGCGGGGAGAGGTCGGTCAGCTGGTCCTTGGCGACCAGGGTGCCGAAGTCCATCTGTTCCGCACCGGAGTTGTCGACGAGGTCCGGGGGATTGCCGCCGTTGAAGCGCGGTTGCAGCGTGGACTGGATTTTCTGGGTGGAGGAGAGTTTCACCTTGCCGTCGGCCTTCGGAAAGGCCTTCACATACTCGCCCTGCGCGTCCTTGGCGTACTTGTCACCGAATCCGCCGTCGAAGATGACGACATCGAGCCCGGCCGACTCATTGACCGCGAGTGGATTCCGGTCCGACTTCTTTCCCTTGTCGACCTTGTTGTCGCTGTCGTCGCTGCCGCCGCCGGCACACGCCGACAGCATTCCCATGGCCGGTACGGCGACGATTCCCAGGGCCGCGGCCCGCTTGACCAGATCACGACGGTTGAATGGAGAGGTGAATCCCATGCTCAAGTCCTCGCCTTCTTCAGGACTCAGGCGGTGTACCGGAGCCACCCCGGCACCGCGGGTCAGATGAAGCTGAGTTGTACGGGATGTGCACCGGGCACGCCAGAGAAGTGCGGGGCAGTCATGCGTTCCCGCCTTCCCCCCGGATTCGCGGCCTCGGCCGTGGGGCCGTCGGACGCCGACAGGTATAGTCCACTTCCGGCCGCAGGGGAAGATCGGATGCGCCGTCGGGCGGCAGTCTTTCCCTAGTTGAGACCTCCCCTGTATGCGGGGATTCGTCCAGGGGGCCGCAGACGGGACCGCCGGACGACACGACCGGCGCACCGATCCCCGCGCCACCCTTGACACCAAAGGCCCCACGCACCTTACTTATCTCTGATTGCCTCGGCGCCATGTAACTGACAACGATGTCAATCCCGTTGAGAGGGCTCGCGTGCGGCTCAGACACCGGCACAGTCCATTGCGGGGAACCGCCCGCCCCGTCGCCCTCGTGGTGGCCGCTCTACTCCTCGCCGCCGTACCCGGCCCGGCCCAGGCAGCACCACCCCAACCGCCCCGGGACGCCACGGAGTTCAGCTCCTCGTTCGAGCCGGGCGAACCGCGGCCGGACTGGACCGACACCGTGGAGACCGGCCCCGGCGGA
Organism: Streptomyces sp. NPDC048612; assembly: GCF_043199295.1. NCBI lineage: Bacteria > Bacillati > Actinomycetota > Actinomycetes > Kitasatosporales > Streptomycetaceae > Streptomyces > Streptomyces sp. NPDC048612. The sequence continues at coordinate 213,650 of NZ_JBICVV010000008.1, forward strand.
AAACCCCGCACCTCCGGTGTCGACCCGGAGACCACCCCGGGGGCACCCGGCATGACCACCGGGACCGACACCGGCCCCGCCGACTCCCCCACCGCCAAGGCGCACGCCGGCTTCACCGGCGGGCATGCACTGCGTTACGCCGGCACCCACACCGCCCGGGGCCACGGCTACGCGTACAACAAGGTCTTCGATGTCGACGTCCCGGTCACCGCGACCACCTCGCTCTCGTACAAGATCTTCCCCGAGATGGCGAAGAGCGATCCGGACTATCCGGCGACCCATGCCGCCGTCGATCTGGCCTTCACCGACGGGACCTACCTCAGCGAGCTGTCCGCCGTCGACCAGCACGGCGCCCCGCTGACGCCCCGCGGCCAGGCCGCCGCCAAGACGCTCTACGTCAACCAGTGGAACAACCGGGAGGCGCGGATCGGCGCGGTCGCCGCGGGCAAGACCGTCGACCGCATCCTGGTCGGCTATGACGCGCCGTCGGCACCGCGGACCGCCCCGGCCTTCCGCGGCTGGATCGATGACCTCACCCTCGCCCCCAAGGCCCCCGACCAGCCGGCGGCGCACCTCTCCGACTACGCCGTCACCACCCGCGGCACGCTGTCCAGCGGCAGCTTCTCGCGCGGCAACACCTTCCCCGCCACCGCGGTCCCCAACGGCTTCAACTTCTGGACCCCGGTCACCAACGCGGGCTCCGCCGACTGGCTCTACGAGTACGCGCGGAAGAACAACGCCGACAACCTCCCCACCCTCCAGGCGTTCAGCGCCAGCCATGAGCCGAGCCCGTGGATGGGCGACCGGCAGACCTTCCAGGTCATGCCGTCCGTCGCGGCCGGCACCCCGGACGCCTCACGCACCGGCCGGGCACTGCCCTTCCACCACTCCCGCGAGACCGCGAAGCCGCACTACTACGGCGTGACCTTCGACAACGGCCTCAAGACGGAGATCACCCCGACCGACCACGCCGCACTGATGCGCTTCACCTTCCCCGGCGACCGGGCGAGCCTGATCTTCGACAACGTCAATAACAAGGGCGGGCTGAGCCTGGACACCGGGCGCGGCATCGTCACCGGCTTCTCGGACGTCAGGAGCGGGCTGTCCGTGGGCGCCACCCGGCTGTTCGTCTACGGGGTCTTCGACGCCCCGGTCACCGGCGGCGGCAGGCTGGAGGGCGGAGGGGGCAAGGACGTCACCGGTTATCTCCGTTTCCGGCCGGGCGCGGACCGCACGGTGACCATGCGGATCGCGACCTCGCTCATCAGCGTGGACCAGGCGAAGGCGAACCTGACCCGGGAGATCCCCGACGGCGCGGCCTTCGATGAGGTCAGGGACCGGGCTCGGGCGCAGTGGGACGACCTGCTGGGCCGGGTCGAGGTCGAGGGCGCGAGCCGCGATCAGCTCACCACCCTCTACTCCAACCTGTACCGCCTCTACCTCTACCCCAACTCCGGCTTCGAGCAGGTCGGTTCGCGCAGCCGCTACGCCAGCCCGTTCTCGCCGCAGACCGGCCAGGACACCCCGACGCACACCGGCTCGAAGATCGTCGACGGTGAGGTCCACGTCAACAACGGCTTCTGGGACACCTACCGGACCACCTGGCCCGCCTATTCGCTGCTCACCCCGGAACGCGCGGGGAAAATGGTCGACGGCTTCGTCCAGCAGTACAAGGACGGCGGCTGGATCTCCCGCTGGTCCTCACCCGGCTATGCGGACCTGATGACCGGGACGAGTTCCGATGTGGCGTTCGCCGACGCCTACGCCAAGGGGGTGGAATTCGACGCCGAGGCGGCCTATGCCGCGGCCGTGAAGAACGCCACCGTCGCCCCGCCGAACCCCGGGGTCGGCCGCAAGGGCATGACCACCTCTCCCTTCCTCGGCTATACGAGCACCGACACCCGCGAGGGCATGTCCTGGGCGCTGGAGGGCTACCTCAACGACTTCGGTATCTCCCGTATGGGCAAGGCGCTGTACGAGAAGACCAAGAAGCCCCGCTACAAGGAAGAATCGGCCTATTTCCTGGGCCGCGCCCAGAATTACGTCAAGCTCTTCGACCACAAGGTCGGCTTCTTCCAGGGCAAGGACGCCCGGGGCGGCTGGCGGCTGCCGCCGGGCACCTTCGACCCCCGTGTCTGGGGCCACGACTACACCGAGACCAACGCCTGGACCTTCGCCTTCACCGCACCGCAGGACACCCGGGGCCTGGCCAACCTCTACGGCGGCCGCACCGCCCTGGCCAGGAAGCTGGACGCCTACTTCGCCACCCCGGAGACCGCGTCCAAGGAATTCGCCGGCTCCTACGGCCAGGTGATCCATGAGATGACCGAGGCCCGCGACACCCGCATGGGCATGTACGGGCACAGCAATCAGCCCTCCCACCACATCGCCTATGTCTACGACGCGGCGGGGCAGCCCTGGAAGACCCAGGAAAAGGTCCGCGAGGCGATGTCCCGGCTCTATCTCGGCAGCGAGATCGGCCAGGGATACCCGGGCGACGAGGACAACGGCGAGATGTCCGCGTGGTACGTCTTCAGTGCCCTCGGCTTCTATCCGCTGGTGATGGGTCAGGGCGAATACGCGGTGGGTTCCCCTCTGTTCACCAAGGCCACGGTCCACCTGGAGAACGGGCGCGATCTCACCGTCAACGCCCCGCGGAACAACGCGCGCAATGTCTATGTCCAGGGCCTCCGGGTGAACGGCAAGCCCTGGAACTCCACCGCACTGCCGCACCGGCTCCTCGCCCGCGGCGGCACCCTGGACTTCACCATGGGCGACCGCCCGTCCGACTGGGGCACCGGAGCGCAGGCCGCCCCGACGTCGATCACCCGGGACGGCAAGGTCCCCACGCCACCGGCCGATGTGACCGACCCGGCCGCAGGTCCGCTCTTCGACAACACCTCCGCCACCACGGCCGGCCTGACCGGCGCCCCGGTGGACCTCACCCGCCCCACCCGCGTCTCCTCGTACACCCTCACCTCGGCGGACCGGGCCGCGGCACCGAAGGGCTGGACGCTGGAGGGTTCCGCCGACGGGAAGCGGTGGACCCGGCTGGACCACCGCGGCGGTGAGTCCTTCACCTGGGACCGCCAGACCCGCGTGTTCGGCATCGGCCGGCCGGACAGCTACCGGCACTACCGGCTGGTGCCCGACGGCGCCGGCACCCTCGCCGAGATCGAGCTGCTCGGGTAGCCGTGATACGGCAAGCGGACGGGCCGCACCCCCTCGGCCGAGGGAGTGCGGCCCGTCCTGCTGCCGCGGGTGACTTACCTGCGGCTGCGTTTACTTCCGGATCAGCGAGCGCAGCACGTACTGCATGATGCCGCCGTTGCGGTAGTAGTCCGCCTCACCGGGGGTGTCGATACGGACGACCGCGTCGAACTCGACGCCGCTGTCCGTGGCCACCTTGACGGTGCGCGGGGTGGTGCCGTCGTTCAGCTCGGTCACGCCGGTGACGGAGAAGGTCTCCTCGCCGGTCAGGCCGAGGGACTCGGCGGTCTGGCCCTCGGGGAACTGGAGCGGCAGAACGCCCATACCGATCAGGTTCGAGCGGTGGATGCGCTCGTACGACTCGGCGACGACGGCCTTGACGCCGAGCAGCGCGGTGCCCTTGGCCGCCCAGTCGCGGGACGAACCGGAGCCGTACTCCTTGCCGGCCAGGATGACCAGCGGGGTGCCGGCGGCCTGGTAGTTCTGCGAGGCGTCGTAGATGAACGACACCGGGCCGTCGGCCTGGGTGAAGTCGCGGGTGTAGCCGCCCTCGGTGCCCGGCGCGATCTGGTTGCGCAGGCGGATGTTGGCGAAGGTGCCGCGGATCATGACCTCGTGGTTACCACGGCGCGAGCCGTAGGAGTTGAAGTCACGACGCTCGACGCCGTGCTCGGTGAGGTACTGACCGGCCGGGGTGTCGGCCTTGATCGCACCGGCCGGGGAGATGTGGTCGGTGGTGACCGAGTCGCCCAGCTTGGCGAGCACCCGCGCGCCGGCGATGTCGGAGACCGGGGTGGTCTCCATCGTCATGCCCTCGAAGTACGGGGGCTTGCGCACGTAGGTGGACTGCGGGTCCCACTCGAAGGTGTTGCCGGTGGGGATCGGCAGCGCCTGCCACTGGGCGTCGCCCGCGAAGACGTCCTGGTAGGACTTGTTGAACATGTCCTCGCCGATGGCGTTGGCCACGACGTCGTTGACCTCGGCCTCGGTGGGCCAGATGTCCTTCAGGTAGACCGCGTTGCCCTCGGTGTCCGTGCCGAGCGCGTCCTTGGTGATGTCCACCTTCATCGAACCGGCGAGGGCGTACGCGACGACCAGCGGCGGGGACGCCAGGTAGTTCATCTTGACGTCGGGGTTGATCCGGCCCTCGAAGTTACGGTTGCCGGAGAGCACCGAGGTCACGGCCAGATCGTGCTCGTTGACGGCCTTGGAGACCTCCTCCGGCAGCGGGCCGGAGTTACCGATGCAGGTGGTGCAGCCGTAGCCGACGAGGTTGAAGCCGACCTTGTCGAGGTACGGGGTCAGACCGGCCTTGTCGAAGTAGTCGGTGACGACCTTCGAGCCCGGGGCGAGCGTGGTCTTGACCCACGGCTTGCGGGTCAGGCCCTTCTCCACGGCCTTCTTCGCGACCAGCGCGGCGGCGACCATGACGTACGGGTTCGAGGTGTTGGTGCAGGAGGTGATGGCCGCGACCGTCACCGCACCGTGGTCGATCTCGTAGGTCGAGCCGTCGGGGGCGGTGACCGTGGTCGGGCGGCTCGGCACGCCGTTGGTGGCGGCCGGGGCGTCGGAGGCCGGGAAGGACTCCTCGCCCGCCTCGTCGGCGGTCGAGACGTAGTTGAGGACGTCGCGCTCGAACTGCGTGGCGGCCTCGGCCAGCACGATGCGGTCCTGCGGGCGCTTGGGACCGGCGATCGACGGGACGACCGTCGACAGGTCCAGCTCCAGCTTCTCGGAGAAGTCGGGCTCGGCGGCCGGGTCGAGCCAGAGGCCCTGCTCCTTGGCGTACGCCTCGACCAGCGCGACCTGCTGGTCGCTGCGGCCGGTCAGGCGCAGGTAGTTCAGGGTCTCGTCGTCGATCGGGAAGATCGCGGCGGTGGAGCCGAACTCCGGCGACATGTTGCCGATGGTGGCGCGGTTGGCCAGCGAGGTGGCGGCGACGCCCTCGCCGTAGAACTCGACGAACTTGCCGACGACACCGTGCTTGCGCAGCATCTCGGTGATGGTCAGCACCAGGTCGGTGGCGGTGGTGCCGGGCTTGAGCTCACCGGTCAGCTTGAAGCCGACGACGCGCGGGATGAGCATGGAGACCGGCTGGCCGAGCATCGCGGCCTCGGCCTCGATGCCGCCGACGCCCCAGCCCAGCACACCGAGGCCGTTGACCATGGTGGTGTGCGAGTCGGTGCCGACGAGGGTGTCGGGGTAGGCCTGGCCGTTACGGACCATGACCGTACGGGCCAGGTGCTCGATGTTCACCTGGTGGACGATGCCGGTGCCGGGCGGGACGACCTTGAACTCGTCGAAGGCGGTCTGGCCCCAGCGCAGGAACTGGTAGCGCTCCTTGTTGCGGCCGTACTCCAGCTCCACGTTCTGGCCGAAGGCGTCCTTCGTGCCGAACTTGTCGGCGATGACGGAGTGGTCGATGACCAGCTCGGCCGGCGCCAGCGGGTTGATCTTGTCGGCGTCGCCGCCGAGCTCCTTCACGGCCTCACGCATGGTGGCGAGGTCCACGACACAGGGCACACCGGTGAAGTCCTGCATGATCACGCGGGCCGGCGTGAACTGGATCTCCTGGCTGGGCTGGGCCTGCGAGTCCCAGCCTCCGAGCGCCCGGATGTGGTCGGCGGTGATGTTCGCGCCGTCCTCGGTGCGGAGCAGGTTCTCCAGCAGCACCTTCAGGCTGTAGGGAAGACGCGCGGCGCCTTCGACCTTGTCCAGCCGGAAGATCTCGTACGACTCGTCGCCCACCTGCAGCGTGCTGCGGGCGTCGAAGCTGTTCGCCGACACGACAGTCTCCTTCATGCATGAATTCGCGCGTACCACCGCAATGCTGCCGTCACCGTCCTTGCCCCATCCGCTAAGGTGAGCCTAAGTTAGGTATCCCTTACTGGCGCGGCAGCGGTACGCCTCTCGGCAAATATCTCGATGTCGAGATAACTCTAATACATCGCCGCGCCCTGGTCATGCCCCGACCGGGGTGTGCTGTGCCCGCAGCCTGCGATCGTGGTCACGGAAGGCCGCGACCACCGGGTTCGTCCCGCCGGACGTGGAGTGACGCGGATGTCCGGGTTCGGGCCCCAGGAGCGGCCTCCCGGCAGCAGCACGGCCCCGTCGCACCCCTCACTCCCGCACAGGAGGAAAACCGCAGGTCAGGCACTCATGTCACATCCTGTCGGGCTGCACCGTCGTACGTGTGCAAGCACCGACCGGCAAAGGAGAAAATCATGAGTGCCCGATTGGACCTCTTCGGCAGCCCGACCATGGGCAAGGTCTTCCAGCACGTCATCGCGGCAGGCAAGGTGCTGGAGGACTCGGCGCTGCCGGCCACGACGCAGGAGCTGGTGCGGCTCCGCGCCAGCCAGATCAACGGGTGCGGCTTCTGCACCGACATGCACAGCAAGGATGCCGCGGCGGCCGGTGAGACCCCGGTACGCCTCCATCTGGTCGCGGCGTGGCGCGAGGCCACCGTCTTCACCGAGGCCGAGCGGGCCGCCCTGGAGCTGACGGAGCAGGCCACCCGTATCGCGGACGCGGCCGGCGGGGTCACGGACGAGGCCTGGGCGAACGCCGCCAAGCACTACGACGAGGAGCAGCTGGCCGCCCTGGTGTGCGAGATCGCCCTGATCAACGCCTTCAACCGGGCAAACGTCATGATCCAGCAGCCCGCCGGCGACTACCGGCCTGGCCAGTTCGGCTGACCCGGCACACCCGGCCCGCCACCGGGCCGCAGCATCACCCACGCCGGGACCCCGCCGGGGGCCGGCGTGGGTGTGCGCGCGCCGGGCAACAGCCGGACCGTCTCCCTCAGTGCCCGGAATACCGCCGTCCGCCGCCCCAGGTATGTGATGATCACGCCCGTCCACGGCCTTCACAGGACCATCGGAGGAGAGCAGACATGGTGCAGCACCACATACGCCCCACCGGGGCGCCGCCGGTGAACGGATACAGCCATGCGGTGACCTTCACCGGCACCATGGTGGCGGTCGCGGGCCAGGTCCCGGTGGACGGCGAGGGGCGCCTGGTGGGCGCAGGGGACGCCGAGGCTCAGATCCGCCAGGTCTACGCGAACCTGGCCACCGCACTGGAGGCGGCCTCCTGCACCCTGAACGACGTGGTCAAGCTGACGGTGTACCTCACCGACCTGGCCGACCTGCCGGCCTTCCGCCGGGTACGGGACGAGCACCAGGACGCCGGGCACCCGCCGGCCTGCTCGCTGGTCCAGGTCGCCGGCCTGGTGCAGCCCGGCTTCCGGGTCGAGATCGAGGCACTGGCCGCCCGTCCGGCGGAGTCCGTCGACCGGTGAGAGCGCGGACGGGTGAGGGCACCGACCGGTGAGGGAGCCGCTTTCCACGGAAGCCGGCCGTAGCCCCTGCAAACGGCCGCACAGTATGCCGCCCTCTCCCCACTCCTCCTCACCCAGTCACCCCGCTCCGCCAACAGCCTTGCCGGGCATGTCCGGTACGCCCCACGGAACGGTGCGAGGGCACAGCTGCACAGGGCCCGAGGACGACACCGCACGCCCGAACCTCAGCCCTGGCAAGCCGGCCCCTTCCCTGCCTCCCCTACCGCCCCGCGAGCCCCAACCGCACCACCGTCACGATCTCCTCGTCGGAGAGCCCCAGATGGCGGGCCTCGGCGATCAGCCGCTCGGCTGTCTCTCCGACGCGGGCGCGGGCGGGGGCGGCGGCCCCGATGACCACCGCGCCGCGGCCGCGGCGGAGTTCGATCAGCCCCTCCTCCTTGAGGCGCTGATAGCCGCGCAGCACGGTGTGGACGTTCACGCCGAGGGACGCGGCGAGTTCGCGGGCGGCGGGCAGCCGCTCCCCGGTGTCCACCGTGCTGTCGGCGATGGCGCCGCGGACCGAGGCCGCGATCTGGTCGCCGAGCGGGACGGACGACCCGGGGTCGACCCGGAAGAGCACCTCAGCCTCCTTGCCGCGCCCGCGCGCGGTCCGCATACGTGTTGAGCAGTGCGGCGGCCGTCGCGGCGTCATCGACCGTCACCGCGAACTCCCGGCCGCTGGTGAGCCGCACCACGAGGCCCTCACCCGAGCGCAGGACGAGGCCGCTGGCACCGGCCCGGACGCGGTAGCCCCAGCCGCCGAAGTCGGCGAAGCAGGCGATGCGGCGGCTCCCGGCCTCGACGACGCGGTCCAGGGGGATGCGGCGCAGCCGGAGGCGACCGGGCAGCAGCGTCGGTGAGAGGACCAGCCCGCGGCGGTCCACGGTCACCCGCACGGAGGCCGGCGGCAGTACCAGGGCGCCGCCGACCAGTAGTCCGGCGGCGGAGAGCCAGTCGGCGAGGGCGCCCACGACGAGCCCGGCGCCGAGCAGCAGGACACCCAGCGCGATCAGCGGGGTTGAGCTGATGGTGCGTGACCAGCCGGCGGCCGTACCGGCGGGGAGGTCGAGCCGGGGCGTCGCGCCGGACGCCCGCCGTGGCTGCGGAGGCACCGCCCCGGCCAGCAGCCTCCCGAGCGCGCCGCCGGCGAGCAGCGCCACACCGGTGCCCAACACCGCCGGTTGCTCCGTCACCCGGGCGGCCGAGGCGTCGCCGACACCGGCGTTGGCGAGCAGCATCCCGCAGAGGGCGTAGCCGAGCGCGGCGGCGGAGGCATAGCAACCGGCGATCAGCCACGGCACGTCGGGAGCGGACACCCGCAGGTGCACGAGCGCGCCGAGGACGCAGCCGAGGACGAGGGGCACGGCGAGGCCGACGGCCAGAAAGCCCTGGGCCGAGGAGAAGCCGTCGGCCGCTCCGTCGCGGAAGTGGGTGGCCAGCGGATCGGGCAGCCGGTCGGCCACTCCCCCATAGACACCCGCGAACACCACGACCACGACAAGGAAGGGAGCAGCCCCCATCCAGACCCGCACCGAGCCGCCCCAGGCCGCGGCGGAACGTATGACACTCTTCATAACCACCCCCCAATTGTTCGCATAGTAGTAGAACAACTCGGCGTGCCGCTATGGGGAATCCATCTCATATCTGAGATACGGTCACCCCATGGCAGACGACTACCTCGTACGCATCGGCAGGCTCATCCGTGACGCCCGGCAGCACCGTGGCTGGACACAGACGCAGCTTGCGGAGGCTCTGGGCACCAGCCAGAGTGCCGTCAACCGCATCGAACGCGGGAATCAGAACATCAGTCTTGAGATGATCGCCCGCATCGGCGAGGCACTCGACAGCGAAATCGTCTCGCTCGGCTACGCCGGGCCGATGCATCTGCGGGTGGTCGGCGGACGCCGGCTCTCCGGCAGCATCGACGTGAAGACGAGCAAGAACGCCTGCGTCGCGCTGCTGTGCGCCACGCTGCTGAACGCCGGCCGCACAACTCTGCGCCGGGTGGCCCGTATTGAGGAGGTCTACCGCATCCTCGAAGTACTGGGCAGCATCGGCGTACGGACCCGGTGGATCAACGACGGCAACGATCTGGAGATCGTCCCGCCCGCGGAACTCGACCTCGACTCGATGGACACCGAGGCGGCACGCCGCACCCGCAGCGTCATCATGTTCCTCGGCCCGCTGCTGCACCGGATGGACCACTTCAAGCTGCCGTACGCGGGCGGTTGCGACCTCGGCACCCGCACCGTCACCCCGCACATGACGGCGCTGCGCCACTTCGGCCTGGAGATCACCGCGACCGACGGCACCTACATCGCCGAGGTGGACCGCAGCGTCGCCCCCAAGCGCGCCATCGTGCTGACCGAACGCGGCGACACCGTCACCGAGAACGCCCTGCTCGCCGCCGCCCGGCACGACGGCGTCACGGTCATCCGCAACGCCTCCTCCAACTACATGGTCCAGGACCTCTGCTTCTTCCTGGAGGAGCTGGGCGTCCGGGTCGACGGCATCGGCACCACCACGCTCACCGTCCACGGCGCCGCACACATCGAACGCGATGTGGACTTCGCACCGTCCGAGGACCCGGTCGAGGCAATGAGCCTGCTGGCGGCGGCCGTTGTCACCGAGTCGGAGCTGACGATCCGCCGGGTCCCGGTCGAGTTCCTGGAGATCGAACTCGCCGTCCTGGAGGAGATGGGCCTGGACCACGAGCGCAGCACCGAGTACGCCGCCGACAACGGCCGCACCCGCCTCATCGACCTGACGGTCCGCCCCTCCAAGCTCCAGGCCCCACTGGACAAGATCCACCCGATGCCCTTCCCGGGCCTCAACATCGACAACGTCCCCTTCTTCGCCGCCATCGCGGCCAGCGCCCAGGGCCAGACCCTCATCCACGACTGGGTCTACGACAACCGCGCGATCTACCTGACCGACCTCAACCGCCTCGGCGCCCAGGTCAAACTCCTCGACCCGCACCGCGTCCTGATCGACGGCACAACCCGCTGGCGCTCAGCGGAAATGATGTGCCCCCCGGCCCTCCGCCCCGCCGTAGTCGTCCTCCTGGCCATGATGGCCGCCGAGGGCACCTCCGTCCTCCGCAACGTCTACGTCATCAACCGCGGCTACGAGGACCTGGCGGAACGCCTCAACTCGATCGGGGCGCAGATCGAGATCTTCCGGGATATCTGAGAACTCTCCGAAAAAATGCCGCCGCCCCCTGTCTGACCTGCACGAATGTGGGCCAGGACGGGGTGCGGCAGCATCTGTGGGATTTCTCTGGGACTTTACTACTGGGGGCTTCCACCGCGATCGTGGACACGGTTGTCATGCAGCGATGGGCAGCGTAGTTGATCTCTACTCGAAGACGGCGGGCGCGAGGTAGCCGAACGCCGAGCGCCTCCGCTTGTGGTTGTAGAAGCCGACCCAGCGGAACACCGCGAGCTGAGCGGCCCGTTCGGTGTACCAGCCGCGCCGACCGGGCAGGATCTTCCGCTTGAGAGAGGCGAAGAACGACTCGGCGGCAGCATTTTCCGCGCTCGATCCGGCAGCCCCCATAGACCGGCGGACCCCAGCGGTGCGGCAGGCCTCGGCGAACGCCTTCGAGCTGTCCTGGGCTCCGTGATCACGCCCCCGGCTGCCGCACCGGCGCCGAGGGCTGCAACGCCGGATCCCGGGTGTCACCGAGGTCGAGGTCATTGCCGATGATGACCTTGCCGAACAGCCACATCAACCGCACCGCGCGCGCCACCCCCAGGGCTGCTGCGCCCTCGGCCAGCCAGTGCACTCCGACCTCATCGTGCTCCGTGTTGTCGAGGACTACAGCGAGCAGGCACAGCCCGGAGACCACCAGTGTCGCGCTGAGAATGCTCATCCAATTCCGCCGGAATTCCGGCCCCTTCTGAGGGTGCGTGCGCAACGCCCGCATGCGGGGACCTGTGGCCGCGGCGTACAGGGTCACGGCCGCAGTGATGAAGCTGCCGATGATCGCGACGACGGTCGCCGTCGTCGTATAGACCGCGATCCTCTGCTCTCTGTCGGGCCATCCCAGCACATCGCCCGCGCCCGTGATCCGTACCGTCGCCATGTGCAGACCGACCACTGCACCTGCGATCACCAGGTCCACCACTGGTCGACCCACCCAGCCCCGCCACAGCCAATTCAGCACGTCGCCCCCAACCTCAGCCCTGAACTGCTGCTCAGGCTAGCGGCCGCTACTGACATGCTTCCTGTAGCGCCTGCTCATGCGTATGGGCTGCCGCAAAGATCTCGTCGACGGCGTACCGCAGATCGACCGACCGTCCGTCGGTGAAAGCAAGCGGGACATCGCACTGGGCCGTGATGCGGTGGGCGAGGAAGTCGAGCGGCTCGTACTCAAGGGACTGACGGTGCGGATCCCGGACTGCAACCCTGCCGGTCACGGAACGGATCACTCCGGACTCGTCCACCCACTCGTCCAGATCCGGCATGAACTGGAGTACGTCAGTGCGCAGTTCGGTCGCGGCCCGATTCCTGCGCATCGCGGAGAGCCTGCTGCCACGCTGGGGAACCTTCAGCGAGAGCGTGATGGAGGTGTCAGGATGCCGTTGCCCAAAGCTCCGCAGTGAATCAGCGAGGCCGCCGTGGGCGCTCAAGGCACTGACGGTGTCCGCCGGAGCCCCCTCCAACTGCACGGTGAACTCGGTGACCGCCTCGATGCGGTTGAGCTTCTCTCGAGCGCGCGCGTGGATGACCGGCTTGAGCACCACCTCACCCCAGGGCAGGCCAACGCCGTTCAGCCACTTGGTGATGGCACTCACCCGCGGCGCCGAGAAGCCGCCGGGCAGGACCCCAATGATGTTGGCGTACGGAAGGAAGCAGATCGTCGTCACATGGACGACATCCTTCCCTGCCGCGACCTGAAGTGCCTCGATCGTTCCGTTGCTCCGGTCAAGCTGGTGCGGCACCTCACCGGTGATCTTGGCAAGTTGCAAATGATCCACAGGGAGAGCTGGATCGATCACCCCGACCAGCTGATCGTCCGCGCTGCGGACCACGCACTCGTACGACTCTGAGGCCGCGACCCGGTCGAGGAAGCTCCGCCAGTCCTGGTGCTCCATGCGCGGCTGACCGCGCTTGGCCTCCACGACCTCGAAGAAGAAAACCGTTCGCTTGCGTACTGTCCGGGCCATGCCCGCCCCCCGCTCTCAGGCTCCCGCGTTCTTACATGATCGTAAGTGGGCACGCCGTGGCATGCGGTACAGCATTCACTGAATGGCTTGATAGCGACAACCGCAATCCCTACTTCCCGCACCCGTCGCCGGATTTCTCCCAGCCTCCTGCAACACCACCTCCCACCTGGCAAGATGATCAGATCAGCGGTCTGACGATTTCAAAATGCCGTGATTCGCCCCATACCGTTGCCGCCAACCACGCCGGCAACCAGGCGAGTCCGGTGGCGGAAAGGTGTGGTGAACGGCGGTGGCGGCAGCAGGAGGTCAGGCGACCCCCAAGCCCGGCCAGCACCAGCCGAAGCGCTGGTACCAGACACGGCCGTCCCCCTTTCCCTGGGAGCAGACGGCTCTCGACTACATCAAGCAGCGGATGCCGGTGACGGCTCCGCACTATGCCTGGGCAACGTTCTCCTTCACCGCCATGAGCGGCCGCATCAACGAGTGCGACCTGTTCATCGCCACACCCCGTGGCCTCTACCTGGTCGAGTTGAAGGGGCATCCCGGCCGCATCATCAACAGCGGGGACACCTGGAGCTTCCACGCCCCCGACCGCCGGGTCCGTACGATCCGCAACCCCCTGCACCTCACCGATCTCAAGTCCAAAGAGTTGAAGGCCCGCCTCCAGGAGGCGGCCCGCGAGCTCTACCCGAGCATGCGCGTTCCCCGGATCGACCCGCTCGTGTTCCTGTCCGACCCGCTGCTCCAGAGCGAGTTGGACACCGTGCAGCGCACTCATGTGTACGGGCGTGACGGCGCCCAGAGCGGCCTCCCGGGCATCTGGGACGACTTCCTCAACCTCCCGCCGGAGCGAGAGAGCTGGCGGATCAAGGAAGACGTCTTCGCACGGCATCTGCCAGAGCTGATGAAGAAGATCGGTGTGCGGGCATCCACCGCCCACCTCGACTTCGGCGACGGCTGGAGGCTCTCCTCCCGCCCCCTGGACGCGGGGCCCACTTGGGAAGATCGGCTCGCCGAGCGCAAGGAGATGATCCACGAGGAGGGCCGGGTCCGGGTCTATCTCGTGGAGCAGCAGGCGAGCGAGGAGAAACGGCGCTCCGCCACCCGCGCCGCCGAGCGCGAGTACCAGGTGCTCCAGGGCATCGCCCACCGCGGCATCTCCCAGGCCGTCGCCTTCCGCCAGCACCAGGGCGGCCCCGCGATCCTCTTCCGCCACCGGGAGAGCGATCTACGGTTGGACAACTACCTTGCTGTCCACGGCCCGAAGCTGTCCGAAGCCGTACGCCGCGACATGGTGCGCCAGCTCGCCGAGGCCGTCCGCTACGCCCACCGCCGCTCGCTCTACCACCGTGCACTCGCGGCCCGTTCGGTGTATGTCAGCGCCCGCGACAACGGCAACGACGACCCCGTCCTGCGGATCATCGACTGGCAGGCATCGGCCCGCGATTTCGACACCACCTCACTGCGCTCACTCGGCGAGAGCTCCTTCACCGGAGAGCACATCGAGGACGCCGCCCAGTGCTACCTCGCGCCCGAGACCGACGCCGACTATCCGGACCCGGTGGACCTCGATGTCTTCGGTCTCGGAGCCGTGGCGCACCACATCCTGACCGGGATGCCGCCTGCCGACACCCGTACCGCCCTGAAGGCGCGACTCGCGGCCGACGGCGGACTGCACCTGTACGCGGTCAGCGACGCCATGGATGCCGGTCTCGACGAGCTGGTGTACGCCGCGACCCGCGTGTCCGTCGACGATCGCCTCGACTCTGCCGACGCCTTTCTCAGGCAGCTCGACGATGCCGAGCAGGCCAGCGCCACACAGACGGTCGCCGTGGAGGCCGACCCGCTCACCGCCACCCCCGGCCAGGCTGTCGACGGGGACTGGACCGTCGAGCGAGTGCTCGGCTCAGGTGCGACAGCCCGGGCGCTGTACGTGACGCGCGTCACCGAGGACGAGCGCGGTCGCCGCGTGGTGGAGGAGCGGGTACTCAAGGTCGCATTGGACGCGGAGAAGAACGAGCGCCTGGTCTCGGAGGCGGCAGCCCTCCAGCAAATCAGCAGCGGCCGTATCGTCAAGCTGCACGAAGGCCCGCGCACGATCGGCGGCCGGACCGTCCTCGCCTTGGAGTACGCCGGTCCTGAGACCCTCGGCCAACGGCTGGCCGGCTACGGGCAGCTGGGCTACGAGGAATTGGCGTCCTTCGGCGAGGACCTGTTCACCGCCCTCGACGACCTTGCGGCCAGGGGCCTGCGCCACCGCGACCTCAAGCCCGACAACCTCGGGATCAAGGTCCGGGACGACGGTGAGCAGCAGTTGATGCTCTTCGACTTCTCCCTGGCCAATGTCTCCGACCGTGACATCAAGGCCGGCACGCGCGGCTATCTCGATCCCTTCCTCGGAGATGCCCGGCGCCCCATCTACGACGACTACGCGGAGCGGTACGCCGCCGCGGTCGTTCTGCATGAGATGGCCGCCGCCGAGCGCCCCATGTGGGGCAACGGCACGGACGACCCACAGACGGCCCTCAAGGACGACCTCCCCGTCCTCGCCACGGACGCCTTCGTGGCCATCCTGGGGCCAGGACTCGAGAAGTTCTTCGAGCGGGCGCTGCACCGTGAAGCGAGCCGCCGGTTCGAGTCACTGCGGCAGATGCGGGACGCTTGGCGATCCATCTTCGTGGAGGCCGACCGCACCCAGCCGCCGCCCGCATCGGACCCGGTCTCGCTGCTGGGCGGCGCGGGCCGGCAGGAAGGCCTCTCCGACGACGACATCCGGGACCTGTACGCGGAGAAGGCGAAGCTCGGCACGACACTGAGGGACGCGGGGCTGACCGAGCGGGCGGCTGCGGTGGCCGAGGAACTCGGCGCGGTGACGGTCGGCGAGCTGCTGGACGTCCCCTCACCTCGCTTCCGCGGCAAGCGCGGTATCGGCGCGGTGGTCAAGAAGGAGCTCAACCGGCGGCACCGTCAGTGGTCGGCTGCGCTGCGTCCCAAGAAGCCCCAAGCCGCCGCTGTTCCAGTCCGGCCCGTGGTGCCTATAGCGGCGGACGACAAGCTTGGTGCCGAGCACGAAGCCAGGCAGGACGTGGAGCACTTGGCCGCGCTCCTCAACCCGATGCCGCCGGGCCGCAAAGACAACAAGCGGCCGCACGTCGTCGCGGCGTGGCTCGGGCTCGGGCTCGACGGCAAGGCTGAGTTGGGTTCCTGGCTCACCAACCGCCAGGTCGCGGAGACAGTGAAGGTCTCCGAGTTCACCGTCTCGAAGCACCTCAGCGCGGCGATCACGGAGTGGGCCGACGTGGGTTGGATGAACGTCCTGCGCGGTGAATTGGTAGACGCCGTCCGGGACGCCGGCCGCGTGATGACCGCCAGGGAACTGTCCCGGGTGCTGGCCGCGAGCCACGGTTCTCAGAGCGAGTCCACGGACGGCACGGAGGCCGCCGCGCTCGCGGTCGTACGAGCCGCGGTCGCCGCCGAGACACTCCTCACCGGACGCGACGAGGACCATGAACCGCGGCTCGCACAGATGCGGCGGCGGGGCAGGCTGATCGTGGCCCTGGAATCGCTGGACGGCTCCGATGACCCGACGTCCGACGAACTCGCCGCCTACGCAATAGAGCTGGGCGAAGCGGCGGAGAAGATCGCCACTGCCGATCCCCTGCCGGACCGGTCAGGTGCGCTCCGCGACCTACGGGCGGTGCGCACACCTGAAGGCATGGACCCGCTGCCGGACGCCCGGCTGGTCACGCTGGCCGCGGCCACTTCATTGGGTGCAGCCGCCTCTCCCCGGCTTGAGCTGTACCCACGCACGCTGGAGCTCTGGCGTGCCCTGCAGATCTCTCAAGCCGCGGCCGGTGTGCGACGCGAGGTAGGCATCAGCCTGGAGGGGCTGCTCTCTCGCCTGCGCTCACGCTTCCCCGAGATGGCGATGGGCAGGCCCACGTACGTCGAGGTCGAGGACGCGCTGAAGAAGGCCGGGTTCCCGCTGACCTACGAGACGGCGGAGGCGCGCTTCAAGCCCCCGGTGCCGGTGTCAGCGGTGGGCGCCAGCAGCTGGCCCACCTCGACGGGCACGGTGACAAGGGCTTCTCGCGCACTGGTGGCTGGCGCCGCCGGGGGGCGCGAGCCGTCGCCGCTGCTCGCCGCGAAGCTCAACTCCGCGATACGGGAGGGCGGCTTCCTCGCACTGAACGTACACGTCAAGCGGCTGCGGGGCGAGGCCGGCTCAGTTGCGGAAGCGGTCACGGAGGCGTTCCCGGTGGTTCCGGTGAACTTGGCGAGGGTCTTCCTGGAGGAGTTCCGGGCGCTGGCGGCCGAACACGGCGCGGACTGGTCGAAGGTGCTGGGTGCGGACACCCGGCACACAAGGAACCGTGAACTTCCGGGCGGGCTGCGGTCGTTCGTGGTCCGGGTATGGCCGAGGGTCGCAGCGCGGCTGGAAGGGGCAGCCTCTCGCGAGCCCAAGACGGTGTTGTTCCTTCACACCACGGGCCTGCTCTCCCACTACTACGAAGCGGGCGGGCACGAACTGCTGGTGGAGCTGCAACGCGAGGCCCGTAAGCCTGGAGGGCGACCGCACGGGCTGTGGCTGCTCACGCCGTCGCACAACCCCCAGGGGGGACCGCAGTTGGACGGACGCACAGTGGAGGTAACCGGTGGCGACGCGGAACGCGTGGTACTGACCGAGGACTTCCTCAAGGACTTAGCTGCACATCGAGAGGGATTGGCACTGTGAGCGCGCGCAATGGTGGTCAGGACGGTCTGCTGAAGGACCTCCGCAAGCAGGTCACGCTCCTGGAGGACGACCTGCGGGCGCGGAGCGAGTCGGTGGAGGAGTACCGGGACCGGCTCACGGCCGAGTACACGCGGGCGTATACGGCGGACCGTACGGCGGCGACGTACGAGTCGTGGCGCGATGAGCGGGTTACGCAGGTCGCGGCGGCGTGGGTGCTCGGTTGCGTCTTCGTGCGGTTCTGCGAGGACAACGGGCTGATCGAGCGTGCGTGGCTGGCGGGTGTCGGGGAGCGTCTGAAGGACGCGGAGGATCACGACGCGGCGTTCTTCGCGGCGAACCCGGAGAAGAATGACCGCGACTGGATCGTTGCGGCGTTCGACCACTTGGCCGGGACCAACCCGACGGTGGCAGGTCTCTTTGACCGCAGGCACAACCCCCTGTGGGAGATCGCCCCTTCGTACGAGGCGGCGACGGCCCTTCTGAAGTTCTGGCGACGGGTCGACTCCGACGGTGAGCTCGTCCACTCATTCGTGGACAGCGACTTGGACACGCGCTTCCTGGGCGACCTGTACCAGGACCTCAGCGAGCACGCTCGGAAGACGTACGCGCTGCTCCAGACCCCGGTGTTCGTGGAGGAGTTCATCCTCGACCTGACACTGGAGCCGGCGGTTGAGGAGTTTGGACTGGAGCCGGTCGTCAAAATTCGCGACGGGCACGGTGTCGATCGGGAACTTCCCGTGGGTTTAAGGACAATTGACCCGGCGTGCGGCTCGGGACACTTTCTGCTGGGGCTCTTCGAGCGGCTGTTGGCGAAGTGGCGGGATGAGGACAAGAGTGCGGATGACTGGACGCTGATCCGCCGGGCTCTGAATGCGGTGCACGGGTGCGACAAGAACCCCTTTGCCGTGTCGATCGCCCGGTTCCGGCTGTTGATCGCTGCGCTGAAGGCGGCGGGTGCGGGGCGCCTCGATACAGCGCCAGGATTCCCGATCAATGTGGCGGTGGGCGATTCCTTGATCCACGGTCGCGGTGCGCCGAAGCGAGAATCGGAGACCATGTTCTCGCTGTCGGAGGAAGGCCTCGAGAGCTTCTTCTACCGGCCCGAGGACATCGACGAGTACGCAGAGCGTTGCGACCTGATGACGCGCGACACGTACCACGTGGTCGTAGGTAACCCGCCGTACATCACGGTCAAGGACAAGCAGGAGAACCTCAACTACCGGGTATACGAGTCTTGCTCGGGAAAGTACGCACTATCGGTACCGTTCACTGAGCGGCTTTTCCAGCTGGCGGTGCGGACGGCTGGGTCTGTGCGGGATGCGGGGTATGTGGGACAGATCACGGCGAACTCCTTCATGAAACGAGAGTTCGGCAAGAAACTGATCGAAGATTTTTTTCGACTCAGAGTCCACCTGACTCACATCATCGACACTTCGGGGGCGTATATCCCAGGGCATGGGACGCCTACAGTGATTCTGGTCGGGCGGAATCACGTATCACGGCAGGACGAACCCATCCGGACCGTGCTGGGTGTGCGAGGTGAGCCGTCACAGCCGAAGATTGCAGCATGCGGCGTTGTTTGGACTGCGATCACCGAACAAATCCACCGACCTGGCAGTGAATCCGAGTGGATTAGTTCACTCGACCTCAGTAGGACAGAAATTTCCACATACCCATGGAGCCTCAAAGGAGGGGGCGCCAGTCGCCTCACGGAACTTATCGCAGACGCCCAGGTCGTGACTCTCGGAGCCTCCACTGGCACCCAAGCAGGTTTTGCTGGATTCTCTGGAGCGGATGACGCTTTCTATCTTTCACCAGATTGGCATAAGCGTTTTTCATCACCGTCGCACATGACCCGCAAGGTTTCAGTTGGCGAGGAACTACGAGATTGGAACATTACTCCACACAACCTCGCCATCGCACCATATGAAACAAATGGGCAGGTCATGAGAGTCGACTATCACGAACCATGGGCAAGGCACTTGTGGAACATCAAGCAGACCCTTGGAAATCTAGCCGACTTTTCCGGAAAGACGAGGCTCGAGACCGGCATCCCATGGTGGTCCTGGTATCGATGGACACCCTCACGCGCAGACGCCAAACGCACTATTGTCCTTTCGAAGGTTGCCACGCATAATCACGCTGCACTCAACAAGAAGGGGATCATCACCACTCAACACATGCCAGCTGTCGCACTGGGAAAGAGTGTGACAGACGACGAGGCACTAGCTTTTACGGCAACACTCAACTCTTCGACAGCATGCTTCTGGCTGAAACAAATTTGCTTCGATCGCGGAAATGGAGGGATCGGCGGCGGCATTGCTAGCGAAGACTGGGAAAAGTTCTACGAGTTCACTGGTATCAAGCTCCAGGAGTTCCCACTCCCCGCGCTGCTACCCCTCCCCCTCGGCCGCTCCCTCGACGCGCTCGCCCAAGAACTCGCCGCCCACGAGCCCTCCAACATCTGCTCGCCCGACGAGGCAGCCAGCAAGGCTCGCCTCGACACCGCCTACGACGCCTGGACCCGTACCCGCCAGCGCATGATCGCGCTACAGGAGGAGTTGGACTGGGAGGTCTACCACTCCTACGGGCTGCTCACCGACGCCGAAAAGGCCCGCCTCACCGCCCCCTCCCCCACACCCAGCACAATTCCCCAAGTGAGGCTCGGGGAACGAGCGTTCGAGATTGTTCTCGCGCGCAAGCAGGCCGCCGGGGAGATCGAGACCGCCTGGTTCGATCGGCATGGTTCCACCCCCGTCACCGAGATCCCCGCCCACTGGCCCGACTGGTACCAGGACATCGTCCAGGCCCGCATCGACACCATCACCTCCCGCCGCGACATCGCCCTCATCGAGCGCCCCGAGTGCAAGCGACGCTGGGCCGCCGACCCCTGGGAAAAGCGGGAGAAGGCCGCCCTTCGTACCTGGTTACTCGACAAGTGCGAGGACAAGTCGCTCTGGTTCCACGTACTCAACGACTTCGAGCAGCCCCGCACCCTCACCGTCGGCCAGCTCGCCGACGAGCTCGAGAACCAACCGGACGCCAAGGCGATCCTCAATGTCGCGTCCCTCTACGCCGCCCACCTCGGGAAGCCCAACCTCACCCTCACCCAGGTCCTCCAGGACGTGATCGACGCCGAGCACGTCCCCTACCTCGCCGCGTACCGCTACAAGGACACCGGCCTGCGCAAGCGCGCGCAGTGGGAGGACGTCTGGGAGCAGCAGCGCGAGGAGGACCGGTCCGGCGAGCGCCTCGACATCCCCGTACCGCCGAAGTACACCTCCGCGGACTTCCTGAAGCAGTCCTACTGGTCGAACCGCGGGAAACTGGACGTGCCCAAGGAGCGGTTCGTCTCCTACCCGGACGCGAGTCCCGGCTCCGATCCGACCCTGCTCCTCGGCTGGGCCGGCTGGGACCAGCGTGATCAGGCCACCGCCCTGCTGAACATCGTCACCGAACGCCGCAAGCAGCAGGACTGGTCCGGCGAACAGCTCGTACCGCTGCTCGCCGGGATCAACGAACTGATGCCGTGGCTGCGGCAGTGGTTCGGCGAGGTGGACGACGAGTGGGGCGAGGAGTCCGCCGCCGAGGAGTTCCAGAGCTTCCTGGATGGCGAGTTGGCGCGCGAGCAGCTCATCCCGGCGGCACTCACCGAATGGCGTCCGGCGAAGAAGACCCGGGCACGCAAGGCAACAGCAACGACAAAGACGGCCAAGAAGAAGGTGGCGGAAGACGATGAGTAGCGGCAACGGCGACCTCTACCTCCGGGACGTACTCGACCTGCCCGAGTCCGTGCTCGCCGGGTCGTTCAAGGTCGAGCTGTCCGGCGGCTTCGACGCGACCGCTGACCGCGTACGTGAGTACGTGGTCACCCCACAACTGGAGCAGTCCCTTCGCAGGGCGCTCAAGATCGTTGAGGCGTCCGTACGGGCGGGGTCGTCCGACGCCGCGTATCTGCACGGATCGTTCGGCTCCGGTAAGAGCCACTTCATGACGGTGCTGCACGCGATCCTCTCCAACGACCCAGCCGCTCGCACCAAGCCGACGCTCCAGCCGATCATCGCGGACCATGACGCGTGGCTGCGGGACCGGAAGTTCCTGATGGTCCCGTTCCACCTGGTCGGTGCAACCGACCTCGATTCGGCGATCCTCGGTGGATACGTCCGCACGGTTCAGCGCTTGCACGCGGACGCACCCGTACCGCCGGTCTACCGAGCGGACGCGATGTTCGAAGACGCCCGCCGCCAGCGGGAGTTCTTCTCCGATGACACGGAATTCGTCCGCTGGCTCGGCAACCCCTCGCTGCCGAAGGAGACCAGCACCGTCCCGCAGGCGACCGCCGATGACGAGGACGATCTGGTGAACCTCGACGTCAAGGAGGCTCCTGAGGTCTGGACGCCGGCGCTCCTCGACGAGGCCTTCGCCGCCGCCCCGGGCGAGAAGATCCGCAACTGGCTGGCCTCCGCGCTGATTTCCGGACCGTACTCCTCGTACTCGCTGAGTGCGATCGGCGCGAAGAATGCCTTCCTGCCGCTCGAGAACGGCCTCGACATCATCAGCCAGCACGCCAAGTCCCTCGGCTACAACGGACTGATCCTTTTCCTCGACGAGCTGATCCTGTGGCTCCAGGCGCACCTGCGTGAGCGGACCTTCGTCAATGACGAGGTGAACAAGCTCGTCAAGCTGATCGAGTCAGGTACGGGTGGCCGCGCCCTGCCGGTCATCTCGTTCATCTCCCGCCAGCGTGACCTCTCCGAGCTGATCGGCTCGGACGCGGTCGGCGCTGACGCCAAGAACCTGGAACAGCAGGTCAAGTACCTGGCGGGCCGCATCGACCCGATCAGCCTGGAGGACCGCAACCTCCCGGAGATCATCAAGGAGCGGGTCCTCAAGCCGAAGGACGAGGCCGCCAAGGCCGCGCTCGAAGCCGCCTTCGCCCGGGTCGAGACGTCCAACCAGTCGGTGCGGGACGTGCTGCTCGACGCCAACGGCGCCACCCACGCGGACTGGGCCGACTTCAAGGCGCTGTACCCGGTCTCGCCCGTCCTCCTCAACGTCCTGGTCGCGCTCTCCGGTGCGCTCCAGCGCGAGCGCACCGGTCTCAAGCTGCTTCAGCAGATGCTCTACAAGCGGCGCGAGGACATGAAGGTCGGTGAGCTGATACCGCTGGGTGACCTGTGGGACGTGCTGGCCGAGGGAATGGGCGAGGCGTTCACCGACCGGCTGCGCAGCGAGGCCGACGCGGCAACTCGCTTCCACGGCAAGGTCAAGGACCACCTCCTCCAGAAGTATGGTTCGGCGGACGACGCCAAGTACAAGGCCGACGACCGTTTCATCAAGACGATGCTGCTCGCCTACCTCGCGCCCGAGGTGCCTGCTCTCACTCGCCTCACCGGGCCACGTCTCGCCGCTCTGAACCACGGATCGATCCGCTCCCGCACCGGGCAGGAGGACCGGATCGTGGTCAAGCGGATGCAGGAGCTCCAGGCGGAGTTTCCCGGTGAGCTGCGCAGTGACGGCAACGACGCGGACCCGGTCTTCACGCTGCATCTGTCCGATCTGGACGTGGAGCCGATACTGGACAGTGTCGGCGAGAAGGACACGCACGGCGCCCGCAAGCGGTGGGTGCAGGAATGGCTGTGGCGAGAGCTGGGCGTCGTCGACAACGGTGGCTTCGTCGCCGATCGCGAGATCGTCTGGCACGGCACGCGGCGCATGGCTGAGTTTGTCTTCGAGAACGTGAGCGACCCCCAGATCCTGCCCGACGCGCAGTTCGAGCCGTCCTCGCCGGACCGGATCCGGTTCGTCATCGACTACCCCTTCGACGAAAACGAAGACGGCCAGCCCAGCGCCGACGAGAACCGGGTCTTCCGCCTGCAGCGGGAGAAGCCTGATACGGCGACCATCGTCTGGCTGCCGTCCTTCCTCTCCGCCCAGCGAGGCACCCAGCTCGGCCGGCTCCTGAAGATCAACTACCTGCTCGACAGGGACCGGTTGAAGGACTTCGCGACCCACCTGTCATCCGACGACCAGGTCAGGGTCAGGCATCAGTTGGAGGCGCAGCGCGAGACGCTCGTCTCGCAGCTGGGCCAAGTACTGCACCAGGCGTACGGAATCGCCAAGGCCAACGAGACCGACCTCGGCGCCCAGGTGACCGAGGGCAAGCATGTCCACTCGTTGTACGCCGGGCACACTCCGCAGCTCCAGGGCGGCGGCCTCTTCGAGTACAACCTGCTGAAGCTCGCCGATGGGTTGCTGGACACGCTGTATCCCAAGCACCCGAACTTCGATCGTCAGGAGAGCCGCAAGCCGGTCACTCCCGCGAAGTTCAAGAAGGCATACGGCTGGATCGCCAGGGCCATGGATGACGGCTCACGCCGGGCCGTGGTCGACAGCAGTGACATCGCGGACGTGGCGCGGATCGTGCACGCGCTGGAACTGGGTGAGGTCCACGACGGACCGCTGAACGTCTCCACGGACTGGCGCCGCCACATCGACCAGCAGGCGGGCAAGCGCGGAGCCAAGGGCGACTTCTCGGTCGAGGACATCCGCGTCTGGATCGCCGAGCTCGGCTGGACGGGCCTCGACAAGCTGGTCTCCAACCTGGTGATCGCCACGTACGCACTGCTGTCGGACCGCTCCTGGATCTACAATGGGCAGGCGGAAGAGGCCCCCGCGCTGGACCAGATCGGCCCCGGCTGGGCACTGCGGGCTCAGGAGCGACCCACCGAGGACGAGTTCACAGCGGCCCACACCCGGGCCGCGGCGCTGTTCGGCACGAGTGTCCCGCAGATGCTGTTCGCCCGGAACGTCAACGCACTTGCCACAGACGTGCACGCGAAAGCGGCGGAGCGAGAGGCCGCTGTCAGCGGGTTGCGGCGGGCACTGTCCCAGTTCAGGACCGCACTCGGTATCAGTGGCGAGGCCCTCAGCGCACGCGAGCAGTCGGTGCGCGACGCGGCCGACCTGCTGGCTCGGATCAAGCAGAACCCGGAGCCGACTCCGCTCACCCGTGACCTTGCCGCGGCAACGTATGCGAGCGCTGATGTCGTACTGGCCAAGACCATGTCCTCGGCGCAGCGCGTGCTGGATGCTCTGGAGAGCACCGACTGGGACCTCATCGACAGTCTTCGGCAGTACACCGAGCGCGGAGACGATCTCGCTGACCGGTCCAGGCTGTTGCTCAACGAAATCGCGAAGACAGCGGCAGCCGACGAGTTCGACACCGAGCTCGCCCCGGTGCTGCGCAGTGCGCGCAGTCAGGCCGTGTCGATGATCAACGAGGCGGCGCGCCGCAGTGTCGTGGCGCCCGTCGCGCCCACGCCGCCCCCGCCCGTGGAGCCGGTGGTGGTCTCTCCCTCTGACGAGACGGACCACGAGGACGACGAGCTGGTCGAGCAGCCGAAGCCGGCGCCCAGTCCCCCGGTCGCTCCGGTTGCCCCTCGCCGTACGCGTCGGGTCTCGGCGGGGTCTCCGAGTGTGCTGGAGACCGCGCTCAGTCAGGCCCTCAACGCGATACAGAGCGAGATCCGCGACTACGCGGCCGCACACCCCGGCGCTGAGATCGAAATCCAGTGGCGGGTACCCGACGCCGACCAGGGCGATGACGTGCGGGCGCGCGGCGGCGAGGGCTGATGGGAGCCACGGTGCCCGAACTCAACCAGAGGGTCATCACCGGACTTCTGACCACACGACTGGCCCATACCAAGGGTCGGCGGCTGGTGCTGGTCCACGGTAAGTACATGGTGGGCGGGCCGCAGGAGTTCACCGTGCCGGTCGGCGAAGGTGAACGCCGCAAGGTCCGGGTCACGCATACCACTTCGGTGCTCGGCATCACCGACGCCTGGCAGGCTCATCTGGGTATCGAGGGGTCGGACCTGCTGGTGGTCACCACCGACGTGTCCGGTGATCGGATCAGTCTCGACCTGGTGGGCGAGATGGTGCGCTCGCAGATCATCGCCGTCGACGAGGCAGACATCGTCAAGCAGCTCTTCGGCGCCGCTGACCTCGACCCTCGTATGCGGCGCGACCCATGGCTCTGGCTGCCCGGTGCGCTGATCGTCGCCGAACCGGACGGCGGCTGGCCGCAGCGTGGGGCCGTGCTCACCCTGGACGCGGCGATGCGCGCCCTCGTCGGAGTGCGGCTCGGGCTCGAGGGCGTCTTCGAGGGCGAGGCCTCGGTGGATGTCGATGCGTTGCTGGCTTGGTCGCGCACACCCGGCGGGCCCCAGCGTTTTGCGGCGTTGCCGGAAGCCGAACAGCAGGGCATCGCCGAGTGGCTGGAGCAGAACGCGGGCGAGGCTGCCCCCGTGCTACTGCGACTCGCGCTCAGCGGCCGCGGCCCCGAGGCCACTGCGCTGGGTGTGCTGGCCTCCGTCATGAACGGGGACGCCGCGTCGGCCGATGCGGCCGTCGCTCTGGGCTCCGTCTTCGGCATGGGTTCACGCCCGTCCGAACTGCGCGCCTACGCAAGGGCAGTGGAGGGCACACTCACCCGATGGATCGGTGAGGCGACGGGACGGGGCGCCCAGAGCGAGGAAGCACGGCAGCGGGTTCTCGACGTACTGCGCCAGGCCGATCAGCTGGCCACGGCGGCCCATCTCTCTGCTGCGCTCGCCGACAATCCTTTTCTCCCCTCAGGGTTCCAGGCACGGCTGCGGCGGCTGGCCGAGGCTCTGGCCGGAGAGCCCCAAGCAGCGCAGACGGCCTGGGAGCACGTACAAGAGCATCACCTTGCCGCTGTTCTCTATGCGAAGCGGATCGAGCTGGCGCGCATGGCCGTACGGCTGAAGCACTGGCTGGACGCGCCGGAGCCGGTGGCGTCCTCGGTCGACCAGGCTGTGCACACGCATGTCGCCAACTGGGGGTGGGTGGACCGAGCACTGGCACAGCTGTGGGTGGGAGACGCCGACGCCGAGCCCGTTCTGGTTCATGCGTACCGCACTGTGCACGATGCGGCGCGGCGGCGACGGGCGACGCTCGACGAAGCCTTCGCGGCCGAGCTCGGGCCGTGGGCACAGCATGCCAGTACGTCGCAGTCCGGTGGGACGTTGCTCATCGAAGACGTGCTGGAGAAGATCGCATTGAAGCTGGCAGAGAAGCGACCGCCGCTGCTCCTCGTACTGGACGGGATGAGCAGCGCGGTCGCGGCGCAGCTCGGCGAAGAGTTGACCGGTGCGGGCCGGTGGAGCGAACTGTCCGGCGACGGGCGGCGGGCGGCTGCGGTCGCCATGATCCCGTCGGTAACTGTCGTCAGCCGGGCCACCTTGCTCTGCGGACGCCCGGTATCGGGCGGGCAGAGTGC
The DNA here is from genome assembly GCF_043199295.1 of Streptomyces sp. NPDC048612. NCBI lineage: Bacteria > Bacillati > Actinomycetota > Actinomycetes > Kitasatosporales > Streptomycetaceae > Streptomyces > Streptomyces sp. NPDC048612. Next base: position 240,412 of record NZ_JBICVV010000008.1, read on the forward strand.
GGAAAAGGAGGGATTCGCCGATTTCTGGAAGCAGCACCGGCGTACGGCTGCTCTCTTCCACCAGAGCGAGATCGCCGGTCCTGCGGGACAGTTGCTCGACCAGCGGCTGGTCGAGGCCATCGCCTCGGATGCCGTGGTCGGTGTCGTGCTGAACACCATCGACGACAGCCTCGACCACGGGCAGCAGAGCTCGCTGGCCGACTGGTCGGTGAGCCGGGTGAAGTACCTCACCGAATTGCTCAACTCCGCGCGGGGACAAGGGCGTCCAGTGGTATTGGTATCAGGTCACGGACATGTACTGGATCGGACGAGGTCCGACGCAGGACCAGTGACCGCTGAGGGGGTGGAGTCCGCCCGCTGGCGTACGGGGACGGCTGCCGGTGAGGGAGAGATCGCGCTGGCAGGCCCCCGCGTGCTGGAAAACAGCGGTGGGGTCATAGCCCCCTGGTCGGAGGAGATCCGCTACACCCCGCGTAAGGCCGGCTACCACGGCGGCGCCGCCCTCGCCGAGATGACGGTGCCGGTACTGGTCCTGACTCCGTCGATCGACCTCGCACCCGACGGATGGGCCGAGCTACCGCGAGAGTCAGTCCAGCCGTCATGGTGGGAAGCGCAAATCGCCCCGGCACCGCTGAAGACCCAAAGCACCACGAAGCCCGCGCGGAAGGCGCCACCCGCCAAACCGAGGGCACGGCCACAGGAGGGTGAGCTTTTCGCCGACGACGCGGTCGAAGCGCCCCCGACCAGGCCCGCATCCATCGACACGCCGGCCCCGGTCACGCTCGGCCGTCAGGTCGTGGACACCAAGCTCTACGAGCATCAGGGTAAGTTCGTGCGCAGGGTCCCGGACCGCAAGGTGGTGGCCGCTGTCATCGACGCACTCGACGCATCGGGCGGCACACTCTCACTCGCAGCAGTCGCTGGTGCCGCCGTCGCTTCGGGGGGCCGCACCAACACCCGCCCGGAAGGCTTCGTCACTGTGCTGACCCGGCTTTTGAACATCGAAGGCTACGAAGTCATCAGCCTGATCGACTCCCGGACCCGGGTCCGGCTCAACCGCGACACACTGCGCGAGCAGTTCGAACTGCCCAGGGAGAACGCATGAGCGGCGCATCCGTCAGCGCGGCCCGCCGCCGCGAGGTCATCGACGCGCTGCGGCGCGGGACCGTGCCACAGTCGGGTCTCGACCTCTTCGCTGTCGGGCTGGACCGTTTCGCGCCCGCGCTGGACGAGCGGATCGCCACGATCGCGACGGGCAGTGCGGCCTTCCATGCCATTCGCGGCGAGTACGGGTCCGGCAAGACCTTCTTCGCCCGCTGGCTCGCCGAACGGGCGAAGCAGGCAGGGCTCGCCACCGCCGAGATTCAGATCTCGGAGACAGAGACACCGCTGCACAAGCTGGAAACCGTCTACCGACGGCTCTCCGAGCAGCTGACCACAGCAACCGAGCCTGCCAGCGCCCTGCGCTCGGTGATCGATGGCTGGTTCTACACCCTCGAAGATGAGGTGACCGAGGAGCAACCCGAGCTCGCGGCAAACAGTGAGGCGTTGGAATCTGCGGTTGCAGGGCTGCTGGAGGAGCGGCTCCGTGGCGTCGCCCAGACCACTCCCGCCTTCTCAGCCGCCCTGCGCGGCTATCGCAAAGCCACGCTGGACGGGGACGCAGCCACCGCCGAAGCCATCATCGCCTGGCTAGGCGGCCAGAAGTCGGTCGCCGCCTCCGCGCGCCGCACTGCGGGGGTGCGCGGAGATCTCGACCACTTCGCGGCACTGGGCTTCCTTCAGGGGCTGCTCACTGTCCTGAAAGACTTCGGGCATCCCGGACTCCTGCTGGTCCTCGATGAGATCGAGACCTTGCAACGGGTGCGGGGAGATGTGCGCGAGAAGGGGCTCAACGCCCTACGACAGCTCCTTGATGAAATCGACGCGGGCCGCTTTCCCGGGCTCTTCCTGGTCATCACCGGCACACCTGCCTTCTACGACGGACAGCAGGGAGTTCAACGCCTGACTCCGCTGGCCCAGCGGCTGGCAACCGACTTCTCCACCGATCCGCGCTTCGACTCACCGCGTGCGGTCCAGCTGCGACTTACCGGTTTCGATCTCCAGCGGCTGGGCGAACTGGGACGTTCCGTACGCGACTTGTACGCGGGATCGGCCCGGAATCCTGAGCGTATCGCTGCCGTTGTCGACGATACGTACGTGGCGGAGTTGGCCACTGCCATGACGGGAAGGCTCGGCGGGCGGGCCGGCATCGCACCGAGGCTCTTCCTGCGCAAACTCGTCGCCGACGTATTGGACCGGGTGGACGAGTTTGACGACTTCGACCCGCGCAAGCACTACGCGCTGACCGTCAGCAGCGACGAGCTGAGCGAAGTCGAGCGCAACGCTGCGGCAGACAGCGCCGACGAGATCGAGCTGGAGCTGCCGTGACAGGTGCACCCGAACCGCTGGACCGGCTGCACCCCGGGGTCGTACATCACATCGTCAACACTCTGGGGTGGCCTGGTCTTCGCCCTCTCCAAGAAGAGGCAATCGAACCGCTGCTGGACGGTGCGGATGCAGTACTGCTCGCACCGACGGCGGGCGGCAAGACCGAAGCGGCGTCCTTCCCTCTGCTGTCCAGGATGGCTGCGGAGAACTGGACAGGGACGTCAGTTCTCTACGTATGTCCGCTCAAGGCGCTGCTCAACAATCTCCTGCCCCGTCTGGAGACTTACACCTCATGGCTGGGCCGGACCGCGGCGCTGTGGCACGGGGATGTCTCGCAGCCACGACGCAAGCGGATTCTGCGGGATCGGCCGGACATCCTGCTGACTACGCCAGAATCGCTGGAGGCGATGCTGGTCAGCGCCAATGTCGACCATCGGGCCTTCTTCTCCGGGCTGCGGACCATCGTCGTCGATGAAGTGCATGCCTTCGCCGGTGACGACCGGGGCTGGCACCTGCTGGCCGTGCTCGAGCGGCTCGAGCGAGTCGTCGGTCGGTCAGTACAGCGGGTCGGGCTCTCCGCGACGGTGGGCAATCCTGAACAGCTGCTCACCTGGTTGCAGGGCTCGGGGCGCGGCACACGCGCGGCTCACGTTGTTGCTCCACATCTGCGCGACGAGAATCCAGTCCTGCCGCCCCCCGGCGATATTCAGCTCGACTATGTGGGGTCCCTGGAGAACGCAGCGACGGTGATCACCTCCCTGCATCGCGGGGAGAAGCGGCTGGTGTTCTGTGAATCGCGTCGGCAGGTCGAGATGCTCGGCGAGAGCCTGCGGGCCAAGGGTGTGACCACCTTCCTCTCGCATGCGTCTCTCTCAATGGATGAGCGGAGGCGGGCGGAAGAGGCATTCGCCGATGCGCGAGACTGTGTGATCGTCTCCACCAGCACACTGGAACTCGGCATCGACGTGGGCGACTTGGATCGCGTCATCCAGATTGACGCACCCCACACCGTGGCCTCCTTCCTCCAGCGGCTCGGTCGTACCGGCCGGCGCTCGGGTTCCACTCGCAATTGCCTGTTCCTCGCCACCGACGAGGACGGTCTGCTCGGCGCAGCAGCCCTGCTTCTGCTGTGGTCACGTGGCTGGGTCGAGCCGGTGGTGGCCCCACCGGAACCCCGGCACATCGTCGCCCAGCAGGTGCTGGCTCTCTGCCTGCAAGAACACCGGGTCGGAGACCGGCTCTGGCAGGAGTGGTGGGGCGGGCTCGGCCCCTTCGGTCCCTCCGCTGAACCCGTCGTGCGCCATCTGATCGAGGAGGGGTTCCTGGAGCGGGACGGCGGAATGCTGTTCATCGGCCCTGAAGCCGAACGCCACTTCGGCTACCGGCACTTCATGGATCTCACCGCGGTCTTCACAGCCGCGCCGGAGTTCACAGTGCTGGCGGGCCGCAACGAGATCGGCACCACCAACCCGGCATTGCTGACGGAGGAAGTTGCCGGACCCAGGCGACTGCTCCTCTCCGGACGGAGCTGGCAGGTGACGTACATCGACTGGTCCCGGCGGCGGTGCTTCGTCGAGCCGGTCGAGGGCGGCGGAAAGGCGCGCTGGGGTGGGGTCGGATCCGGCCGTTCAGCCTCGTACGAGCTGGCCCGCTCCGCCCGGGAGGTCCTGCTCGGCACCGATCCGCCCATCACTTTGACTCGTCGGGCTGAAGCCGCCCTCGCTCAGGCACGCGACAGCGGTGCGAAGTCGGTGCACCCTGCCGGGACAGTTGTTATCCGCGGTGGTAGGGACACGAACGTGCGTTGGTGGACCTGGGCCGGCTATCAGGCCAACGTCACCCTGGCTGCCACGCTCGCGGGCATTGCCGACCCTCTCCAGCGCCCTACAGACATGTACATCCGGCTCCGCGAAGACTTGACTCTGGACGAGTGGAATCGGGCCAAGGCCTCGGCAATCGGTCAGCTTTGCCTCCCCGCCGTGGACACTCGCGCTATCCATGGGCTCAAGTTCAGTGCCGCGCTCCCTCAGCGGCTTGCAGAAGCCACACTCGCCGCGCGTCTCGCGGATCTCGATGGCGCATCGGCTGCACTCAAGGAAACCTCAAGGTTCCTGGCTGCGGGCGACTGAGCGACCCCGAAGGGCAGCACCGGTGAGTGGAACATCCTTCAGGCCGCGGGGCGGCGTGGGACGTGGCTTCTCCCCCTGGCTCAACCGGCGGCCGCACTACACCCTGCGCGAGATCGGAGCGCGGATCCCGCACCTGAACACGTATCTGGACCGTCACGACGGTCCCCGCCTACACGACTACAACGCCGGAAGGCGGCTGACCTCGAACGTCGTGCTCGAATACGGCACCGAAGCCAGCGCCTTCGGCGCGCTCAACTACCAGCTTGGCGTGGCGTTGGCCGACTGGGCCTGCCGCTCACTGATGGCCTCGGCGACACATGGCACATCGAGAACACCTGGCCCTTGGGCATCCAGGACCCGGCAGCCGGAACCAAGCCAGTGGAGGGGCAGAAGAATCCTCGGTCCGAATTGTGGGGCAGGCACCATTCCGAGGGCCGCCACTGGCTGATCGAGGCCCTACGCAACCTGCGCCGAACTCTTCCAAGCCGACCGGCAGCTCGCGGATCGGAAGCCGGGGCTACGCGAGGAGGACCACACCACCGACGCCGAGGAGGAAGAACTGGAAGAGGCGGTCGACGGCCGGTCGCCGCGAATACCGCGAGCGTCAGGAGGAAGTCAGGCCCATCGTCCAGCGCCGGCTCCGCGAGGGTCTTCACGACCTCCCACGACCGGTCCTGGGCGCACCGCTTGACGGAAAACCGCGCTTCCCCCTCACTACGGTGGCCCTCGAAGCCACCGCACCCGAGACCTACCTGGTGGTGGACGCCCACGGTCTGTTCCACGTTGACCACCGCCGAGAACCAGGCAGTACTGAGGAAGGGCGCACGTGAGCGCACACCATGCAGGCACACGCTGCATGGGCCGCCGCTGGGAACGCCCTGGGACTTCTCTGGGACTTCCAGCTGCGTCAACAGGCACGTGCGTGAAACAGCCGAAAGGCCGTTCATACTGGTCAGCGCCCCGCGACTGCCCATCACCGCAGGTCACGTGCCTCGCCGGTCTCTTCCGGGATATCTGACGAGCCTTCGCAGGAGCGCCGCCGCCCCGTGTCCGTTCCGTGAGGATCTGGCCGGAGGACCCCAGTCCGCGGGAGGTATGCCGCCTAACTTTGCTTCGCCTCGGCTCTTCAAGCACACCCGGCGGACATCGATGCCCCGGAGATGTCCTTGTCGAATTGTGTCAGGAACTTCCGCATGCGCCATGCGCCTCAAGTAGCGGTGCAGTTCATCGTTGACAGCTCAGGTAAGTCCCCTGCCTGCACCCAGTCACGATCTACGGCACACGCCCTGACACCGGCTTCACTGCCGGAAAGGGGCGACTGTGGCACGCCTCCCAACGCAGCTGATGGAGAATTCGCCCCGGGCTCCGACCTCCCATCGGAAGGCCGGGGACTGATGCCGCGGTCACCTGGGTAACTCCTCCACCCGAGGACGGAAACCCGCGGAGTCAGCCCCTACCGTTCAGGCTGAGCACGATGACCGGGATGGCGGTGAGGGCCAGGACCTTGAAGCCCAGACGTGTCCGGCCGCGCAGGAACAGGAAGCCGGCTGCCAGTCCAATCACAAGCATGAGGCCGGCGCGGATACCGACAAAGAACGAAAGGTCGCCGGCAACCAGGCGAGGCGCCAAGCCAACGGCGCCCACCAGAAGGACGATCGCAGCCAGGGTTATCCCACACCCGCGTTCGTACGAGGGCTTGAGGTGTGGCGAATACCCTGCGCGCACCATCTCGCGCCGCTCCTCTTTCGTTGCAGCCTCCCACCTACGGAGCGCTTCTTGCTCATCACGCTGATCGCTGCTATCCGAGACCACTGCGGCTGCGCTCCCTCACATCGTCATGCGGCAGGGTTGTCATATCCGTGGCCGACAACCGGGAAAGCCTTGACCTCATCACCCGTTTTCGCCATGGACACCCCACCCGCACTCAAAATTAGGGTGATACCCTTCATGGCAAGCCCCCACGCGTCCAGCAGTTTATCATAGGTGGAAATCATTCTACGCGCGCGGTCCGCCATGAGGGCGAGGTTAGCCACGGCGGCGATTGCGCCGACTCCGGTCGCCGTTTCCGCCCAGGCGGCAGCAGCCGCGATTCCGATCTCAAGAGCCCAGTCGAGGATGTCAGCCATTCCGGCCTTCACGGTTTCTGCGAATCCGAATACACCCACAGACATCTGTATATAGCTGTCACGGAGAGCCTCGAACGACTCCTTCGCCGCAGACAGTTTCTCGGCGAGTGAGTCGAAGTAATCGTATGCCGTGTCAGCCGCGTTGCCGTTCCAGGTCGCATCCAGCACATAATTGCCATGCGATACATTATCCGAAACTGCACCACACACCTTGGCCAGGCTGTCCCACACTCCCGCACAATCGATATAGCTCTGCCAGTTTCCAGCAACCCACTGACTGGCGTCCCCCAAGACGTCCCATCCGAAGACGAGCTTGATACCCTCATTCACCCAAGCCGACGGACTGGCGATATCCAGGCCCGTGCCAAAAGTCTTGATCGCCGGGTTGTACTGGAACTCCTCGGAATGCCCGGGAAAGTAATCTGCCATGTTTTCCCAGACCTTCATGTGACCCAGAAAGCTGGGCTCTGGATCTGGGGCCTTTAGATGACTTCCAGCATCGACTGCGTCCCGGAAGTCACCGGGGTTCCCAGAGTAGTCATCGCTGTAGGCGGGGAGACCGTCCCCCTGCGGGTAGGTAGCGTCAACTTTCGCCGCCTGCACCCGGTCTGTATCCCGATAGTATTTTGCAGACCTCTCAAGTTCAGCGCTGGAGGCATCCAAGATCCGCGCAAACCCATTGAGCGCTTCGCGAGCCTTACCTAGTTGCACCTCGTGCTCGCCGTATGCCTTCTGCCATAAATCCCCCGGAAAGGACTCGTCCACTTCTGCATATTTCAAGTGTTTGACGGCTGCCCGCATGTCGTCGGCAGCACGACCAATCAGCTTCCCGTATGCGCTGAGATTTCCGGGTTCGACGCTGAATTCCACTAGATCCCGCCCCTTTGCAATATCATGCACTCGACCAATTCAGTACCTGCCGATGACCTATAGCGCTCCGAAACCGGCTAGGCACATCCGCGCAGGACGCCCATCCCCTAATGCAGGGACCATTCGCTCCCGCTATGACGAGGCTTGCGCTGCGAACTCTTTCCACCCAGTGGTCGACTGCGGCACTCTTCCTCAATCTCGTTGCGCTGCTCTTCGAGGTATCGTTCACCTTCGTCTGCGCGAGATTCACGCTCACTATCGGACATCGCTGTCCACTCGTCCCGCGCGGACTGAGTGTTTGCGATCAACGCCTCGGAGTAAGCCGGCACGTTCACCGCCTCACGAATACCAATGCGCCCGGAGAGGACTTCACGCGCCATCTCCTTCAACGTGTCCCCGGCGCCTCCACCTGCGAGCGTTTCCAGCGACTTACGTAGAGCCCGGGCCGCTGCCGGATCCTTGGTGACTTCCTCGAACTCGGACTCGTTGATCTGCTTTTCAGATTCATCAGGCACAGGCGTCTCCTTGCGGGTCATTCAGACATTTGAGGCGCAGCTGGACCGCACTTGATGATCGGGCCGTGGCTGCTGGTATCAGATTCGCAGCACGAGGAACTTTGCGTCGCCAGGGGTGGCACCGCTGATCGGCTACGCAACGTCTCACGGTCGTGAGCAACCATCGCCCTGCCGACCGATGTGCAGGTCTTTGTCGGCCTGCAGGCGCCGCCGCAATATCTCGCTCGGGCAGCGCCATGGGCGGCGCGGAGATCACGACCGGTTTGATCCAAGCTGTCGGCTGCCGCCCGCAACGCCTCTGTCGTAATCCAGATGTCCCGATGGACATCGTCATGCCGCCCCCTGGCAGTTGGACACGAGTCCTCCTCTGATCATGACATCAGTACGAACAGACTGGTTGCAGGGAGGCGGGCTTCGACCGGGCAATCCCGTGTGAACGTGCACGCGCTCCGGGATGACAAGCCCTGAGGGCCCTGGGCACTCCGGCGTATGCGAGGGGTTGTCACATGGGCCACTGACAATGGCCGTCGGCCGGCATCGGCGACGCCAGACCATCAGCCGGCTGCCGGCCGCTGTGCCGATGCACCCTCAGGAACCGCGTCTCCTCGAACTTCTCCGACTGCCCGTCATCACAAATGTCGTTGACCAAGTTTACCGTCGGCCTCAAAGCTCCCCCTCCGGAGTCAGCACCACAAACTCCGCGCCTGCGGGGTCGTTGCAGACGGCTAGGCGGCCGACGCCCTTGGCGGTTTCCGGGCCCATGGAGAGGGTGCCGCCGTTGCCGGTGGCCAGGCCGACGGTGGCGTCGCAGTCCTGGCAGCCGAAGACCGGGTGCCAGTACGGGGTCCCACCGGGGCCGAGGAGGTCTGCCGGGACGCCCATGAGGCCGCCGTGCATCCGGTCGTCGCCGCAGCCGGCGGGGGTGAGGAGGGTGTAGGTGCCGTTGCCGCCGGGGAGGGGCATGTCCTGGGTGGTCCAGCCGAAGACGGACTGGTAGAAGGTCTGCGCGGCGGCGGGGTCGGTGGTGTAGAGCTCGGTCCAGACCAGCGTGCCCGGCTCGTCCGCGGCCTCCATGCCTGGGTACGAGGCCGGTTCCCAGACGGCGAACTGTGCTCCCTGTGGGTCCGTGAGCTGGGCGAACCGCCCGTCGTCCGCGCCGGCCCCGGCCGGCGGCACCCGGACCGTCCCGCCCGCCCGTTCCACCGAGCGGGCTGTGGCCTCCGCGTCGGGGGTCTGGAAGTAGAGAGTCCAGGCGGAGCGGGCGCCGTCCTCGGTGAGCGGGCCGACCGCGGCGACGGCCTTGCCGTCCAGCCGGAACAGGGTGTAGCCGCCCGTGTCCCGGCCGCCGTGCGGTTCGGCCTGCCAGCCGAACACGGCCCGGTAGAAGGCCGTTGCGGCCTCGACATCCGGGGCGCCGAGATCGAGCCAGGACGGGGAGCCGGGAACGAAGTCAGTAGTGATCATGGCGATTCCCTTCGCGGATCTCCTCTGCTGTCAGCCTGACATCCACCACCGGCACGCGCCCGTCGACTGGAATGCGGCGGCCCCGCCCGCGCCGGCCAGCCTGACGCGTGCTCGCCAAGCACATCCGGCGAGCGCATCGTCACACGTCTGCGCGTATGGGTATGTGTACGGAGCGGCCGTCCCCAGGGTGGCCGTCAGACGGGGGAGAAATGATCATGCGGTTTCGCCATGTCCGCGCTGTGGCCGCGTGCGCACTGGTCGTCGTCGCGCTGACCGGTGCCCGGCATTCGCACAAAGGGCCCTGACGGCCAGGGGCCGAAGGCGGGCCGCTGCAAGCCGGGCCAGGTCTGGCAGACGAACAGCGGAGGCGCACAACCGACGTGCATCAAAAGGGAGTTCACGTGCGTGTCCGGTACAGCTCCTTGGCGATGAGGGAGCGCTGTACCTCCGTCGCGCCCTCGTAGATGCGCGGCGCGCGGACCTCGCGGTAGAGGTGCTCCAGCAGATGGCCACGGCGCAGCGCGCGGGCGCCGTGGATCTGCACCGCGGCGTCGACGACGTACTGGGCGGTCTCGGTCGCCAGCAGCTTGGCCATGGCCGCACGGCGGGCGACGTCCGGGGCCCCGGTGTCGTACGCGGAGGCCGCCGCGTAGACCAGGAGGCGGGCGGCCTCGACCCGGGTGGCCATCTCGGCGAGCTGGTGGCCGACGGACTGGAGGTCCTTGAGCGGGCCGCCGAACGCGGTGCGTGCGCCCGCGTGCGTCAGCGCCGTGTCCAGCGCGGCCTGCGCCATCCCGACCGCGAACGCGCCGACGCTCGGCCGGAAGAGATTCAGCGTGGCCATCGCGACGGCGAAGCCGCCGTCCACCTCGCCCAGCACATCCGCCCGGGTCACCGGCGTGCCGTCGAAGACCAGGGTGCCGATCGGGTGCGGGCTGAGCATGTCCAGGTGCGCGCCCGTCAGGCCGGGACGGTCGGCGGGGACGAGGAAGGCGGTGACACCGCGCGCGCCCGCCGCGCCGCCGGTGCGGGCGAAGACGGTGGCGAAGTCGGCCTCGGGGGCGTTGGAGATCCAGCACTTCTCACCGGTGAGCCGCCAGCCGTCCGGGCCGTCCGGCTCGGCGGCCAGGGACAGCGCAGCGGCGTCCGAGCCCGCGTCCGGCTCGCTCAGCGCGAAGGACGCGATCGCGCGGCCCGCGGCCACCTCCGGCAGCCAGCGGGCACGCTGGGCCGCGGTCCCGGACTGCGCCACCGGACAGGCCCCCAGGCCCTGGAGCGCCAGCGCGGTCTCCGCGGCGGTGCACTCCTGGGCGAGGGATTCCCGCAGCAGACAGAGGTCCAGGGCGCGCGGCGCGCCGTCGGCGGGGAACAGCCGCCGCAGCAGGCCCAGTTCACCGAGGGCGGCGACCAGCGGGCGGTTGACCCGGCCCTCCTCGCCCTTCTCGGCCAGCGGGCTCAGCCGTTCGGCGGTCAGCGCGCGCAGCGCGGCACACCATTCCTGCTCCTCCGGTCCCAGCGCGAACACGGTCACGAGGCGGCTCCCTGGTAGCGGTCCTCTATCGCGGTCTGTTGACTGCCGTCACGAACACGTTACGCTGACGAACGATCCGAACGGCAGTCCCCGACCGCAGGACGAGCAGCCGACCGCGCAGTCCCCGACCGGTTCCCGCACCGGCCTCCACCGTCCCCGTTCCTCTCCCGGCCGCCCTGGGTCTGTCGTTCGGATCAGGCCGGACCAGGGAGCGGGGCCCGGTGCCGTGGACCGCAAGGCGGAGGAGGGAGCCACGGCGGAGCCCTGGCGACCGACGACAACGCCGCGAGGCGCGGCACCGGGGCACGCGAGCCCGGCACGATCCGAACGAGAGGCCCTAGGGGGCACCCGTCATGGAGCTACGGTCCTCGGCCCACACCGACACCTTCGCGCGCGACCGGCTGCCGCCCCCCGAACAGTGGCCGCACCTCACCGATCTGGGCTATCCGGACCGGCTGAACTGCGGCGCCGAGCTGCTCGACGGCACCATCGCGCGGCTCGGTGCCGACCGGCCGGCGGTCCGCGACGCGAGCGGGCCGGTCTGGACGTACGGGCAGCTGCGCGCGCAGGTGGACGCGATCGCCCATGCGCTCACGAGCCGGCTGGGGGTGCAGCCGGGCAACCGCGTCCTGCTGCGCGGGCCCACCACGCCCTGGCTGGCCGCCTGCTGGCTCGCCGTGATGAAGGCGGGGGCGGTCGCGGTGACGGTGCTGGCCGCCCAGCGCCCCGAGGAACTCGCCACGATCTGCCGGATCGCGCAGGTGCGGTACGCGCTGTGCGAGGTGCGGTCCGTCGACGACCTCGCCAGGGCCGAGGTCCCGGACCTGCGGATCACCACGTTCGGCGGGGACGGTCCGGACGATCTGCGGCAGCTCGCCCGGCCTGACGGGACGCCGTACCCGGCCGTGGCCACCGCCGCCGATGACGTCGCGCTGATCGCCTTCACCTCGGGCACGACGGGGCGCCCCAAGGGCTGTCTGCACTTCCACCGCGATGTGCTCGCCATCGCGGACACCTTCTCGGCACAGGTGCTGCGCCCCGAGCCGGACGACGTGTTCGCCGGCAGCCCGCCGCTCGGTTTCACCTTCGGCCTCGGCGGACTGGTCATCTTCCCGCTGCGGGCGGGCGCCTCCGCCTATCTCGCCGACTGGGGCGGGCCCGAGCAGCTGCTCACCGACATCGCGGCGCACCGGATCACGGTGCTGTTCACCGCGCCGACCGCCTACCGCGCGATGCTGCCCAAGCTCGCCGGGCACGAGGTCTCCTCGCTGCGCCGGTGTGTGTCGGCCGGGGAGAACCTACCCGCCGCGACCTGGCAGTCCTGGCACGAGGCGACCGGTCTGCGGATCATCAACGGCATCGGCGCCACCGAGCTGCTGCACATCTTCATCGCGGCCGCCGACGACGACATCCGGCCCGGGACGACGGGGCTGCCGGTCCCCGGCTTCCAGGCGCGGGTGGTGGACGCGAACGGCGTTCCGCTGCCGGACGGCGCACCGGGGCTGCTCGCGGTCCGCGGGCCGACCGGCTGCCGCTACCTCGCGGACGCCCGGCAGACGGAGTACGTACGGGACGGCTGGAACATCACCGGCGACACCTACGTCCGCGAACCCGACGGCTACTTCCGCTATGTGGCCCGCGCGGACGACATGATCATCTCGGCCGGCTACAACATCGCGGGCCCGGAGGTGGAGGACGCGCTGCTGCGGCACCCGGACGTGACCGAGGCGGCGGTGGTCGGCCGGCCCGACGAGGACCGCGGACAGGTGGTCGTGGCCCATGTCGTGCTGCGGACCGGCGTTCCCCGGGGCGAGGACACCGTCGCCGCGCTGCGCGCCTTCACCAAGACCCGTATCGCGCCCTACAAGTGCCCACGCGAGATCGTCTTCCACGACGCGCTGCCCCGCACCCCGACCGGCAAGCTCCAGCGCTTCCGGCTGCGCGGGGCCCCTCTAGAGTGACCCGGTGAACGACCAGCAAACGCAGCGCACCCCACGGTCCCTGATCGTCACGTTCTACGGCGCGTACGGGCGCGGCCCCGGGGGGCCGGGCGGCACGGCCGCTCCGGTGCCGGTGGCCGCCCTGATCCGGCTGCTCGGTGCGCTCGGGGTCGATCCGCCGTCGGTGCGCTCCGCGGTCTCCCGGCTCAAGCGGCGCGGGCTGCTGGAGTCCGCCCGCACGGCGTCCGGCGCGGCCGCGTACGGGCTGTCCGACGCGGCCCGCCAGCTGCTGGAGGACGGCGACCGCCGGATCTTCGGCCGCCCCGCCGCACAGCTGTCCGACGGCTGGGTGCTGGCCGTCTTCTCCGTCCCCGAGGAGGAGCGGCACAAGCGCCATCTGTTGCGCTCGCGGCTGGCCCGGCTCGGTTTCGGCACCGCCGCACCGGGGGTGTGGATCGCCCCCGCGCAGCTCTACGAGGAGACCCGGCACACCCTGGAGCGGCTGCAACTGTCCCCGTACGTCGATCTGTTCACCGGCGCGCACGCCGGTTTCGCGCCCACCGCGGACGCCGTCGCGCGCTGGTGGGACCTGGACGCCGTCGCCGCCCGGTACCGCGCCTTCCTCGACGAGCAGGAGCCGGTGCTCCAGCGGTGGTCGCGGCGCCGCTCGGTTCCCCCCGAAGCGGCCTACCGCGACTATCTGCTGGCGCTGGACGCCTGGCGCCGGCTGCCCTACGCCGATCCCGGACTGCCCTCTCCCCTCCTGCCTGAGGACTGGCCGGGCGGACGCGCGGCGAAGGTGTTCGGCCGTCTGCACACCGAACTCCGGGACGCCGGGGCCCCTTACGCGCACGAGGCGATCACCGGGGCGTAGCGGCCCTCCCCCGTCTCCCCCGTCTCAGCGACGGCGCTGCTGGGCCCCCACCGGAACGCCCGCGCGCGGCCGGGCGGCCGCGATCACCGAGACCACGTCCTTGAAGGAGCCGCACATCCGGGTGCCGGCGACCCCGGCGAGCTCGCCGAACGTACCGACGCCGTAGGTCACCGCGACCGGCTCCATGCGCGCGGTGACCGCCATCCTCATGTCCCCCACCGTGTCCCCCACATACGCGCTCTGCCAGGCCGCGACACCGATCCGGCCGGCCGCCCGCAGCACCATCTCCGGGTGCGGCTTGCCGCGCCGGACCATGTCCTGGCCGATGACCGGGCCGACCAGGTCGCGGATGCCCATGACGTCGAGCAGCGCCTCCGCGCTGCGGGTGGTCTTGGACGTGGCGACGGCCAGCTCGACCCCGTGGGCACGCAGCGCGGACAGGCCCGCGGTCACGCCCGGGAAGAGCAGCTGCGGCCCCAGGCACAGCACTTCATAGGCGAACAGTTCGCGGTAGCGGGAGATCGCGGCCTGCACCCGGCCGTCGTCCTCGGGCCTGCCCAGCAGCCGGCCGAAGGCGGGCCCGGGAGGCTTGCCGATGGCGGCGGCCGCCTGCCGGGCGGTCACCGAACAGCCCTGCTCCGCGGCCACCTTGATCAGCAGTTTGCTGATCGCGGGGAGAGTGTTGGCGAGCGTGCCGTCCAGATCGAAGACAGCGGCCCTGATCGTCTCACCTCCGGCGCCCCGCACACCTCTCACGGGACGTTCAGCGACTTCCGTTGCTACGCGCATGGGCTGGAGACCTTTCCGGATTCCGATGGGGGGTGCAGGGCTCGGGGGTGTGGCCGGCTCGGCTGATGGGCGGCCTGCGGTCGACGACGGGCAACAACAGCGGCGGTCTCGCCATGGCGCACCGCCGTCCGGGGCGGTACGCAACCGTCGAGGCGGTGCAACGGAAGGGAGACGCCCCGTTGACCGCCTTCCGAGATTTAAAAACCGCCTGCGCTGTTTGTCAATGCATGCTGGTCGTTGCTGACGGGTCGACAACACCCTTTCGCGGGGCCAGACTGGGGACAGCCGCCCCATCGAGGCGTCAGCGCCGGGACGAACGGCCGAGCGCCGCCTTCGCGTCACGGCCCGCCAGTTCCGGCCAATCCCGCCGAGCATATCGAACCGCATGGTTGGTTTTCTATGTAGACTGCAATGAGCTCGCAGCCGTACTAGAGACGGGACGGACACCGTGCCCACCCAGCATCGCGCCATCCAGAGCCGCCAGGCACTCATCCGCTCGGCCGCAGAGACCTTCCTGGAGAAGGGGGTTCCCGCAGCGGGCATGGTCGAGATCAGCCGGCGGGCCCGGCTGAGCAAAGGGGCCCTCTACTTCCACTTCACGTCCAAGGACGACCTCACGCTCGCGGTGCGGGACGCCGCGCTGGAGGCCCTGCGCGAACTCGAGGACGCCTTCACCCGCTCCCCGCAGCCACTGGCCGCCGCCGTACGGGACTTCACCGTCGCGCTCTTCACCCGCGTGGAGGCGGACGCCGTCCTGCGCGCCGGACTGCGGCTGCGGCCGGAGACCGCGCCGGGGCTCGGTATCTACGCCCTGGAGCAGCGCTGGTATGCGCTGTTTCTCGACAAGGCGATGACCTGCGGGACCGGCGGGCCCGCCGGGGCGCACACCTCGGACGCCGAACCGCGGCGCACCGCCCAGCTGTTGACCTCGATCGTGGTGGGTCTGCTGCATCTGGGCAGCGAGGACGGGACCTGGTGGGACAAGGAGGCCGTCGCCGACCTGTGGGCGCTGCTGCCGTCAGCGCCGGGGCGCATCCCGGCCGCCGTGCCGGAGCCGGCGCAGCTCCCGGCGGTCGGCTGACCGGGCCCCGGCACCGTGCCGCCGGTCTCACAACTCGACCAGCACGGCCCCGATATGACACCCCTGCGTCAGTTCACACAGCGCCCGCGGCGCCTGCTCGATCCCCTTCAGAAGGGCATGCGGGAAGACCAGAGTGCCCTCCCGCAGGCCCTGTCCGAACTCCTTCGTCCACTCCTGCGGCAGGTCCGGGTGGGCGTACAGCCCGAACCCGCGCAGGGCGACCCGCCGCGTGATGATCAGCCCCGGGTCCAGCTCCACCGGGGCGATGACGCCGCCGTCCCCGCCCAGCTGACTGGAGAGCGCGCCGACCAGCGCGAACCGCGCGTCGGGCCGGGCCACCGCGAGTGCCGCCGTCAGCTGTTCGCCGCCCACAGTGTCCAGCAGCACGTCGATGCCGTCCGGCGCCGCCCGCCGCAGCTGGCGCTCGATCGGCCCGGCGCCGCGCACGACCGTGTCGTCGTAGCCCAACTCGGCGCGCAGCCGGGCGGCCTTGCGCTCCGAGCCGGTGCTGCCGACCACCCGTCCGGCGCCCAGCCGCCGCGCGAGCTGCCCGGCCATGCTGCCCACGCCGCCCGCCGCTCCGCTGACGAACACCGTGTCCCCCGGCCTGATCTCGGCGGCCCGGCGGAGCGCGCCCCAGGCGGTCGCCCCCTGGGACAGATGCGCGGCCGGCGACGGCAGCGCATCGGCGTCGAGGCGCCGTACCCGCGACACGTCGACCGCCGCGAACTCCCGCCAGCCGAAGGGGTGATGAACCAGTTCGCCGGGTGTGAAGCCGCCGCCGGGCGCGGCCACCACCTCGCCGACCGCCGCTCCCCACAGCGCCGCACCCGGCGAGAATGACGGCATCGGCAGCCGGATTCCGGTCATCTGCGTCCGCATCGCCGCGGTCACCGCCATCACCTGGTTGCGCACCAGGACCTGGTCCGCCCGCGGCTGCGGTACGGGCACCTCGGCGAGGATGAAGTGGCGGGCGGCCGGCTCTCCCGGGGCCAGGGACGCGAGCCGGACCTCCCGGTGCACGTCGGGTATGGCGGGTAAGGCGTTGGGGGACATCGGACAGCTCCTCGCGCTCGTGGCCTTGACTTGCGCCGCGCCGGAGGGCGACGCCGGTTCGTACCCGGCCGGTCCGCTCCCCCGCCGGGCGCAAATTCAATACCGCATGGTTGGCTTCTTTATGATGCGGAAATAGACTGCGCGGCCACGGCAGCGGGTCGCGCCCAGGCACAACAACTCCAAGAGAGCATACGGAGGATGATCGGTGGTCAAGCAGGAACGCGCAGTGCGCACCCGACGCGCCGTCCTCGAAGCAGCGGCTCACGTCATCGGCACCCGCGGGTACCAGGCCGCCACGATGGCCGAGATCATCCAGCGCGCGGGGGTCACCAAAGGAGCGGTGTACTTCCACTTCACGTCCAAGGACGCGCTGGCCCGTGCGGTCATAACGGAGCAGACCGACCCGTTTCTGCCACAGGTGAGTGAGTCCCGGCTCCAGGACGCCATCGACTTCACCCACCAGGTGGCACTGGCCCTGCGCAGCGACCCGTTGCTGCAGGCCGGCACGCGCATCGCCGTGGAGACCACCTTCAGCGAGGACCCGCTGGTCCCCTACCAGGCCTGGACCGACATCATCACCGCGATGTTCACCGAGGCCCGGGACAACGGGGAGTTGCTGCCCGGTGTGGCACCGGACCGGGCGGCCGAGTTCTTCGTCGCCGCCTATATGGGGGTGCAGTTGTTCTCGCGTGCCGCGACCAACCGCGCCGACCTCCCCGAGCGGGTCACGGCCCTGTGGAAGCACACGCTTCCGGGCCTCGCTTCGCCCGGCGCGCTGGGTCATCTGGACCCGCACGGCCGCTGCGTGCAGATCCCGGTATGACGCCCTCGGCACGCCCTGACGAGTCATCGGCTCTTCAGGGGCCCTGGAAAACAAACCACATGGTCCGTATCTTAGTGTGGCAGGGCCGCTACCAAGCCTCCGCCCGTCAAGGGCACGAGAGCCGCACCTCGGAAAGGAACCTCCCATGGCCAGCGCTACGCTCGCGCCGCACTTACGCGATCAGCACCACGACAGCGACGGCCGGGCCGACGACGCAAACCGACCGTCGGCGCTCACCACGACCGTGCCGCGGGAGTACGTCCACCGCACCGCGGTGTCGGAGGTGTTCCTCACGAACTGGCGGCGCGGCGCGGCGGCCGACACCTGGGTGGTCAGCGCCCAGTGGCCGCGCGCCCACACCTTCTACGGCCCGCTCCACGGACTGCACGACCCGATCCTGCTGATAGAGACGGTGCGGCAGACCGGCATATTACTGAGCCACGTCGTGCACCGGGTGCCGCTCGACCACCCGATCATCTGGCAGCGGGTCCGCTACGACCTCGCGCCGCAGGCGCTGCGCACCGCCCAGCGGCCCGCCGAGGTCGCGCTGCACATCACCGACCACGACATGGTCTTCCGCGGCAAGCGGCTGGTGAGCGCCCTCCAGGAGTTCCGGATCGTGTGTGACGGCGCCGAACTGGCCTCCGCGACGCTCGACTACTCCTGTCACAGTCCGGCCGTCTACCGCCGGCTGCGCGGCGAGTACAGCGATCTGGCGCTCGCCAACTCCCGGGCGCTGCCGCTGCCCGAGGCCGTGAGCCCGCGGCTGGTCGCCCGGGAACACGACCGCGATGTGGTGCTCTCCCCCACCGACCGCCCCGACCGCTGGCAACTGCGGGTGGACACCTCGCACCCGGTCCTCTTCGACCACCCCGTGGACCACGCCCCCGGCATGCTGATGGTCGAGGCCGCCCGGCAGGCCGCGCAGGCCGCCACGCCCGGCGTCACGCTCCCGGTCTCGCTGGACTGCTCCTTCTCGCGCTACGCCGAACTCGACGCGCCGTCCTGGGTCCAGGCGCGGACCACCGGCCGGGGCGACGACGACCGCCGGCAGGTCGAGGTCACCGTCGAACAGCACGGCCGGCCGGTCGTCGCGGCGCAGATCACCAGCGTGCCGACGCCCTGAGCGGTCGCCGCACCGGCCCTCCCGCCTGACCGCTCTCCCCGCCGCCGGTGTCCCGCCGGACCGGCCCCCTCACGGCCCCGCCCCGCTGCTCTGCCTCCCCGTCACCGCAGCGTGAGGCGGGGCTTCGGCGCGTCGGTGCGCCCGGTGGGCGGGGTGCGGCTGCCGGCCTGGTAGGGCAGCGGCCAGGGCGCGCCGGGGCCCGCGTACTCCTGCTCCGCGGCGGCGTGCAGCGTCCAGTGCGGGTCGTACAGATGCGGCCGGGCCAGCGCGCACAGGTCCGCACGCCCGGCCAGCACCAGGGAGTTGACGTCGTCCCAGGAGGAGATGGCGCCGACCGCGATGACGGGTACCCCGAGGGTGTTGCGGATGCGGTCGGCGAACGGGGTCTGGTAGGAGCGGCCGAAGTCGGGTTGCTCATCCGGCACGACCTGCCCGGTGGACACGTCGATGGCGTCGGCGCCGTGTTCGGCGAAGGCCCGGGCGATCGCCACCGCGTCCGCCGCGGTGGTGCCGCCGTCCGCCCAGTCGGTCGCGGAGATCCGGACCGTCATCGGGCGCCCGGCCGGCCAGACGGCGCGGACCGCGTCGAAGACCTCCAGGGGGAAGCGCAGCCGGCCGGTGAGGTCGCCGCCGTAGGCGTCGGTGCGGTGGTTGGTGAGCGGGGAGAGGAACCCGGAGAGCAGATAGCCGTGGGCGCAGTGGAGTTCGAGCAGATCGAAGCCGGCACGGGCGGCGGACCGGGCGGCACGGACGAACTGGTCGCGGACGAGGGCGAGTTCGGGCTCGGCGAGGGCGTGCGGGGTCTGGTTGACGCCGGGGCGGTAGGGCAGTGCGGAGGGCGCCACGAGGGGCCAGTTGCCGTGCGGGAGGGGCTGGTCGATGCCGTCCCACATCAGCCGCGTCGAGCCCTTGCGGCCGGAGTGGCCGAGCTGGACGCCGATGGCGGTGCCGGGGGCGGAGGTGTGCACGAAGTCGGTGACCCGGCGCCAGGCCGTCTCGTGCTCCGGCGCGTACAGCCCCGTACAGCCGGGGGTGATCCGCCCCTCGGGGCTGACGCACACCATCTCCGTCAGCACCAGCCCGGCGCCGCCCAGCGCGCGGGCGCCGAGGTGGACGAGGTGGAAGTCGCCGGGGGTGCCGTTGCCGTCCGCGGACGAGTACATGTCCATCGGGGAGACCACGACGCGGTTGCGCAGCGTCAGGTCCCCCAGCCGGAACGGCAGGAACATGGGGGGTGTGCCGGGCGGGGTGCCCGCCTCGTCCTCGACGGCCGTGACGAATCCGGCGTCGCGCAGCCGCAGGTTGTCGTGGGTGACCCGGCGGCTGCGGGTGAGGAGGTTGAAGGCGAACTGGTGCGGCGGCTGGTCGAGGTAGGTGGCCAGCTCCTCGAACCAGGCGAGGCTGGCGCGGGCGGCGCGCTGGGTGGAGGCGACGACGGGGCGGCGCTCCTCCTCGTACGCGGCCAGGGCGGTGGCGGTGTCGGGCTGTTCCTGGAGGCAGGCCGCCAGCGCCAGGGCATCCTCGACGGCGAGCTTGGTGCCGGAGCCGATGGAGAAGTGCGCGGTGTGCGCGGCATCGCCGAGCAGCACGGTGTTGCCGTGCGACCAGCGGTCGTTGACGACCGTGCGGAAGGCGGTCCAGCCGGAGTTGTTGGCGCGCAGCGACCGGCCACCCAGGGCCTCGGTGAAGACCTTGGCGCACCAGTCGGCCGACTCGCGCTCATCGCAGCGGTCGAGTCCGGCCGACCGCCAGACCTCCTCGCGCATCTCGACGATGACCGTGCTGGCGCCGGCGGAGCCCTCGGGACCGGCGGACGGTGCCCCGGGATCGTCACCGGGCTCCGGGCGGGCGAAGGGGTAGGCGTGGAGCTGTACGACGCCGTGCTCGGTCTCCGCGATCTCGAAGCGGAAGGCGTCGAAGGCGAAGTCGGCGGCGAGCCAGATGTAGCGGCAGCGGTGGGTGGTCAGCCGCGGGCGGAAGGCGTCGGCGTGTGCGGTGCGGGTCGCGCTGTGCACGCCGTCGGCGGCGATCACCAGGTCGTGGGTGCGCGCGAGTTCGGCGGCGGGCGGGGCCTCGGTGCGAAAGCGCAGCTCGATGCCGAGGTCGCGGCAGCGCTGGTGGAGCACGGCCAGCAGCCGGCGCCGGCCGAGGGCGGCGAACCCGTGCCCGCCGGAGGTCAGGGTGCGGCCCCGGTGGACGATGTCGATGTCGTCCCAGCGGACGAACTCCGCCTGGAGGGCGCGGTAGACCTCCGGGTCGGCGTGCTCGATGCCGCCGAGGGTCTCGTCGGAGAGCACGACGCCGAAGCCGAAGGTGTCATCGGGCGCGTTGCGCTCCCATACGGTGATCTCGCGGGCGGGGTCGAGGCGCTTGAGCAGGGCGGCGGCGTAGAGCCCGCCCGGCCCGCCGCCGATGACGGCGACCCGCATGGCTATTTCCCCTGCCACTTGGGGGCCCGCTTCTCGGTGAAGGCGGCGTGGAACTCCGCGTAGTCGTCGCTGTTCATCAGCAGCGCCTGGGTGGCGGCGTCCATCTCCACGGCGGCGGCCAGCGGCATGTCGAGCTCGGCGGTGAGCAGGGCCTTGGTCTGGGCGTGCGCCAGCGCGGGCCCCTCGGCGAGCCGCCGGGCGAGTGCGGCGGCCGCCTCGTCGGCCCGGCCCTCCTCCGCCAACTCGCTGATCAGACCGAGCCGTTCGGCCTCCGGCGCGCGGACGGTGTCACCGAGCATCAGCAGCCGGGTGGCGTGCCCGAGGCCGATGACGCGGGGCAGCAGATAGGCCGCGCCCATGTCACCGCCGGACAGTCCGACCCGGGTGAAGAGGAAGGCGAACCGGGCGGACGGGTCGGCGACCCGGAAGTCCGCGGCCAGCGCGAGCACCGCGCCCGCCCCCGCCGCGACCCCGTGCACCGCCGCGATCACCGGGAACGGGCACTCCCGCACCGCCCGGACGACCTGCCCGGTCATCCGGTTGAAGTCCAGCAGCTGTGCGGTGTCCATGCCCAGGGTGGCGCCGATGATCTCTTCGACGTCGCCGCCGGAGCAGAAGCCCCGCCCCTCTCCGGCGAGCACCAGGGCGCGTACCGCACGCTCCCTGGACAGCTCGGCGAGCAGGTCGCGGAGGTCGGCGTAGGCCTCGAAGGTGAGCGCGTTGAGCTTGTCCGGACGGGCCAGGGTGACGGTGGCGACCCCGTCCTGCCTCGTCACGTGGAGGTGCTGCCAGGTGTCGGTACCGCGGGCTGATCCTGCGAACGGGCTCATCGGGCCGTCTGCCCCCTTTGGCCGGTCGGCCGGTGGATGCTGTTCCGGATGCTCCTCGAAGTTATCACCCCTTCATGACCGTCGTCATGAGAACGCGATACGAGGCAGCCGGACGACGGCGCCCCGCGGCCCGCCGGAGCCGTACGGATGCACCTGCCGAAGGTCCTGGCGCCGCATGACCTAGGTCATGCCCGCTCCGGTCGCCCGCCCCTGATTCCCCGCCCGCGCGCTCCCTACGGTGGAGTCATCCGATCCCGTCTCGGGCCGCCGACCCGGCCTTTCGTGAACGGACGAACCGCACATGCTGGAACCGCACACCCCCGCGACCTGGCACATCACGCTGCCGCGCGGCGTGACCGCCGTCCCCATCGCCCGTGCCATGGTCCGCACCGCCATGCAGGACCTCCGGGCGACGGCCGACCGGACCACCGCACAACTGCTGACCGCCGAACTGGTCACCAACGTCCTCAAGCACACGCACGGGGCCGGCCCCATCGAGCTGGTGGTGGAGCTGCGGCCGGCGGGCTGCCGCATCGAGGTGCACGACGACAACCCCTCGCTCGTCGAGGGCCTCGGCGATCCGCTCCCGCTCACGGAACCGGGCACCCCGGTGACGGCGACGGCACCGGCCGCTCTCCCACCGGTCTTCACGGCCGACGGACCCGGCCCGGCCGACAGCCACGTACCGGCACAGCGCGCGGAGGCCCCCGGGCGGGAGGGGCGATCCGGGGACGAGCCGGACGGCGGCAAGGGGGACGGGGACGCCCCGGACGGCGGGCGCGGGGCGGAGAGCGCGCACGGGCCGGAGGACAGGCACGACGAGGACGGTGGCGGGGCCGACCGGGGCGGCTCGGAGGAGGCCAACGGGCAAGAGGCGGCCGACAGGGGCGAGGGCGCCGACGGCCACGAGGGCCCCGGTCCCGCCGCCCTCGCCGGCCACGACCCGGACACCGCCGACGGGGCTCACGCCACGGACGACACCGACGCCGAGGCCGACCTCGACACCCCGTCCCCCGCCGCCCCCGGCTGCGGTGAGCACGACGGACGGGGGCTGCTGCTGATCCGGGCCCTCAGTGCGGCCTCCGGGTGCCGGCCGACGCCGCGTGGCAAGGCGGTCTGGTTCACCCTTCCCGAGCTGCGGCGCCCGCGCCGACGCTGACGCCGGGCGCGGTGGTCGTTTCGCCCTCGGCCGTGTCGGCCTCGTTCACCGGAGGCCGGGGCGTCGCGCCGAGCCGCGAGTGACGGCGGCCGTAGCACGCGTAGACCAGCGCACCGGCCACCAGGAACCCGGCGAACTGCAGCCAGGTCGCCGGGCCGGTGCCGTACATCAGGTAGAGGCAGAAGCCGATGCCGAGCACCGGGCTGACCGGGAAGAGCGGGACGCGGAAGCGGCGCGACAGGCCGGGGTGGGTGCGGCGGAGCAGCAGCACGCTCAGGTTGACCACGGCCATCACGGCCAGTGTCCCGATGGTGGACAGGTTCATCACCGCGTCCAGGGGGACGACCGCGGCCGGCACGGCGAAGACGGCCGTGACGATCCAGGTGTTGGCGGCGGGGGTGGACGTCCGGGGCGAGACCCGCTCGAAGATCCGCGGGACCAGTCCGTCGCGGGACATCGACATCAGGATGCGGGTCTGGCCGTACAGGACCGCGAGGACCACCGAGGCGATGGCGACGACGGCACCGAACGCGATGACCCCGCCGCCGAGCGCCGAGTGGGTGACGTGGTTGACGATCAGCGACAGCGCGGCGGGCCGGCCGGCGACCTGGTCGGCGGAGAGCGCGCCGATGGCGGAGACCGCGACCAGGCAGTACAGGACGGTGACCACGCCGAGGGACACCATGATCGCGAGGGGGATGTTCCGCCGCGGGTCCCTGACCTCCTCACCGGCCGTGGTGATCGCGTCGAAGCCGATGTAGGAGAAGAACGCGAGCGAGGCGCCCGAGGTGATGCCGGCGACACCCTCCGAGGCGAACGGCGTCAGGTTGCCGGCCTGGAATGCGCTGAGGCCGATCACGCAGAACAGCACCAGGATCGCGAGCTTCAGCACGGCCATCGCGGCGGTCGCGCGGGCGCTCTCCCGGATGCCGCGGACCAGCAGCAGCGCGGCGAGCACCATGACGACGACGGCCGGGATGTTGATGATCCCGCCGTCGCCGGGCGGCTGGGAGAGTGCGGCGGGCAGCTGCCAGCCGATCAGGCTGCCGAGCAGCTCGTTGAGGTACTGGCCCCAGCCGACGGCGACCGCCGAGACCGAGATGCCGTATTCGAGCAGCAGGCACCAGCCGACGAGGAAGGCGATGCGCTCGCCGAGGGTGGCGTAGGCGTACGAGTAGGCGCTGCCGGACACCGGTATCGCGCCGCCCAGTTCCGCGAAGGAGAAGGCGGTGAAGACGCAGGTGACGGCCGCCAGCGCGAAGGAGACGAGGACGGCGGGGCCGGCCTCGGCGACGGTGTCGGACAGGCCGACGAAGATGCCGGTGCCGACGATGGCGCCGACGCCGAAGCAGATGAGCTGGAAGAGCCCCATGCTGCGCCGGAGGCCGTTGCCTTCGAGGTCCGCGCCGGATTCGGCGACGAGGAGGTCGGGCGAC
This sequence comes from Streptomyces sp. NPDC048612, assembly GCF_043199295.1. Classification (NCBI taxonomy): domain Bacteria; kingdom Bacillati; phylum Actinomycetota; class Actinomycetes; order Kitasatosporales; family Streptomycetaceae; genus Streptomyces; species Streptomyces sp. NPDC048612. The sequence goes on from NZ_JBICVV010000008.1 coordinate 265,020, forward strand.
TTGATACGCAGTCCGGACGGACGGCGGGCGGGCGGGCGCACGGTGGTTCTCTCTCTGGTGGTGCGGTGCGCGCGGCGGGGGTGGGCCACGCACGGAGCGGGGTCCGGACCGGTGGGTCCGAACCCCGCGAGCGCTCGATGGTAACCGCCGGCGCCGAATGATCGCCCGGCCGCACACAGGGCTGTGCGCTGCCCGTTCCGTCCGCCCGGCGGCGGACGCCTCTAGCGGCCCAGCGTCGCGACCAGCACCGCCTTGATCGTGTGCATCCGGTTCTCCGCCTCGTCGAAGACGACGGAGTGCGCGGACTCGAAGACCTCGTCGGTGACCTCCAGTGACGAGAGTCCGTGCCGGGCGTGGATCTCCCGGCCGACCGCCGTACCCAGGTCGTGGTACGCGGGCAGGCAGTGCAAGAACCTCACCTCCGGCTTGCCGGTGGCGCGCAGCACGTCCATCGTGACGGCGTACGGCGCGAGCAGCGCGATCCGCTCGTCCCAGACCTCCTTGGGCTCCCCCATGGAGACCCAGACGTCGGTCGTCACGAAGTCCGCACCGCGCACGCCCTCGGCCACGTCCTCGGTGAGCGTGACGCGGGCCCCGCTGGTCTCCGCCAGCCGCCGCGCCTCGGCGACCACCGCCTCCTCGGGCCACAGCTGCCGGGGGGCCACGATCCGTACGTCCATACCGAGCAGGGCGCCGGTGACGAGGTAGGAGTTGCCCATGTTGTTGCGGGCGTCGCCGAGGTAGGCGAAGGCGGTCTCCGCCAGGGGGCGGCCCCCGCCGTGCTCGACCATGGTCAGGACGTCGGCGAGCATCTGGGTCGGGTGCCAGTCGTCGGTCAGCCCGTTGAAGACCGGCACCCCGGCGTACGCGGCCAGCTCCTCGACGTCGGACTGGCGGCTGCCGCGGAACTCGATGCCGTCGAACATCCGGCCCAGGACCCGGGCGGTGTCCTTCACCGACTCCTTGTGCCCGATCTGCGAGCCGGACGGGTCGAGGTAGGTGGTGGAGGCACCCTGGTCCGCGGCCGCGACCTCGAAGGAGCAACGGGTCCGGGTCGAGGTCTTCTCGAAGATCAGGGCGATGTTCCTGCCCTGGAGGCGGGGGACCTCGGTGCCGGCCCGCTTGGCCGCTTTCAGCTCGGCCGCCAGGTCGATCAGTCGGCGGAACTCCTCGGCGCTGAAGTCCAGCTCCTTGAGGAAGTGGCGGCCCGTGAGGTCTATCGCCATGGGTGGGCTCCTGCTTTCGCGGCGGTCGGAACGGACTCGGACCCTGGAATTATATACGAACACTCGTATCCCTATACGGGCCGCTCGGTGCCGTACGGGCCGGTGCCCGGTCCCCCGCGGAGTACCGGTCACGCTCAGGCTGCCCCGGACACCGCGTCCCTCGCCACCGGACAGCTCATACAGCGCGGCCCGCCGCGGCCGCGCCCCAGCTCGCTCCCCGGGATCGTGATCACCTCGATGCCGCGCTTGCGGAGGAAGGTGTTCGTGGTGACGTTCCGCTCGTACGCCACCACCACGCCCGGCTCCACCGCCAGCACGTTGCAGCCGTCGTCCCACTGCTCACGCTCCGCCGAGTGCACGTCCTGGGTCGCGGTCAGCACCCGGATGTCCGACAGGCCCAGCGAAGCCGCTATGGCGCGGTGCATGTGCTCCGGCGGATGGTCGGTGACCTTGAGGTCCTGCTCGCCCGAGCCCGGCTCGATGGTGTACGAGCGGAGCATCCCCAGCCCCTCGTACTGGGTGAAGGTATCGCCGTCGATCATCGTCATGACGGTGTCCAGGTGCATGAACGCGCGGCGCTTGGGCATGTCGAGCGCCACGATGGTGCGCGCCGAACCCGCCGCGAACAGCCCCCGTGCCAGCAGCTCGACGGCCTGTGGCGTGGTCCGCTCGCTCATCCCGATCAGGACCGCGCCGCTGCCCATCACCAGGACGTCACCGCCCTCGATCGTCGAGGGGAAGTCCGCCTGCCCCTCGGACCAGACGTGGAAGCCCGCGTCGCGGAAGAGCGGATGGTGGCGGTAGATCGCCTCGTAGTGCACGGTCTCGCGCTGCCGGGCGGGCCAGCGCATCGAGTTGATGGACACCCCGTCGTAGATCCAGGCGGAGGTGTCGCGGGTGAAGAGGTGGTTGGGCAGCGGGCCCAGCAGGAAGTCGTCCAGGTCCATCACATGGAAGCGCACCGAGACCGGCTCGGCGTGCCGCTCCAGGAACTCCCGCTTGGTCATGCCGCCGACCAGCGCCTCGACCAGCTCCGCCACCGGCATCTCGTCGAAGGCCGCCCGGAGATGATCGGTCGCCAGCGGCCCGTATTCCTTCTCGTCGAAGACCCGGTCGAGGACGAGCCGGCGGGCCTCGGGGATCTGGAGGCTCTCGGCGAGCAGGTCCCCGAAGAGGTGCACTTCCACGCCACGGTCCCGGAGCACATCCGCGAACCCGTCGTGCTCGGCCCGCGCCCGGCGCACCCACAGCACGTCGTCGAAGAGCAAGGCGTCCTTGTTCGAGGGCGTGAGCCGCTTCAGCTCCAGATCGGGGCGGTGCAGGATGACCCGGCGCAGTCGCCCGGCCTCGGAGTCGACTTGGAATCCCATCCACCCATCTTGGCCGTTCGGACGGCCCGGCGGAGGGAGTCGGGCGATGTTGGTCCGGTCCGGCCGGAACGGCCGGGGCCGGGAGGGGAGCGACGGTCCGTCCTCTCCCCAGGGACGTCCCTCCCCTCCCGGCCCGTTCTACAGCCGCGGGTCCACCGGCTCCGACTCCAGCGCGAGCACCGCGAAGACCGCCTCGTGGACCCGCCACAGCGGTTCGCCGTCCGCCATCCGGTCGAGCGCCTCCAGGCCGAGCGCGTACTCCCGCAGGGCCAGCGAGCGCTTGTGCCCCAGGTGACGGACGCGCAGCCGCCGGAGGTTCTCCGGGCGGGTGTACTCCGGCCCGTAGATGATCCGCAGGTACTCGCGGCCACGGCACTTGATGCCCGGCTGGACGAGCCGCCCGTCGGCCTGCCGGAGCAGCGGCTGCACCGGCTTGACCACCATGCCCTCGCCGCCGTCCGCGGTCAGCTCCTGCCACCAGGCGACACCGGCCGCGACCGAGGACTCGTCCTCGGTGTCGACGAGGAGCCGCCGGGTCGTGGCGAGCAGCCCCGGGCGGTCCGGGGCGCCGCCGTCCCGGGCCGCCACCGCGCTCTCGGCCGCGATCAGCCGGTCCAGCAGGGCGAGCTGGTCGGTGTGCGGCAGCCCGGCGAGGCTGCGGCCCCGCACCGCGAGGATCTGGAACGGCGCGAGCCGGATGCCGTCCAGCGCGCCGAGCCCGGCGCCGTCCGGCTCCTGCGGTCCCTCGCCGTCCGCCGTCCCCGCCCCCACGCGCCAGCAGTAGCGCCGGTACGCCTCCGTGAACGCGGCCGCGTCCGCCGCCCGGTCCCGCTGCCGGTCGAGCAGCGGCGACACCTCGACGCCGCGGGCGGCCGCCGCCTCCAGCGCGCCGAGCACACCGGGGAACGCCGCCCCGGACGCCGCGCCCACCGCCGCGTACTGCCGGCGCAGCAGCCCCGTCGCCTTCAGGGACCAGGGCATCAGCTCGGCGTCCAGCAGCAGCCAGTCGGTCTCCAGCCCGTCCCACAGACCGGCCTCCTCGGCGCAGTCCCTGACCCGCCGCAGAATCCGTTCGGTCGCCTCCGGGTCGTCGAAGAACGGCCGGCCCGTACGGGTGTACAGGGCGCCCGACACCCCCTTCGGCACGCCGAAGAGCTCCCCGGCCACGCTCTCGTCGCGGCACACCAGGGCCACGGCGCGGGACCCCATGTGCTTCTCCTCGCACACCACTTCCCGCACCCCGTCGGCCCGGTAGCCGGCGAACGCCTCCGCGGGGTGCTCCAGATACCCCTCCTCCGACGAGGTCGCGCAGGGCGCCATGGTCGGCGGGAGGTACGGCAGCAGCCGCGGGTCGATCGCGAAGCGGCTCATCACCTCCAGCGCGGCCGCGGCGTTCTCCTCCTTGACGGCGAGCCGGCCCATGGAGCGGGTCTCCACGATCCGCCGCCCGGTCACATCGTTCAGGTCGAGCGGGCGGCCGTCCGCCCCGCCGGGCGCCTCCGTCGCGAGCGGCTTCGTGGGCTCGTACCAGACCCGCTCCGCCGGGACGTCCACCAGCTCGCGCTCGGGCCAGCGCAGCGCGGTCATCGCGCCGCCGAAGACACAGCCGGTGTCCAGGCAGAGGGTGTTGTTGAGCCAGTTGGCGCGCGGGGTGGGGGTGTGGCCGTAGACGACGGCGGCGCGGCCGCGGTAGTCCTCGGCCCAGGGGTAGCGCACCGGCAGGCCGAACTCGTCGGTCTCACCGGTCGTGTCGCCGTACAGCGCGAAGGAGCGCACCCGTCCCGACGTCCGGCCGTGGTACTTCTCCGGCAGCCCGGCGTGGCACACCACGAGACCGCCGCCGTCCAGGACGTAGTGGCTGACCAGGCCGCGGAGGAACTCCCCGACCTCGGTGCGGAACGCGGCGTCCTCCTTCTCCAGCTGCTCCACGGTCTCGGCGAGCCCATGGGTGTGCTGGACCTTGCGGCCCTTGAGGTAGCGGCCGAGCTTGTTCTCGTGGTTGCCCGGCACGCACAGCGCGTGCCCGGCCCCGACCATGCCCATCACCAGCCGCAGCACTCCGGGGCTGTCCGGCCCGCGGTCGACGAGGTCGCCGACGAAGACCGCCGTACGGCCCTCCGGGTGCACCGCGTCCACCGGCCGGCCGCGCTCGTCGCGGACCAGCGCGTAGCCCAGCTTGCCGAGCAGGGTCTCCAGCTCGGAACGGCAGCCGTGGATGTCGCCGACGATGTCGAACGGGCCGGTGAGATGGCGCAGGTCGTTGAACCGCCGCTCGGTGACGATCTCGGCGGCCTCCGCCTCCTCCGGGCCCCGCAGCACATGCACCTTGCGGAATCCCTCCCGCTCCAAGTGGCGCAGGGAACGGCGGAGTTCACGCTGGTGGCGCTGGATGACCCGGCGGGGCAGCCCGACCCGGTCGGCGCGCGCGGCGTTGCGGGCGGCGCAGACCTGCTCGGGCATGTCCAGCACGATCGCCACCGGCAGGACGTCGTGCTCCCGCGCCAGCCGCACCAGCTGGGTGCGCGCCTCGGACTGCACATTGGTGGCGTCCACGACCGTCAGCCGCCCGGCGGCCAGCCGTTTGCCCGCGATGTAGTGCAGGACGTCGAAGGCGTCACCGCTGGCGCTCTGGTCGTTCTCGTCGTCGCTGACCAGCCCGCGGCAGACGTCGGAGGAGAGCACCTCGGTCGGCCGGAAGTGCCGGGCGGCGAAGGTGGACTTGCCGGAGCCGGTGGCGCCGATCAGCACCACGAGCGAGAGATCGGGCACGGCGAGGGTACGCGCGGCCGGCCCGGCCACGGACCGCTCCCCGTCCTCCTGACGGGCACCGCCCTCCGGCCGGTCCTGCTGCGCCTGCCGGCTCCTCCGGCCGTTCTCCGTACGGTCGTCGTCCGTCATGCCACGGCCTCCTTCCCGCTCCTCGAAGCGCCGCTGTCCGCCGCGCTGTTGTCCTCTCCGGTTTCCCCGCTTCCCCGGCCGCCGTCCCGGGGACCACCGCTCTCGTCGCCGAGCCTGCGGAAGTGCGCGAGCTGGGTGGGCGGGCCGACCTCGGGGTCGTCCGGGCCCACCGGGCCGAAGTCCACCTCGTAGCCGTGCCGGGCGGCCACCGCGCGCGCCCACTGCCGGAACTCCTCCCGGGTCCACTCGAAGCGGTGGTCCGCATGCCGCACCTGGCCGGCCGGCAGCGACTCCCAGCGCACGTTGTACTCGACGTTCGGTGTCGTCACCACGACCGTGCGCGGCCTGGCCGACCCGAACACCGCGTACTCCAGCGCCGGCAGCCGCACCGGATCGACATGCTCGACGACCTCGCTGAGCACCGCCGCGTCATACCCCGTCAGCCGGCTGTCGGTGTATGCCAGCGATCCCTGGACGAGCCGTACGCGGTCCGCCTGGCGCTCGGGCATCCGGTCCAGCCGCAGCCTGCGCCGCGCCTCGTGCAGCGCCCGCATCGACACATCCACGCCGACGACCTCGGTGAACCGCCCCTCCTTGAGCAGCGCACCGATCAACTGGCCCTGCCCGCAGCCCAGGTCGAGCACCCGCGCCGCCCCTGCCGAGCGCAGCGCCGCGAGGATCGCCTCCCGCCGCCGCTCGGCGAGCGGCACCGGCCGCTCCTCGGTGTCCGCCTCCTCGTCCACCGCGTTGTCCAGCTCCTCGGCGGCCACGTCGTCCGACTCGGCGAGCCGTTCCAACTCCAGCCGCTCCATGGCCCGGCGGGTCAGCGACCAGCGCCGCGCGAGATAGCGGCCGACGATCACCCGCTGCTCCGGGTGGCCCTCCAGCCAGCCCTCGCCCGCCCGCAGCAGCTTGTCGACCTCATCGGGCGCGACCCAGTAGTGCTTGGCGTCATCCAGCACCGGCAGCAGCACATACAGATGCCGCAGCGCCTCGGCGACCGACCGCTCCCCTTCCAGGACGAGCCGGACGTAGCGCGAGTCGCCCCACTCCGGGAACGTCGCGTCCAGCGCCACCGACTCGGCCCGCACCGTCCAGCCCAGCGGCCGGAACAGCTTCTCCACCAGCTCCGGGCCGCCCCGGGCGGGCAGCACCGGCACCTCGATACGCAGCGGCATCGCCCGCTCCACCAGCTCGGGGCGGGCCGTGCACTGCCCCTTCATCGCGCTCGCGAAGACGCTCCGCAGCGCCACCGCCAGCAGCGAGGAGGCCGCGTACGGCCGGTCGTTCACATACTGCCCGAGCGCCGAATCCGGAGTGCCGCCACGGCCCTTGCCGCGGCTGCGGCGGACGAGGGCGATCGGGTCGACCTCCAGCAGCAGCGCGGCCGTACACCGTTGCGCGTCGGCCTCCGGGTAGAGGACATGCGCGGTGCCGTGCGACGTCGAGAACTGCTGCGCCTTGTCGGGATGCTTGTGCAGCAGGAATCCGAGGTCGGTCGCGGGACGTTCGGCGCTGCCGGTGGTGGTTATCGTCAGGAACACGCGTCCGAGTATTGCCGCACGGCCGCCCGATCCCCACCGGATTTCCGGCAGCGCCGCCGGCCTCAGCCCATCTGCGACTGCACCTGCGCCGAGATCAGCTCAAGGTGGTCCAGATCGTCCAGGTCCAGCATCTGCAGGTAGACACGGGACGCGCCGATCGCGGCATAGCGGCCGATCTTGTCGACCACCTCGGCGGGCGAGCCCGCCAGGCCGTTGGCCTTCAGTTCATCCACGTCGCGCCCGATGGCCGCGGCCCGTCGCGCCACCTCGGCGTCGTTCCTCCCCACGCAGACCACCAGGGCGTTGGAGTACACCAGCTCGTCGCCCTTCCGCCCGGCGGCCTCGGCGGCCGCCCGCACCCGTCCGAACTGGCGCTCACTGTCTTCGAGCGAGGCGAAGGGGATGTTGAACTCATCGGCGTACTGCGCCGCCAGCCGTGGCGTACGCGTCGCACCGTGTCCGCCGACCAGCACCGGCACCTTGCCCTGGGCGGGCTTGGGAAGCGCGGGCGAATTCTCCAGCCGGTAGTAGGTCCCGTCGTAGCTGAACTCCTCTCCTGTGCCGGTGGCCCAGAGGCCGGTGACGATCGCCAGCTGCTCCTCCAGCCGCGCGAACTTCTCCTTGGGGAACGGAATGCCGTACGCCTTGTGCTCCTCCTCGAACCAGCCCGCCCCGAGGCCCAGTTCGACCCGGCCACCGGACATCTGGTCGACCTGGGCCACCTGGATGGCCAGCACACCCGGCAGCCGGAAGGTGCCTGCCGTCATCAGCGTCCCGAGACGGATGCGCCGGGTCTCCCGCGCGAGGCCGGCCAGCGTGATCCAGGCATCGGTCGGGCCCGGCAGCCCGTCGGCCTGCCCCATCCGCAGATAGTGGTCCGACCGGAAGAACGCGTCGAATCCAAGATCCTCGGTGGCCTTGGCGACCTTCAGCAGAGTCTCGTAGGACGCCCCCTGCTGGGGCTCGGTGAAGATTCGTAGGTCCATACCTCCATCCTGCACTCCGGACGACCCCCCAACCGCCGGAGAGCGGCGCAGTTCAGCGGGCTGTCGGTGGGGGTGCGTATGCGGGGCTGAGCATCGGGGCGGGCGGGGTGGTCGGGGTAGTCGGGGTGTTTTGGGTGGGCCGTTCGGGCTTGCGGCGGGCGGGAGCTGGGGCGGCATGCGGGGCGTAGTTGGTGATGGCCGTTGACGGTGGTGTTGGTGGGGGCCGCATAGAGATGCGATGGGGCGCAGGTGGCATGAGCGGCGTGCGGGCCGAGGCAGTGCAGAGGGTGGACAGCCAGGGCCATAGGCGGGGCAGGGGCGCGCGGCGCGCGCTGGGCCGTCAGGTCGTGCGGGGCAGGGTGGATCAGCAGTGGCATCCCCAGGGGCGTCCGCGACAGCGGCGTCCGCGACGGCTCGGCCGTGCCGTCGGGGTGTCCGGGGTTTCGCGGGTGTCGGGGTGCTGGGCACGAGCGCTCTCGGCCCGCGGTCGGTGCGTTACCGCTCGGGGCGTGGAAGCCGCGTGGCCGCGGTCGGTTCGGCGGGGTTCCGCTCAGGCGGGATTCCGGTCGCGCACCTCCAGCTTCTCCAGTATTCCGGCCACGCGGTCTCTCGACTCATCGACCGTGTCCATCGCCTCGACGCACGTCCAGTACATCCCGTCCTCGTCCGCCAGCAGCACCACGGCCACCAGCGCCTCGCACACCTCTCTCAGCAGCCGGCACAGGCCGGTCAACGCCGCCTTGGCATCGCGCACTTCGGACAGCTGAGCCGCCCGCAGCCCGCCGGTGACCGACGCCGGGCACAGCAGTCCCCCGCTGAACCGCCCGCCCGCGTCGCCCAGCCCCTGGGCCCTGGACCGCACTTCGTACGGCCCGAATATCGCGAGATGGCTGCCGACCGCCTCCGCCAGGGCCTGCGCCTGCCATGCCTCGACGATCACTCCCTGCACCGTGTTCGCCTCCGCCAGACCGCGCCGGCTTGCCGCGATGATCCGCACCGCGTCCATTCGCTCCCTCCTTTCCTCTCCATTCGCATGCACCCTGCACCCTTCTCACTACCCAGAGTGAAGGTGAACACCCAAAAAAGCCAGGGGAATTCGCAAATCTGTGGACAAGCAAGGCGGTGTGGAAAGATCCACCACTCCGGAGAGTGACAAGCCACGGCTACGGCCCCGCTCCCTCCCCTCCCGTCCCAGCACCCCCACGCCTCACACGACGGGCACATGCCACGTGAAACCCCCGAAGCGGCGCCGGTGAAGTACGAGTCGCCCACGCCGAACGAGCCGGGCGAAGCCGAGCCGGAGCGAAGCCGAGCCGGAGCGAAGCCGAGCCGGGGGGGGAAAGCCGAGCCCGGCGAAGGCCAGCCGCACGGTCCGCCGAGCACCGCGAACCGCAACGACAGGGGCGGGACCGGCACGCACACCCCGCCGGCCCCGCCCCTGCCCCCTATCCCCTGGCGCCCTCCGCCCGCGCCCGTTCCCTATTCCTCGCCCTCCCGCGGCCGGTCCGGCCGGGCCGAGCGGACTGCCGGGAACCGCGTCTCATTGCGCTCGATCTTCGCGGCGAGCGCCGTCAGTGCGTCGATCCCCAGCGCCTCGCAGAACTGCAGCAGATACGCCAGCACGTCGGCGACCTCGTCCTCGACTCGGGCGGCCTTCCCCGGGTTCGCCATGACCTTCGCCGACTCCTCCGGCGTCAACCACTGGAAGATCTCGACGAGTTCGGCTGCCTCGACACTGAGCGCCGCGGCCAGGTTCTTGGGCGTGTGGTACTGCTGCCAGTCCCGCGCGGCCGCGAACTCGGCCAGGCGTCGCTGCAGCGCATGAAGATCCTCGCTCATACCCCTAGGTGTAGCACCTGTACGCCGGGCAGCCCTTCGGCGGCCGAGGGGTCCCGCACCGTCCCCAGCAGCCGCACATGCCCGCGCTCGGTCATCCGCAGGGCGAGCGACACCAGCTCGCGCGCCTGCCTGGGGTCCATACAGCGGTCCATGCCGTCCGCCACCACCGTCATCTGCTGATGCGCGGACGGGACCTCCCCGACCGGGTCCATGGCCAGCACGTCCGGCCCGGTGAGCAGCACCAGCGCCAGCGCGAGAAACCGCAGCTCGCCGTCGCCGAGCTGCTCGACGGGCAGCTCACCCAGCTCTCCCCGGTCGAGGACGGCGCGCACCGCCGCCCCGGCCCGCGCCCCCGGTGAGCCGACCGGCCCGGCCACCACAGCGGCGACGGTCTCCGCTCCCCCGCCGCTCGCCTGCCGCGGCACCGCGCGCAGCCCCTCGACGGGCCCGGCACAGGCCTCCCGTACCGCCGCGACCAGCACCGCGTGCCGCCGCGTGCACTCCTGGCTCGTACGCTCCAGCACCGCGGGCAGGTTGTCGCAGCACGACCGCAGCCGTCCCTCGCCGCGCGCCCCCTCCGCCTCGCGGACCCAGCCGCCCGCGTCACCGCCGCCGTTCCCCTTGCGCTTCCGTGTCTCCCGGGCCCCGGCGGCCCCGGCCGGCTTCCCCGGCCCGCCGCGCGAGCCCGCTTCCCGGCCACTCCGCCGCGCTCCGGCGCCGCGGCCCGCCCCCTCGGCACCGTCCGCACCGTGTCCACCGCCCGGCCCGGTTCGCCCCGGCCCGTCCGTGCCCGTTCCCCGCATGATCTCCGGCCGCGGGTCGCACACGAACGCCGACCGCAGCGCCACCACGACCTGTTCGGCCGCGGCGAGCACCAGCCGCTGGCCCGCCGTCTTGCCGGCGACGCGCAGCGGCAGCAGTGAGGTCCCGAGCCGGTCGTCGGGCAGCGGGGCGCGGGTCACCGGGGTCGCACCCGCGGTGTGCCAGGCCGCCTGGACGGTGGGGCGGTCCGGGTCGGTGAGCGCGGTGGTCAGCAGGGTCTCGCCGCCGCCGGTCAACCGCTCGCCGACGATGCGGAGTTCGGGCTCGGCCTGCACGGCGAGGTCGAGGCTGACGGGACCGGCCGGACCGTCGACCGTGCAGCCGATACGAAAGCCCCGCCGCCCCTGTTCGTCGGGGCGCGCACCCGCAGGCACACACGCCGCCGGGCTGCCCGCCACCTCCCGCACGGCGCGGGCGAGCGACTCCCCGCTGCCGAGCCGGGCGAGGATCTCGTACGCCTGCAGCGCACTGGACTTGCCGCTTCCGCTCTCGCCACTCAGCAGTGTCAGCCGGGTGAGCGGGAGGGTGACGCCACGATGGATCTTGAAGGCGGACAGCCGTAATTCGGTGACCGCGGGCCGGACGTTGTCGGTATTCATGCCGGGACGCTATGCAGCGCCCCGACCGGAGAACCGTTACGCCCAACAGCTCTTCCTACGAACGGGGGACGCCGCCCAGTGCCGTCTCCGCGACCTCGGTGCCCACAGGGGCCAGCAGGAAGACATTGGTGTCGACGCGGTGCATCCCGCTGCCGAGCCCGAAGACGACTCCGCTGGAGAAGTCCAGGATGCGCTTGGCGACATCGGAGTCGGCGCTGCTGAGGTCCAGCAGCACGGGGATCTGCGCCATGAGGTACTCGGCGACCTCGCGGGCGTCCGCGAAGGTCTGGACGCGGATGACGATGAACCGCCGCATCTGCTCCGCCGGCTCCTCCTCGGGGAGGGCACGGTGGTCGGGCCAGGAAGGCCATTCGCTGCTGCTGCGGAGCGGGACGACCTCGGCAAGCCCTTCCCACTGCTCGTCGGTGGCATCGGGGCCGTTCACCGAATCACCTCACCCAGGGGAGCGCGCGCTGTCTGCGGTATCTGCATCGCACGATTCTAGAGATAAACATACAAAGCCCGGCGGACGCGACACACGCCGCGTCACGTCCGCTTCCATCCTGCACCATGGCCGCTGACCTGTGCTGACATCCTCGGCAGATATCCTGCGTCGAGATTCTGTGTGCCTCTTCATCCCCGCTTGTGACGGAGGTCCGTTCCGCAGTGAGCTCCGAGCCTCCCGGCCGTCGGCCACGTGGCCTGCGTGGCCTGCGCAAACCCGCGAAGAAGCGGCCTGCCGGACCCCCGCCCGCCGAGACCACGGACGCCTCCGCCACGCCGGAGCCGCCGGCCGGGAACGGCAGCAGCGTCATCACCGCCGCCCTCTACCGCGAGGGACACCGCGTCAGCACCCATGACACGCTCGCCGACGCCTTCCGCCAGCAGCGCGCCGCCTCCGGCACCCTCGCCTGGATCGGCCTGCACCGCCCCACCCCCGCCGAACTCGTCACCCTGGCCTCGGAGTTCGACCTCCACCCGCTCGCCATCGAAGACGCCCTGGAGGCACACCAGCGGCCCAAGCTGGAGCGCTACGGCGGCACGCTCTTCGTCGTACTGCGGGCCGCGCGCTACCTCGACGACGCCGAGGAGGTCGACTTCGGCGAGTTGCACGTCTTCGTCGGCCGCGACTTCGTGATCACCGTGCGGCACGGCGGCGCCCCCGACCTCTCGGCCGTCCGCCGGCGCATGGAGGACACCCCCGAACTCCTCAAACGCGGCCCCGAGGCCGTGCTCTACGCGATCCTCGACGAGGTCGTCGACGACTACGCGCCGGTCGTCGACGGCGTCCAGAACGACATCGACGAGATCGAGACCGAGGTCTTCGGCGGCGACCCCCGGGTCTCCCGGCGCATCTATGAACTCTCCCGCGAGGTCGTGGAGTTCCAGCGCGCCACCCGCCCGCTGAACAGCATCCTGGAGGGCCTGACAGCGGGCTTCGAGAAATACGCCATCGACGAGGAACTGCGCCGCTATCTGCGCGATGTGGCCGATCACGTCCTGCACATCACGGACCGTGTGGACAGCTTCCGGCAGGCCCTGCAGGACATTCTCACCGTCAACGCGACCCTGGTGAACCAGCAGCAGAACGCCGAGATGCGCGCGCTGGCCGAGGCCGGCTTCGAGCAGAACGAGGAGGTGAAGAAGATCTCCTCCTGGGCGGCGATCCTCTTCGCCCCCACCCTGGTCGGGACCATCTACGGCATGAACTTCGACCAGATGCCGGAGCTGCACTGGGCATTCGGCTACCCCTTCGCGATCGTGCTGATGGCGGTCGTCTGCACCAGTCTGTACCTCATCTTCAAACGGCGGGACTGGCTGTGAACAACCTCCCCGCGCGAGGTCAGAGGTCCCGGCGGGTGACCAGTCCGGCGAGCGCGGTGAGGGCGCGGCTGCCGTAGGGAGTGACCTCGGTGGCGGCCAGTCGGCCGAGCGCCGCGGTCCGCTGCCGTTTGGCCTCCTCCTGTGCCCAGCGCCTGCCACCGGCCTCCTCGATCAGCCGGGTGGCCGTACGGATCTCGGCGTCGTCCAGGGGCTCCGTACGGTGGTAGAGCCCGGCGAGCCGGTCGCCGGCCGGGGTGGCGCTGCGCAGGGCTGCGACGACGGGCAGGCTCTTCTTCCGTGCCCGGAGGTCCGAACCGACCGGCTTTCCGGTGACGGCGGTGTCGCCCCAGATACCCAGCAGATCGTCGACGAGCTGGAAGGCGAGGCCGAGGTGGCGGCCGAACTCCCGCAGGGCGTCCACCTGTTCCGCCCCGGCGCCAGCCGCGAGGGCGCCGAGCGCGCAGGAGGCGGCGAGCAGGGACGCCGTCTTGCCGGCCGCCATGTCCAGGCACTCGTCCAGCCCCACGTCCGCCCGGTCCTCGAAGACGAGGTCGGCGCCCTGGCCGGCGACCAGTGCGAGCAGGGCCCCGGAGAGCTCCTGTACGGCCTCGGGGCACCGCTGGGGAAAACGGTGCGCGAGGGTGTCGACGGCGACGGCCAGGAGGGCGTCGCCCGCCAGGATCGCCTGTGTGGTGCCGAACAGCGACCACGCCGTACGGCGGCCCCGGCGCACGGGGTCGCCGTCCATGAGGTCGTCGTGCACGACCGAGAAGTTGTGGACGAGTTCCACCACCGCGGCGGGTGCCACCGCCTCCTCGGCCGCCGCCCCGAGGGCCTGCGCCGCGGCCAGTACCAGGGCCGCGCGTACGCCCTTGCCACCCGCCCCGTTCGCCGGCCGGCCGCGCTCGTCCGACCAGCCGAAGTGGTAGCCGGCGACCGAGCGGGCCGGTTCGGCGAGGCGGTCCACCGCTTTGCGGAGTTCCGGCTCGGTCAGCTCCCGGGCAGTTTTGAGGAGACGCCAGGCATCAGGTCCGGCGGAATTCTGGGGGCTGGAGGAGCCGGGCCGTACGCCTGCCGGTCTTCCCTCTCTCGCGGTCACTGGTCCACCTTCATGAGGCTCGCCTCCAAGTACTCGTCCGGCCGTATTCCTCGTCGCCTGCCACGGGGCGACAGCGCTTGGTGCTCGGGACAGGTCTGTCGAGTTCGCGAGATTTCTTCGGCGCCGGTCCCGCTCCCGTACGCATCCGGAAAACCCCACCCCCTCAACGGGCCAGACGCCCCAGCAGGGAAGCGGCGGCCGCGATGCCCAGGGCGGCGGCGACCACCAGGACGGTGTAGTCGAGGGCCAGATGGGCGTGGGTGCCCAGGAGGAGGCCGCGGAGGGCGTCGACCTGGTAGCTGAGGGGGTTCATCATGCTGACCGTCTGGAGCCAGGCGGGCATGATGGCCACCGGGTAGAGGGCGTTGGAGGCGAAGGAGAGCGGCATGGTGATGGCCTGGCCGACGCCCATGAGACGGTCCCGGGTGAGCACGATTCCGGCGATCGTCATGGACAGACAGGAGAAGAACGCCGAGCCGAGGATCACGGCGACGGCGACCGCGAGCAGCCGGAGGGGGTTCCCGGTCATGGCCACCCCGAGCAGCGCGGCGATGACGATCACCACCACGGCCTGGACGATCGCCTTCACTCCGGCCGCGAAGGCCTTGCCGGCGATCAGCGCGGACCGCGGGGTGGGGGTGACCAGCAGTTTGGTGAGGATGCCGGCGTCCCGCTCCCAGATGATCATGATGCCGTAGAAGATCGCGACGAACATCGCGGACTGGGCGATGATGCCGGGCGCCAGATAGTCGATGTACGGGGTGCCGCCGGTCGGGATGGCCTTGAGACGGGTGAAGGTCTCGCCGAAGACCAGCAGCCACAGGGCGGGCTGGACGGCACGGGTGTACAGCTCGGTGCGGTCGTGGCGCAGCTTCTGCAGTTCGACGACGCACATCGCGACGACCCGGGCGGCCGGCACCCGCCAGCCGGTGCGGGCGCGCGGCGGTACCAGCAGCAGGTCCAGCCGGCCGGGGCCGGTGGCGGGGTCAGCCGACCCGGTGGGCGGTGCGGCGGGTGCTTCGGACATCGCGGAAGTCTCCTGACTGCTCGTCGAGGCCGCTGCCGGCGACGTCCCGGAAGACGTCCTCCAGGGTCGGCGCGGCGTCCTCCGGGCGCGAGGGGGCCGACGACGGAGAGGAAGAGGAGGAGGGACTGGCGGGCGGGGCCGGGTTGGCGGTGCCCGGGGTGTCCGGCGCCGGGTGCGGGGCCGGGTGCGGGGCCGCCTCGGCACGGGCGGCGCGGCGGGCGCGCAGGGCGGACCGCAGCTCCTCGGGAGTACCGAGGGCGCGAATCCGGCCCTGGTGCATCAGGGCGAGGCGGTCGCAGTACTGGTCGGCCTCGTCCATGTAGTGCGTGGTCACCAGGACGGTCATCCCGGTGGCGGCCCGTACGGCGTTGATGTGTTCCCAGACGCTGGTGCGGGCGATCGGGTCGAGCCCGATCGTCGGCTCGTCGAGCATCAGCAGCCGGGGCGCGCTGACCAGGGCCTGGGCGAGTTCGAGACGGCGGATCATGCCGCCGGAGTACGTCTGGGCGAGCCGGCCGGCCGCGTCGGTGAGGCCGACCGCCGCCAGCGCCTGGGCGACGCGGGCGGCACGCTCGCGGCGGGAGACATCGAAGACCCGGGCGAACAGCGCGACGTTCTCCCGGCCGGTCAGCCCGGCATCCGCGGACAGTTGCTGCGGGACGTACCCGAGCAGCCGGCGCACCGCCATCCGCTCCTTCGCCGCGTCATGCCCGAAGACGCGCACCATGCCGGCCGGGACGGGCAACAGGGTGGTGATGCAGCGGATCGCGGTGGTCTTGCCCGCGCCGTTCGGGCCGAGCAGGCCGAAGACCTCGCCGGGCCGGACGGCGAGGTCGACGCCGTCCACGGCCTTGGTCTCGCCGAAGGAGTAGCGCAGGGCACGGCAGGTCACCGCGTCGGGTGCGGGCGGCTGCGGGCCGGGAGCGGCCGCGTACGGGCCGGGCGCGTGTGGAGTGCGGGCGGCCGGGGAGGGGGGCCGTTCGTCCGGCCCCGCGGGGCCGGTCGGCCGTTCCCGTCCACCCTCGTCGTCGGTGGTCATGTGCCCTCCGGATCAGCCGCCGGCCACCGGCCCGTCCTCGGCGGGCGGGTCGGGACTCCCTGCGGGCATGCTCCGATTTTAGGTCCGGGGAGGACCCGCGGACCGGGACGCGCTGGGCGGGGTATCGAACGGCCCACCCGGGGACGCCCCCCCGGTCAGCCCTCCTCCGGAGGGGGCGGCGGAACCGGCGCCCCCGGTGGTGGGGCGATCTTCGGGTGGGTCCGGCCCGCCGCCGTGGCCGTGCCGCCCTGTGCGGGGGTCGCGCGCGGCAGGACGGCGTCGCGGCGGGCGCCCGGGTCCCAGCCGGTGTCCACGACGCGCTTCTGGAAGAGGATCGCGGCACCGAGCAGGACGGCACCGATCGCCAGTATCGCGATGCTGCCTCCGGTGGCGCCCGCCTTGGCGGCGTTGCCGATCAGGGTGCCGAACCAGCCGAAGTCGGCGTCGCCGAAGGTGGTGTTCTCCTTGCCGAACGCGCCGAGCACCTCGATCAGCAGCGCGGGCAGGAGCGTGATCAGCACACCGTTCAGGAAGGCGCCGACGACCGCACCGCGCCGGCCGCCGGTGGCGTTGCCGTAGACACCGGCCGCGCCGCCCGTGAAGAAGTGCGGTACGAGTCCCGGCAGGACGAGCGCGAGACCGAACGCCGGATGGCCCACCCAGGTGAGCAGCGCGAGACCGGCCAGGCCGCCGAGGAAGCTGGCGAGGAAGCCGATGAGCACGGCGTTCTGCGCGTACGGGAAGACGATCGGGGCGTCGAGCGACGGCACCGCGCCCGGTACGAGCCGGCCGGCGATGCCCTGGAAGGCCGGGACGAGCTCGCCCAGGATCGTCCGGACGCCGAAGAGGATCACCGCTACGGCGATGCCGAACTGGAGGCCCTGCATGACGGACTGCATGACGTAGTCGCCGAGGCCGGTCGCGGCGCTGCCGCCGCCGTCGGACGCGAACGCCTTGAACGCCGTCGCCCGGCCCGCCCTGGCCAGATAGGCCAGCGACATGACGACGTACAGCAGCACCATGGACAGTGCCGTGGCGACCATCGAGTCCCGCAGGAAGCGCAGGCCCTCGGGCAGTTTCATGTCCTCGGTGCTGCGGCTGCGCCGGCCGACGAGTTGTCCGGCGGCGCCCGCCAGGACGTAGCCGGCGGTGCCGAAGTGGCCGATGGCGATGCTGTTGTTGCCGGTGACGCGCTTGGTCCAGGGGTGCGCGAAGGCGGGCAGCGCCACCAGGAGGACACCCAGCAGCAGCCCGCCGACGACCACCACGCTCACCGCCGACCGGCCGGAGGTCGCCAGGACCATCGTCAGCAGGGTCGCCATGAACAGCATGTGGTGGCCGGTCAGGAAGACATAGCGCAGCGGGGTGAAACGGGCCAGCAGCAGGGCGACGGCGAAGCCGAGGATCATCAGCCAGGCGACCCGGGCGCCGAACTGCGCCTGGGCGATGCCGACGATCGCCTCATTGGTGGGAATCACGCCGTGGGCGCCGGTCGTGCCCTGGATCATGCCGCCCAGCGGGCCGAGGGAGCTGACCACCAGGCCCGCGCCGGCGCCGATCAGCAGAAAACCCAGCGTGGCCTTGAGGGCCCCGCCGACGACCTGGCCCGCGGTC
This sequence comes from Streptomyces sp. NPDC048612, assembly GCF_043199295.1. Classification (NCBI taxonomy): domain Bacteria; kingdom Bacillati; phylum Actinomycetota; class Actinomycetes; order Kitasatosporales; family Streptomycetaceae; genus Streptomyces; species Streptomyces sp. NPDC048612. Next base: position 282,907 of record NZ_JBICVV010000008.1, read on the forward strand.
TTCCTCAGCGCGATCAGACCGGCCGCCGTGATCAGGCCGATCAGATACGCGGGTTGGCTGAGGATCTCGTTCACGAGAAACGTGGCCAGGGATATGAGCCAGTCCATGGTGGTGTCCGTCCTCCCGGCTCGGTGGATGGGGCGTGGGGTGTCGGGGGCGGGCGCCGCCGCTCAGACGTCGTAGGTGGCGCGGAGTGCGCGGTCGGTCTCGACGGCGCTGGTGAAGTCCTCGACGACGGTGACCGGTATGCCGACCTCGCCCAGCGTCCTGGCGATCTCCCGGGAGGTGAGGATCGCGACGGCCTCGGCGGCCTTGCCCTTGGCCGAGATGGTGTCGGTCGCCTCCACCGTCACATGGCGCGCCCAGCCCCAGCGGTCGAGCACCTGCTCCAGGGTGTTCTTGAGGAAGAGGCTGGTGCCCACGCCGTTGCCGCAGACCGTGAGGATCTTGTGGACGGCCGGCCCGCCGGGCGGCCGCTCGCCGCGCTCCCCCGCCGTCTCACCGCGCTCCCCGCCCGTCTCCCCGCGCTCCCCGGCCGCGCCCGCGAGCACCGCGTGCAGCGCCTCCGGGTCGGCCGCCTCCCGCAGGGCCCGCTCCGTGGCCGGATCGGCGAGCAGCTTCGCGAGGGCCGCCATCGCCGCCGTGTGCGCCCCGGAGTCCGCTGCGGCCAGTGCCACCACGAGCTGCACCGGGTCATGCGCCTCGTGGCCGAACTCCACCGGCGCTTCCAGACGGACCCACGACAGCCCGGTGCGGAGCACGGCGGGCGAGGGGCGGGCGTGGGCGAGGGCGAAGCCGGGCGCGATGACGAAGTACGGCCCGTTCTCCTCGGCGTTGCGGATCATCTCCGCGGTGTAGGTGCCGGTGGCGGCACCCGTCTCCACCAGGAGCCCGCCCGCCGTCCGTACCGCCTCCCGCCAGTCCGCCGCAGGGACGTCGAGACGTACGGCCGCCACGGGGAGAAGATCACTCAGCGCTGCCATGGCAGGGGACTCTACATATCCGCAGGTGATCGGCACACCGGTGCGGAACAACGAATTCCGGGAGATCCCCGCGCCGCCGCGCTCCCCGCGCAACTGCCGTTATCCACAACGGCCTTGACAGTCACTTGTGGGCGGAGAAGCCTGTTTCTTCCGGCGGTTGCCGGATGTCGGGGGATACCGGGGGAATCGGGGGACTCATGGTGAAGCACACGCCTGCGCACACCACGGCGGGGGCATTGGCGGACACGGACGGGAAGTCGCCGGACGCCGACAGGGCATCGGGGCCCGTGCGGCTCCGCGCCGGAGCCGCCACCCGCCGGACAGCGCGGTTACGGGCGGCGCGCGGGACGGGACGGGCCGCCGCGCTCGGGGCGGTGGCCCTCGCCCTGACGCTGCCGCTGGCGGCCTGTTCTTCGGGCCGGGCGAGCGGTGATCCGGCGGGCGGCTCCAGCAGCGCAGCGGCCGGTGCGGCGCCCTCTCCCAGCCCCACACCGACCGTCGACCCGGCCACCTACCGCCAGGCGCTGACCGGCGCCCTCGGCCCGCTCGACGGCGCGCTGCGCACGGTCGACGGGGCGCCTGAGGGCGGGGCGCTCAACAGGGCGCTGGACACCGCCGCGACCAGGGCCGAGACCGCCGCCGACGCACTCCAGTCGGCCGCCACACCGGACAACGCGATCGCGGGCAACAGCCAACTCGCCACCGCCCTGCGGGCCTTGGGCCAGGATCTGCGCAGCGCCCGCGGCAGCGGCGGCCGCTGCGCCACCTCACCCCGGGTCGAACTCGACACGGCCCATGGCCCGCAGAGCGTCAGGGAAGCCACCCGCGCGCTCAAGGCCCTCGGCTACGACGCCTCGCTGCGGATGCCGCGTACGGAGCGGGCCAAGCACCGGCGGCTGGCGAACGGCGCCTTCGTGCGCGACGGCAGCCGGGGCGGCCTGGGCCGGCTGACCGTGAACAACGGCACCAGCTCCGACGCGGTGGTGACGCTGACCCGCGGCGGCCGGACGGCGTTCTCCGTGTACGTCCGCAAGGGCTCGAAGGCGACCGTCCGCAGCGTCAACAGCGGGTCGTACACGGTGTACTTCACCACCGGTGAGGACTGGAACGGCGCGAAGGACTCCTTCACCCGCGGCTGCAGCTTCGAGAAGTTCGACGACAGGGCGAACTTCCGGACGGTGCGGGTGACCGGCGGGACCCAGTACACGGTGCTGACCTTCACCCTGAACAAGGTGGTCGGCGGCAACGCCTCCACGAGCACGGTGCCGCCCGGCGAGTTCCCGTCCTAGTAGGCGGCCGCCGGTGCGCCGGAGCCGCTCGGTAATGTGGCGCCGCGTGGGCGACAGCACGGTATGGACTCTGGCGATCGCGGCGGTGACCGGTGGCACGGCGGTGCTCGCCAGTTGGGTCACCAGCCGCGGCAGCACCCGGGCCGCCAGGGTGCAGGCGGAGATCGCCGCGCGCTCGCAGCGTGCCGAGCGGCTCCGGGAGAGCCGCCGCACCGCCTATCTGGACCTGATCGAACAGACCCACCGGATGGGCGAGTTGTTCTGGGAGATCTCCAGCGTGCTGCGGCTCCCCCGCTCCGAGGCCCGGACCTCCGCACTGGGCACGCTCCAGGACCGGGAGGTCGCCGAGTACGCGAAGATCCGGCGCTGCGCCCGGGTCGTCGAGCTGGAGGGCCCGCCCTCTGCGGCCGCACCGGCCCTCGCCCTCCAGAAGGCGACCCGCCCCTTCTACGCCGCCCTCCGCGCCGACCTGACCGGCGACCCCGAGGGCCACGAGGCCTTCGACGCCGCCTACCGCCCCTTCTGGCGCGCCCTGGAGGAGTTCGTGGACGCGGCGCGGGACGCCCATCAGCAGGACTGAACCCCGCGGAGGGCATCAGGCCGGACGCCCGGCCCGCGCACGCCTATCCTCGCCTAGGCGCCGTCGTCGTCGGGCGCCAGAGCGAGCAGAGCGACATCGTCGTGGAAGACCCGGGTGTGGCGGGGCAGATCGGTGTTGAGGAAGTCGATGACATCGGCGGGCCCGGGGGCGGCCCGGTCGGCGAAGCGGTGCCGGAGCCGGTCGAGGAGAGGGTAGAAGGCGCCATTGTGGTCGCGGGCCTCGATCAGGCCGTCGGTGCACAGGAGAAGGACATCACCGCGGGTGAAGGAGTGGGTGTAGGCGACGGGTTCCTCGTCGGCCAGGGCCCCCAGGCCGAGCGGGAGGGCGGGCGGCCCGACGAGCGGCGTCACCTCGCCGCGGGAGATCAGGACCGGCTCGATGTGCCCGTGGTTGATGATCGTCACACGGTGTGCGGCGGCGTCGTACTCGACCAGGACGGCGGTGACGAACAGCTCGTCGTCCGGCAGCTCTTCGGCCTCACGGGCCATCCGCCGTTCCATACGGGCCGCCACGGCCGGCAGGTCCCCGGGGAGGTGGACCGCCTCACGGAAGCTGCCGAGGATGTCGGCGACCGTGCGGACGGCCTGGAGCCCCTTGCCGCGGACGTCGCCGATGACGGCACGCTCACCGGACGCGGTGGCCCGGATGTCGTAGAGGTCGCCGCCGACCATGGTGCCGACCTCGCCGGACCGGTACAGCCCGGCCGCGAGAAGGTGACCTGCCCGGTGCGGCACCGGCCGCAGCAGGGTCCGCATCAGCGCTTCGGCGACCGAGTGGGCCCGCACCAGGTGCCGCTCCTGGCGCCGCCGGTGGGCGGCCAGCGCCACCCCGAGCACACCGACCAGACCGGTGGCGACATACGCGGCGACATGGTGGTTCTCCCACAGCGCATGGACGTTGTGGCCGGTGCAGCACGGCGTCCCGGCCAGCACCCCCTCCAGGGCGACCGCGAACACCGTGGCCACCGCGACCAGGACCGGACCGAGACTGTAGGCGGCGATCACCGGCAGGGCGATGAGCAGGAAGCTCACCGCCCACGGCGTGGGGGTGACGGTCTCCAGCAGCAGGACGAACACCACATAGGCGACCGGCAGCCAGCGCATCCACGCGGGCGGCCGGGGTACTTCGAACCCCCTGCTGTCGACGCCCTCCGCGAGCCGGCCGCCCGGGTGCCCGCGGTCCCGTCCGGGCCATACCCGGCTCCACCCACCCGATCCGTCCACACGGGCTCCTGACGTGTGATCAAAAGCCACAGCCTGCCGCGGCCAAACAGACCGGCCCGGTCATTACGCCGTCAGCGGCATGTCCCGCCCCTCAGGGCACGGATCTCGCCACCGGGTACCGGGACGGGCCGGTGTCACCCGCCCTCCCTCTCCGGACGGGCCTCTCCGGCGGCCTCCCGATGGGCCTCCACGGCGGCGACGCAGGCGCGTACGGGCGGGCTCTCGGCGCGGGTGAGCCAGGCGGCCCGGATCTCGCGGCGCAGCGCGGGGCGGGTGGCCAGGAACCGTACGCCGGGCGGGGCCGGCCGGCCGGACATCGCGGGGACGAGGGCCGCGGCGAGATTCCGGGCGACCAGGGCGAGTTGGGTGGTGTGCTCGGCGAGGAGATAGCGGATGTCGGGTTCGACGCCACGGCTGCGCAGGGCCTGGACGAGGGCTTCATGGGGCGCGGTGCCCGGGGGACAGCAGGCCCACGGCGTGCCCGCCAGGTCGGCCAGGTCGACGGTCCCGCGGTCGCCGAGCGGATGCCGCTCGGACAGGGCGACCCGGACGTCCTCCCTGACCAGGGTCCGCAGGGTCACGCCAGCGGGGGCGGGGACCGGGCGGTCGGCCCAGCTCTCGATCAGCAGCAGATCCAGTTCGCCGTGGAGCAGCCGGGGCAGCAGATCGACGGTCTCCCCGTCGACCACGGTCGGGGTGAGCCGGGGGTGGTCGGCGGTGAGGCCGGCCAGCGCGTCGGGCAGCAGGGTACGGACGGCGCTGCCCACACCGCCGATCCGCAGCGGGCCCAGCACCTCGTGCCCGAGGTCCGCCAAGTCGCTCTGTGCGACGGAGAGTTGGGCGAGGAGCCGGTCGGCGTGGCCGGCCAGGACCCGGCCGGCGTGGGTGAGGCGGACGGTGCGCCCGTGCGGCTCCAGGAGGGCGTGCCCGGCTTCGCGCTCCAGCTTGGCCAGTTGCTGGGACACCCCTGAGGGGGTCATGTGCAGCGCAGGGGCAGCCTGGGCGATCGAACCGTGGGCGGCCACCGCGGCGAGGGCACGAAGCCTGTCCAGTCCAAACACCTTACGGATGCTACTGGTTACCGGCATCGAATCAACGCTTTTTGTCATGAATCCCGCCGGGCACAGTGGACTTCATGACGGTGCAGGAGAAACAGTCGTCCGCAGGCCCGGACGCGAACGGCGCACGGCGGACGGGCGGCGCCGCGGCCCGCCCGGTGATGGCGGTCATCGCCGGATCGGCCTGCATCTCGGCCTCGGCGGTGTTCCTGAAGCTTTCGGGGACGAACGCGGGGACGGCGGCGTTTCTGCGCTGCGCGCTCGCCCTGTCCGTCCTGGTGCCGCTCGCCGCACGGGAGGAACGCAGGGTGGGCACCCGGCCGCTGCGCTACCGCGCGATGGACCTCGGGGCCGGGGTGCTGCTCGGCGTCGACATGGTGTTCTGGGCGGCCGCGGTGGGAACCGTCGGCGCCTCGGTCGCCACGGTGCTGCTGAACCTCCAGGTCGTGGTCTTCCCGCTGCTCGCACGGCTGGTGTCGGGCACCCGGCTCTCCGGGCGCTTCGTACTGCTGGCCCCGCTGATGCTGACGGGTGTCGCGCTGGCGAGCGGCGCGCTCGGGCGTCCGGCGCCGGGCAGCGACCCGGTCGCCGGCGTGACGTTCGGGGCGGTGGCGGGCGTGACGTATGCGGGGTATCTGTTCCTGATGCGGCTCGGCGGGGGCCGGGAGCACACCGTCTCGCCGGTGTGCTCCTCGACCGCGGCGGCCGCCGTGGCGGCGGCCGTACTGGGCGGCCTGTGGACGGGCATCGACCTCGACCCGGGCTGGCCCGCGTGGGGTTGGCTGCTCGCCCTGTCCCTGGTGGGCCAGGTCCTGGCCTGGCTCCTGATCACCACCGCCCTGCCCCGGCTGGCGCCGCACACCGGCGCCGCGCTGCTGCTCCTGCAGCCGGTACTGGCCTTCGCCCTGGGCCTCACCATCGGCGAACACCCGACCCCGACCCAGACCGGCGGCTGCGCCCTGGTGGTCGCCGCGGTCTGGTACCAGAGCCGCGCCGCCCGGGGGACGGGGCCGAAAGTGCGCTCCCCACGGGCGGGTTGAGTCATCCGCGCGGCAGGCGGATCGGGATCATCCGCGCGGCCCGCCACCCCGCGCCGCCGCCACCGTCATCTCCCCACGGAGCCGTCGGCCTGCTCACGGAGGATGTCGGCATGGCCCGCGTGCCGGGCGGTCTCCTCGATCATGTGCACCAGGACCCACCGCATCGACCGCAGCGCACCGGCCTTCCCCGCGGCCCGCGCACACGGGCGGCGCAGATCGTCACAGCGCGCGATGATCTCGTTGGACCGCCCGATCGCGGCACGATAGGCGGCGAGGAGACCCTCGGCGCCGTCCTCCTCGGCAAGCTCCATGCTCTGGTCCGGAGGCGCGGTGCCGGAGCCCTCGAAGGCCCACTCGAACCAGTAGACCTCCGCCGCGGTCAGATGCTTGACCAGCCCGAGGACGCTGGTCCCCGACGGCACCCCCGGCACCCGCCCCCGCGCGTCCGCGAGCCCCTCCGCCTTCGCCGCCACCCCGTCCCGCACATAGTTCAGGAACGCCAGCAGCGTGGACTTCTCATCGGACTCGACGCCGGGAGGACCGGTGTCGCGGTGCGCGGGAGTGGTGGTCACCGGGCCACGGTAGCCCTACGGCCGGCGGGCCACACCCGAATTGCGGCAGGGCCGACGGCCGACGCCGTGCTGGCCGCACGGCACCCATCCTTTGGCTAGGTCCGCCCCGTACTCGTGAGCGTCGGGGCCGGCGACCGGTCAGCCCATGACGAGAGAGTCGTCCAGGGTGCCGGCGCCGGGGAGGCGGTGGCGGGCGGCGATCAGTGCCGCGTCCACGTCGCGGGTGCCGGTGGAGACGCACAGGGTGTAGGCGATGTCGTCCATCCTGCGGCGTACCTCGGCCTTGCCCTGCCGCGCGTGCAGCAACTCCAGCGCTTCGTATTCCTGGACGAGTTCCCGCAGCACCGCAGGGTGGGCCATCAGCATCTTCCGGTTTCCTTCCCGCATGAAAAGGCGTCTGCCGTCGCGGATGCCCGGAACCGGCCGCCGCACACCTCGTAGGTCACCGAGGCTGCGCGGCCGGTTCCAACGGGCCCACGGTCCCGCTCACCGCACCGGTGGTCTCACTTCTCGGTGAGCATCCCGGCGCGCAGCTTCGTCAGGGTCCGGGTGAGCAGCCGGGAGACATGCATCTGGGAGACGCCCAGCTCTTCACCGATCTGCGACTGGGTCATCTCCTGGCCGAAGCGCAGCTCGATGAGGCGCCGTTCCCGTGCGTTGAGCGTGTCGATCAGCGGGGCCAGCACCTGGAAGTCCTCGACGGCCTCCAGCGCCGGGTCGTTCTCGCCCAGGACGTCGACGAGGGTGCGTCGCTGCTCGGACGGGTCGGGGTCGGCGGGGGTGTCGAGCGAGCCGGCGGTGTAGCCGTTGGCGGCGACGATGCCCTCGATGACCTCGTCCTCCGACAGGTTGAGGTGGGCGGCCAGTTCGCGGACGGTGGGGTCGCGGTCGAGCTTGGCGGCGAGGTGCTCCTTGGCCTTGGCCAGGTCGCTGCGCAGTTCCTGAAGGCGGCGGGGCACATGCACCGCCCAGCCGGTGTCACGGAAGAACCGCTTGATCTCGCCCAGGATGTAGGGGACGGCGAAGGTGGAGAACTCCACCTCCCGCTCGATGTCGAAGCGGTCGATGGCCTTGATCAGGCCGATGGTGCCCACCTGGATGACGTCTTCCATGTCATCGCCGCGGTTGCGGTAGCGGCGGGCGACATAGCGCACCATCGACATGTTCATCTCGATGAGGGTGTTGCGCGCGTACTGGTACTCGTGCGTGCCCTCTTCGAGGACCTGAAGGCGCGCGAAGAACTGCTTCGACAACTCCCGCGCGTCGCGAGGAGCCACCTTCTGCGGTTGCATCACCTCCGGCAGGGCAGCAGGAGCCGGGGTCGCCTGTCGCTGCGCGGTGGTGGTCTCGCTCACGATGGTGGTCATCTCGCCTTCCCGCGCGCCCGGCACCCGCGGACGCTGCAGCGGGCCGCCTACCCCGATCCATCCACCCCATGCCTGGGACATGCCAACGGATTCAACAGCGCTGGGGCCGCGGACAGTTGTGGTGCCGTACGGGGCGCCGTACGGGTGGTCGTTCGCGATGCCGTACGGGGGGCCGTTCGCGATGCCTTTCGGTCGCGGAAATCCCTGGACAGGCGCGCCACAGAGACCTCGTCCGTCCCAAAGCCCGCACAGCGTGACTGTTTTCAGGGAATCAGCCTCGTTTTCCAGGGTCAGATCGCCTCGGCCACGCGCAGTTTCCCGCTTTTTCTCCGAAGAAACGTTGTGTGTGGGCCGCATGCCCGGGCACACGACTTCTCGGAGGTTGATAACTATGGTCCCCCTGATTCTCGTCCTTCTGCTCGCACTGCTGCTCTTCGGTGCCGGATTCGCCCTGAAGGCACTCTGGTTTGTCGCGGTGGCCGTGCTCGTCATATGGGCACTGGGATTCGTCATGCGTTCCGCGGGAGCCGGCGGCAAGCGCGGCCGGTGGTACCGCTGGTAGCCACAGCAGCCCGCACAATCGGAAGGGTCCGGACACCACGGCGGTGTCCGGACCCTTCCGATTTTCTGTGTTCGCCGAGGCATCATCACCCCACGCCGGGAAACACGAGAGGTACGGCCCGGGGCGGGCACTGTTCCCGCAGGGGACTCACCTCCATTGCAGTGTCCGCTCCGGGTCACCCACGCTCCCCCGTATCCCGCTCCGCCGTTTGACGGCGCAATGCGGGGGCACACGCTCCAAAGCCGCCAACGGAAGGACCATCATGAGTGCCAGCGAAAAGGCCAAGGCCCTCGCCGAGCAGGCCCTCGGCAAGGTCAAGAAGGAAGCCGGCCGAGTCGTCGGAAACGAAAGCGCCACCGCCAAGGGCTCCGCGACGGAATCCAGGGGAGATCTCCGCGGGGCGAAGGAGAAAGTCAAGGACGCTTTCAAGCGCTGAGCGCGGAATAACTGACCGGAGCAGAACAGGCCGGGCCAGGATCGATTCCGGCGCCTTCGGCATGGGGAGGGGCCACCGTGAGTATGCGGTGGCCCCTCCCCCTTGTTCTTGCCCGTCCGGTCCGCTCGCGTGCGGGCTTCACGCCGCGAGGCCGGGGTTCACAGGTCGGCCAGCTGACGGCGGCAGTTCTGCGCCCGGTCGGCGAGTTCGTCGAACCGGCGCACCTGGTCGCCGAGCCGGTCCTCGTCGAGGTCCGCGAAGACGCGGGTGATCCGGGAGGGGGACTCCAGGAATTCCGCGTAGCCCACCAGAAAGGCGCCGTAGCGGTAACGGTCCTCGTCCGCGCTCCACTTGTCGAGCCCCCGCTCACGCAACGCCGTACAGACGCCGCTCACCAGGTCGCACAGGGCGTGCGCCAGGGTGCGGATGCCGTGTTCGGCGCTGCGGTAGCGCAGCGGCGGCAGCACGGTGACATTCACGACGACGCCCACCCCGCATCCGATGAGGACCAGCAGGATGATCTGCCCCAGCTGGGTGACCTTGTCGAGGGCCGACGTGGCGGAGACATAGGTGGAGAAGGCGAAGAAGGCCGCGGTGGCCACCTGGGAGCCCTGGGAGCCGAGCGCCGGCCACCGTGCGATGAGCAGCACCGTGGTGCGCTCATGGCCCTCCGAGCCCAGCGCCCGCCCCCACCACCGCCGGACCCGGGCAACCCGGCCCGGGCGGGCCGCCGGTGTCCGTCGCTCGCTGACTTCTGCTGCCATGCCGTCCCCTCGCCTGTCGCCCGTCCGCACGTCGGCGGACCTTCCGGAGCCCGGTACCCGGCCGGGTCGGAACCATCCACGGCATGGAGGAGCTGTGGTCCGGCTGACAGTTCATGGGACCGCGTGGGTCACTTCTGGCCGAGCATGCCCTGGCGCAGCTGCTTGATGATGCGGGCGAGCAGGCGGGAGACATGCATCTGGGAGATGTCGAGCACCGCGCCGATCTGGGCCTGGGTCATCTCCCGGTCGAAGCGCAGATGAATGATGAGCCGGTCGCGCTCACCGAGCAGTTCCAGGAGTGAGGCCAGGGCGTACCGGTCCTCGACCTGCTCCGTGGCCGGGTCGGTGCTGCCGAGGATGTCGGCGAAGGCGGGGCCACCGCCGGCCTGTGCCGTCTCGCTGTCGCCGGAGAGGTGCAGGGAGACGGCTGTGTAGCCGTTACCGGCCACGATTCCCTCGATGATCTCCTCTTCGGTGAGCTGCATGTGCTCGGCCAGCTCCCTGACGGTGGGTTCCCGGTCCAGGAGGGCCGAGAGGTGCTCCATCGCCTGGGCCAGGTCGATGCGGAGTTCCTGGAGACGGCGCGGGACATGGACGGCCCAGCTGGTGTCACGGAAGAACCGCTTGATCTCCCCGAGGATATGAGGAATGGCGAAGGCCGAGAACTCCGTCCGGCGGGAGAGATCGAACCGGTCGATGGCCTTGATGAGACCGATGGTGCCGACCTGGACGATGTCCTCCATCTGGTCACTGTGGCTTCTGTACCGCGACGCCACATAGCGCACCAGCGACAGGTTCATCTCGATGAGCGTATTGCGCGCGTACTGATACTCGGGAGTTCCCTCCTCGGCCTCCGTGAGCCGCTCGAAGAACAGCGGCGACAGCGCCTTGGCGTCCTGCGGAGCCACGCTCCCGGCATCCGCGATGCGCGGAAGCCCGGTGGAATATCTTCCGACCTTCGCTGACGGTCCGTCATGGTGGGCCGGCAGTTGTGTGTCGCATACGTCCTCGAAAACCGTGTTCATGCTCCACCTCCGGGATTCAGGTCGTTTGAGCAGGCCTGTTTCCCGGCGTTGTGGCCCTTATGCGTATCGGCGGAACAATCACCCCGCTGAGTGGCGCAGCCGGTGGACCGGAGACGCCCGTTCGCGGAATTCCTGAATAATTCATGAGAAGTGCGACGGGCTCCTCGGCACTCTACGGAGGAGAGCGAGGGCACTGTGCCGGGACGCCACTTCGGTGACCTGGTGGTGCGGGCCATACGGGGACGGTCTTGGGGCTGGCCGAACAAGAGGCCGCCTAGAACCTGTGCCCGAAAAGCATGGCATGCTGTCGCCCATGTACGTTCATACACCGGCTGTGGTGACCCACGCTGTCGAGGACGACGTCTTCGCCGTTCGCGTCAGCGGGTCCCTCGATCACGACAGCGCCCCTCTCCTGGAAGAGGCCTGCGCGCTGGCGGAGACTTCCGGTGCTCCACGTACCGTCGTCGATCTGTCGCTCACCGACTTCGCCGACTCCACGGTGCTGCACGTCCTGCTCGCCGCGCAGCGTGCCCACCACCGGCAGCGGCGCAAGCTGATCGTCGCGGGCCCGTTCCGCGAGGTCGTCCACCGGCTCTTCGATGTCACCGGCACCGCCGGGTACTTCACGCTGGCCGACGACATGGCCGGCGCCCTGAAGTCCTGAGGGTCCGCGCGCCGCACCCCCGTCCCGGAGGAGCGCGCACCGCGTCCCGGCACCCTCGGGAACGCCTCCCCCAACGCCATGATCAGGCCAATTGCGCCACCCGTCGGGCACCGTTGCCCACTGCCCGCTGCCCAGCGGACAACGGACACCATTCCGTCGCCCGTGCGGCGTTTTCCCGGGAATGAACCGCTCAGCCCATGAAGTCGTTGAGGCTCGTGGCCGCGCTGATCAGCGCGAGATGGGTGAACGCCTGCGGGAAATTCCCCAGGTGTTCGCCCGTCATCCCGATCTGCTCGGCGTACAGACCGAGGTGATTGGCGTAGGTGAACATCTTCTCCAGCGCCACCCTGGCCTCCTCGATCCGCCCGGTACGGGAAAGGGCCTCGACCCACCAGAACGAACAGATCGAGAAGGTTCCCTCCTGGCCGTCCAGGCCGTCGGGGGAAACCTTGGGGTCGTAGCGGAAGACGAGGCTGTCGGTGACGAGGTTCTCGCCGATGGCCTGGACGGTGGAGCGGAAGCGCGGGTCGTCCGCCGACAGGAACTTGACCATGGGCATCATGAGGAGCGAGGCATCCAGAATGTGCTCCGGCGACTGTCCCTCCTCCTCGCTGAGGCGTTGGACAAAGGTCTGTTCCCGCGCGTTCCAGCCCTGTTCCATGATCTGGTGGTAGATCTTGTCGCGCTCCGCCATCCAGCGTTCCATATCAGCGGGCAGTCCGCGCTGCCGGGCCATCCTGATCATGCGCTCCACCGCCACCCAGCACATCAACCGTGAATAGGTGTGGTGCTGTTGACCGGCCCGGGTCTCCCATATTCCCGCGTCGGGACGGTCCCAGTGCTCCAGTAGCCAGTCGAGAATGCCGCACAGATCCCGCCAGCTGTCATGGGAAATTCCGGCCCCGTGCTTGTTGAACAGATAGACGGAGTCGAAGAGTTCACCGTAGATGTCGAGCTGGAGCTGGCCGGCAGCATCGTTCCCCACCCGGACCGGGGCCGATCCCCGGTAGCCGGCCCAGTGGTCGAGGACCTGCTCGGGCAGCTCGGCCGCACCGTCGATGGAATACAGCACCCGTAGCGGCCCGCGGTCACCGTCCTGCGCTTCGCGCAGACACGAGGTCAGCCAGCTGATGAAGGCCTGCGCCTCGCGGGTGAACCCCAGGCGCAGCAGGGCGTGCAAGGAAAAGGACGCGTCGCGTATCCAGACATAGCGATAGTCCCAGTTCCGTTCGCCACCGAGTTGTTCGGGAAGTCCGAGGGTCGGTGCGGCGACCATGGCACCGGTGGGCTCGTGGGTCAGGAGTTTGAGGGTCAGCGCGGAGCGGTGCACCATTTCGCGCCAGCGGCCGGCATAGGTGGACTGGCTCAGCCACTGGCGCCAGAACCGTACGGTGGAATGAAACAGCTCCTCGGCGGCGCGGGTATCGACCAGATCGACGGACGGATCGGCCTCGGAGAGCTTCGTGGACTCCAGCACGAAGAGCGCGGAACGGCCTTCCGTCAGGTCGAATTCACCGATGGCGTCCGGCCCTTCGGGACGGAGGGTCACATTCGCCTGGAGCGAGAGATCCAGCGCCTCACTGGTGAAACGCACTCCGTGCGGCTGGGTCTCCACCTTGTGCGGGTCCCGGCCGTAATTCATCCGCGGTGCGACGACGGTGCGGATACGCGAACTGCCGCGCACACTGACCACCCTCCGCACCAGACGCTGCCGGTGATTCCGGTCCCCCTCGGCCCGTATCGGCATGAAGTCCTGGATCTCGACGATGCCGTTCTCGGTCAGCATCCGCGTCATGAGGATGTTGGTGTCGGGGAAGTAGTACTGCTGCCGTTTGGCGACATCCGCGACGGGGCCGATCTGCCAGTCTCCGCCGTTCTCCGCGTCGAGCAGTGCACCGAAAATGCTCGGCGAATCGAACCGCGGGGCGCAGAACCAGCTGATCCGCCCGTCGGTGCCGACCAGCGCCGCGGTCCGCAGATCCCCGATCAGACCGTGCTCGGCAATGGGAAGATATCCGCCGTCCTCCCCCACGGCCCCGTCCACCTGCTTTTGACGGTCATTCATACGCCACGCCCCCTGCACCATGTCGCCTGCCGTGTGGCCGGACCGCGACAACACACCTGCGCCCGCGCCCAGTTCGCCGTAAAGCCATAACCGACCGCGCCCACGCGCTCCACCGGTCAGGTCGTGAGGCACCGGTGCCCAGGCGTATGCCCCGGTCGAGCACGTTCATGAGCCGACGGCCCACGAGCCGACGCACTCCGGCGCGCGGAGGGCCGTCCCGTGGTCGACGCGCCGCGTCAGCCCGTGGTGGAGCCGCTCCGTCCGGGCGGGGCGGTGAGGGGGTCGAGGGTGCCGGTGACCGTCAGGAGGCGGTCCAGGGCGGGCGGACGGTCGTCGAGATGGAGGTGGATACCGGCGGCGCTGGTGCGGCGGTGGAGGGCCAGCAGGACGGAGAGACCCATCGGGTCGCAGGCCCGCACCCGCCCGCAGTTGAGGTGGAGGTCGCGGAGGCCGGGCTGCGCGGCGATCTGCCGGAGGGCGAGGGCGAACAGCTCGTCCCCGGTGGTGCGGTCGAGGTCCCCGGCGGGGTGGAGGTGGGCGGTGTGCTCGTCCGGGGTGATGACGGTGGTGGAGCAGTCGTCGGCCGGGTGCGTGGTCATGCGGAGAATCCGGGGTCGGGGCCGGTGCCGAGAGTGCGGCGGGCATGGCTGAGGATGCGCCGGGCGCGGGGGAAGTCGTTGAGCTGTGCGGAGAGCGCGTCCAGCGTCGGGTACAGGGAGTGTGCGGGCACTCCGCGGGCCGTGAGGATCGCCGCGGTCCAGGTCAGAAATCCGCTGAACAGCTCGTCGTCATCCGTGTAGAGCGCGGTGGCGAGGAACTCGGTGATGTGCGCGAGGTCTTCCGCGGTGTGCTGCCGCTGCCGGTCGGAGTAGTCGCGCAGCGCGGGAAAGCGCTCCTCCAGCTGCGCCAGGGTCTCCCTGACCAGCTGTGGGGCGGTGCGTGCCACCAGGGAGTACTCCTGGTCGGACAGGTGCGGCAGATCGTCGACGGGCTGGTGCCCGAGCGCGGGGTACCGGGTTTCCGGCAGGCCCCGGGAGAGGAAGTCGGCGGCGGTACGGGCGTCCGGCGCCCAGGCGTCGGCGCCGAGGAGCCGGGCGTAGCGGCCGTCGGAACCGAACGCGGCGCCGCCGACCAGGACGGGGACACCCGCGGCCTGGCAGGCGGTGATCGCCGCGTGCGCGGTGGGAAGCCGGGTGGCGATCGAGCTGGACAGGGCGACGGCCCGTGGTCCGGTCTGGTGCAGATGGGCGATCAGATGGGGCGCGGGCACCTGCGCGCCGAGGAAGTCCACCTGCCAGCCGCGCAGTCGCAGCACCTCGGAGAGGAGGCGGGCGGGCAGCGCATGCCATTCACCGTCGACACAGGCCACCGTGAGGCGCCCCCGCCCGGCCGCCGGGGCGGACGGCCGGTGGTGCGCGAGGGCCGCGACGACCCGGTCGTTGATGGCCGTGGCGGCATGTTCCTGAGCCACCGTCATCCGGTTCGCCGCCCAGTGCTCGCCGACCCGGTGCTGGACGGGGGCGATGATGTCGAGCAGGACGTCCTCGGGCGGTACGCCGGCGTCCACCGCGTCACACACCAGGCGGACGGCCCCGTACTCGTCCACGGCCGAGACCGCGTCCCACAGGTGCTCGACGTGAGCGGCCAGGTGTTCCGTCATCGAGGCGGGCGACGTGGTCATGACGCACACCCGCCCGGCCGGCATCCGCCCAGGGGCGCGGAACCGGCACGTCGGCGAGCGCGGCCAGACAGGCCCGCGTCCGCCGCCTCGCACCGGTCGGCGGTGGCCGGCGCCCCCGTGGAAGCGATGTCTCTCATGCCGTGTACCTGCCCGGGGTGTGACCGTCCACCGCGCCGAGGTGCGCGTGTGGGGGTGCGGTGATGGCAACCACCGCCATGTCGTCGTGCCGGCCGGTGCCCACCCACTGGGCGGCCAGCATCCGGACGCGCTCCACGACCGCGTCGGCCGGCAGGCCCGCACACTCGCTCAGCGCGGACCGCAGCCGTTCCTCGCCGAACAGCTCGTCGCCCATCGGCCCGCCCACCGCTTCGGTGATCCCGTCGGTGTACAGCAGACACGACTCACCGGGGGCGAGGGCGAGCGAGGCCGTCGTGGAGGTCACCTCCGGCAGTGCGCCGACGAGGGACCCGCGGGTGTCGGCCTCCTCCACCCGGCCGTCGGCGCGGACGACCAGTGGCGCGGGATGTCCGGCGCTGGTCACCCTCAGCCGGACGGTGCCGCCCCGCCGCACCACCGAGGCGAGCACCAGGGTGGCGAACCGGGTGTGTTCGGAGTCGAGCAGCGCGCCGTTGAGCAGCCGCAGCACCCGCTGATGATCGGTGGCCAGCGGCAGCAGGGCGTGCAGGGTGTTACGGATCTTGCCGGTCTGTACCGCGGCCTCCAGCCCCTTGCCGCACACATCCCCGAGGACGACGAGCGACTCCTCGTCGGGCCCGGCCCCCGCGTGCACGTCGTAGAAGTCGCCCCCCACGCGGTCGGAGTCGTTCGAGGCGCGGTACCCGCCGGCCAACTCCACGCCGCTCACCTGCTCCAGCCGGGGTGGCAGCAGCTCCCGCATCAGCGTCCGGGTGATGGCCGCCTGTTCCGCGTAGAGCCGCGCGGCGGACATGGCCGCTCCGGCGCGGGCCGCGAACAGCCGGGCGAAGGTCTCCTCGCTCTCGCTGAACGCGGCGTGGTCGGAACGCCTCAGGAGGATCAGTGCCCCGGCCGCCACACCGTGCCCGGGGAGCGGGGTGACCGCCACCGAGCCGATTTCCCCGAGCGCGGACGGCCGCACCCAGTCCGGCACGGCTGCCGGATCTATCCAGCGCGAGGGAACAGGGGGAAATCCCTGGAGGGCTTCGGCCAGTCCCGGTACGGAGGCGGGGTCGGCGACGACCTTGTCGCGCACCACCTGCCGGTCCGGGCCGCAGAAGCTCATCGCCAGCCGCCGCCCGGCGGGCGGGGTGACCACGACGGCGGCGTCCGCCAGATACTGCGTGGCGAGTCGGGCCGTGACCTCCAGGCACCGGTCGACATTCAGGGAGGCGAGCAGTTCCGTCGACGCCTGGGCGAGAAACGCGGTGCGCTCACGCTCCGCGCGCAGGGCGTCCTCCGCCGCCCGGCGGGCGGTGTCATCGGCCAGCCACCACACCACGTCGCCGTTCTCCGCGCGGCTCGGCCGGGCTTCGAAGCTCCGCTCCCCGAGGGAGCCCCGCGCCGGCTCGTCGCCCTCGGGGCACAGGGGGTCGGTGAAGCGCCGATGCGCGTCGGCGAGCCAACCGGCCACGGCTTCGCCGTACGGTGCGCCCGCCCTGAGGTCCGGGAACAACGGCGCGGCGACATCGCTGACCGCGCGCACCGCACCGGACGGGCTGATGACGAGTACGGGGTGGGGTACGGACCGCCAGGAGCGCCACCCGGCACCGGCATCGGCGCCGACCGGGGGCGCGGGCACCGGGGGTTCGAGCGCAGCGGATGCGCCGGCAGCGGGCGCGGGTGCGGCCGGCGCGTCGGAACTCGTCACCACGCGAGGCTCACCCCGTACACCCCATCACCTCACCGAACCGGCAGAGACCATTCCCCTTCGGCAACCTTCCCGCACGGACACCACGGATGGCAATCGTCGCCCGGGGCATCGAAGGGTCCCGGGGCGGCTTCCCCAGCTCCCTCGCCGGACCCGGTGCACGGAGGCCGGGGCCGGGCCGACGGGTTCACAGCCGGCGGGTTCACAGGGGCAAGGTCACCCGAATCGTCTTGCCGGTCACGGTCGCGGTGATGTCGACGGTGCGGGCCAGCCGTTGTATCAGTGGCCAGCCGTATCCCCGTGTGGCGCCGGAATCGCCGCTGGGGTCCACCGGAGGAACCGCGACGGGGTGGTGCGCGCTGCCGTCCTCGACCGCCACTTCCAGGTACCCCTCGACGACATGCGCGGTGAACCCGGTGAGCCCGCCCGCGTGCCGCTGGGCATTGGTGACCAGCTCCGTGGTCACCAGGAGGGCGTCGACGAGGGCCAGATCATCGACCGGACTGCCGATCCTGTGCAGCAGGTCGTGCACGAAGTTGCGCGCCTCGGCTGCTCTTACAGGTACTCCCTGCATCACACCATTTCACCTCGATGCCCCGGACCGCCGGCGTGACGCTGCATCCCTCACCCACCCTCCGGGCGGGCGCGGCCGGCCGGGGCACTTCCTTCTCGCACGGCAGGACGGCAATACTCTCAGGCCCCCGCGCGGACGTCACAGCGGGCGAACCCTCCGCCGGAGAGGCCAGGCACACGCATCCGGGGCGGCATCGTCACGGACCGCACCACGACCACACGAGTTGCCTTACGAGGGAATGACACGCCCGCCCCCACCACGGAATGCCGCACCGGCGGCACCGTCACCCGGCCGCGCCGTCAAACCGGAGCGGCACGGTGACGGTAATGGCCTTGCCGTCGACAGCGGGAACGATCACGACACAGGACGTGAGTTTCTGAATCATCGGCCACCCATATCCGCCGACCCCGTATTTCTCGGGTCCGATGGCCGTGGCGGGATGACGGGGGCTGCGATCGGCGACGGTGACTTCCAGAAGACCGGACGCGATGCGGGCGGAGAAATCGGCGAGTCCCCCGCCGTGGCGCTGGGCATTGGTGACCAATTCCGAGGTGACCAGCAGCGCGTCGATCATGGAGAGTTCACCGACCCGCGGGCGGTGCATGTTCAGCAACTCCTGCACCCGGTCCCGCGCCTCCGCCGCCCTGTTCACCGGGGTCTGCTGCGTGCCCGTCACACCTCTCACCTCACGCCCGATCGACCACAACGCCCTGGAGCTCACCCGCCGCCCGCTGCGAGGGCCACGCAAAAGGCTACTTCGGCGAGAAGGTTCTCTGACGGCTTCCCCGGACCACGAAGTTCACTCCGCATTCTCCATGATTCCGCACCGTGCCCCGACCCGTCCCCCGCCCTGCTCACCCATGGCACGCAGACCGGAAGGCCGCACCAGGGCTCCGGTGAAAGACGTCACAGGATGGACATCACGGGAGGGCGGCGGGGAGGGCGGTGCCACGTATGCCACTTGGGCGAGGTCACAGCGCGCACCGGCCGCGTACGGCGTCCTGCGGCGACGGCAGCGGGGCGAGCCGGGACCTGGCAGGCCCTGGGAGGCCGGGCCGGGCGGGCCCAGGCGGCCGAGCGGGGGCCCGAGCAAGCCAGGACCGGGCCCCTGAGCGACTCCCCACCACACAACCCCCCTCACACCAGAGGAAATCCCCCGAAATACACCCCGACCTGGTGCAGGTAATCCGCACTGCTCTCGTGTCCGGGACGCTCGAACTCGGGCGCACCCTTGATCTCGTCCCTGGTGCGCCCCACGTAGATCCTCTGCTCCTGCTGGTCGATGCCGGTCACGACACCGGCTGGCAACACGACACGCCGCCCGAGAATCCAGGGGCCGGTATCGACGACGAGGTGCGCGGAATCCACCTCGTCAGAATGCTTGTCCACCTTGCCGATGCTCCCGTCGACAGCTTCGACGGTGTATCCGACGAGGACCGTACCCGCCCGGTATCCGGAATCCGGAAGATATCCCCAGACATTGGCGCTCATACAACATCCCTTCACAGCGAACACAAAAGCAGGCCGGCTCCGCCTCACCGCTGTTCCCGCCCAACGGGAGCCGGTCGCGAAACCCTCCGCTTCGCCAACCCGCCCGACAGTGCTCTGCTGCCCCGGCGCAGTTCTCCAAAACAGCGACCACCACACAGCCCAACCCACCCCGCCGCCTTTGCCGCACAGACACGGCCCCCACCCCCGACCACCATTCGGCAAGCAATGCCACGCCAGGAGGACGGAAATACCCCCGCCCCTTCCGCCTCCCTCTCAGGAATTCACCCGCCCCGGCGGACAGGAAGCCGGCCCGGCATCCACGCCAATGGCGGACCGGACTCCACACCACCGCCCCACCACCGCCCCCACCGGCGACCGGGCCCACCTGAGACTCCCGTAGGACACCCGCGCACGAAGCACCACGTGTCCCCCGCGAAGCAGAGCTCGGGGCACGGGGGAGCCGCTAGGATCGGGCCCCCTGTCGATGACGACGCGAGAGCGACCCTCGATCGTGGCTGATGACGCCTTCATCCTGTTTCTCCCCGGCATGCGCGCTCATGTAGGAGCGCCTCTGGCCGCGGTGGGCAGCCTCGACTGCCTGGAAACCCCCGCGGTACAGGGCTGGTTGCACGCCCACGACACGTCCCTCACGTCGGACCAGGTACGCATCCTGCCGCCCGAAGCGAGCGCCGCGATCCCCGAGGAGGCCGAGTACCTCCCCGTTCCGCTCAGCACCGAGGAGACCGAAGCGGTCCGCCGCGCCTGCGCCACCGACGTCACCGCCGACATCGAGGCGCAACTACTGGACTTCCGCCACACCGCAGAAGACCGCGACCGCCTCGTCCACCAGGCCCTGGCCACCGGCCTCCCTCCACACCGCATCGCCGAACTCACCGGCCTCGACCCACAGGTCGTCGGAGAACTGGCGGGGCACTAGGCGGACCGTCCACACGAGGACGGCCGACCACTCCTGAGCGGAGTACTGGGCGGCGGACCGGCGCTCCCCCCCCACTGGGTCGCCTGCGGCCACGAGGTCAGCCACCGCCACCGCCACCAGGCTCTCCGCCGACGCCCCGCTCGCCATCACGCCGCTCGGCCGGGGCGCCCGCACCTGCCTCCAGCCACAGGGAGCCGTGGGCAGGCACAGCGGGGCAGGGCAGCACAGCCGCCCTGCCCCGCCCCCATGTCACGAGAATCACACCGAGGCGACAAATCCCCCATATCGCCACAATCCCGGCCCCGACGCCCCAGGTCACAGCCCTGCAGGCTCCGAAGTCGCCAGGCGCCCGGCCGCGAGGCCCACCCCCAGCCGGGACCGTTTGAATGATTAAAGTGGCGGGGCGCTAGCATATGAGCACCGCCTAGCTCGAAAGATAAGCCTGTGACTGTCAATGACGACTCGTTCACCAACTGGAAAACCCGCGAGGAGATCGCGGAGTCGATGATCCCGATCATCGGGAAGCTGCACCGGGAGCGGGACGTCACGGTCCTGCTTCACAGCCGCTCCCTGGTGAACAAGTCGGTGGTCAGCATCCTCAAGACCCACCGTTTCGCCCGGCAGATCGCCGGAACGGAGCTCCCGGTCACCGAGACGATGCCGTTCCTCCAGGCTCTGACCTCGCTCGATCTCGGCCCGTCCCAGATCGACATCGCGCTGCTCGCCGAGACGTACCGGACCGACGACCGCGGCCTGTCGGTGGAGGAGTTCACCGCCGAGGCCGTCGCCGGCGCCACGGGTGACAACAAGATCGAGCGCCGTGAGCCGCGCGACGTCGTGCTCTACGGCTTCGGCCGCATCGGCCGGCTCGTCGCCCGCCTGCTCATCGAGAAGGCCGGCTCCGGCAACGGCCTGCGGCTCCGCGCCATCGTCGTCCGCGGCGGCGGCGGCCGAGCCGCCGACGATCTCGTGAAGCGCGCCTCGCTGCTGCGCCGCGACTCGATCCACGGCCAGTTCCAGGGCACGATCACCGTTGACGAGGCGAACAGCAAGATCATCGCCAACGGCAACGAGATCCAGATGATCTACTCCGACGACCCCACGTCGGTGGACTACACGTCGTACGGCATCAACAACGCCATCCTCATCGACAACACGGGCAAGTGGCGCGACCGTGCGGGCCTGTCGAAGCACCTCCAGCCGGGCATCTCCAAGGTCGTCCTGACCGCCCCGGGCAAGGGCGACGTCCCCAACGTCGTGCACGGTGTCAACCACGACATGATCAAGCCGGACGAGCAGATCCTGTCCTGCGCTTCCTGCACCACCAACGCGATCGTCCCGCCGCTGAAGGCGATGGCGGACGAGTACGGCGTCCTGCGCGGCCACGTGGAGACCATCCACTCGTTCACCAACGATCAGAACCTGCTGGACAACTACCACAACTCGGACCGTCGCGGTCGCTCGGCGCCGCTCAACATGGTCATCACGGAGACCGGTGCCGCCTCCGCCGTCGCCAAGGCGCTGCCCGACCTCGACGCTACGATCACCGGCAGCTCGATCCGCGTCCCCGTGCCGGACGTCTCGATCGCGATCCTGAGCCTCCAGCTCGGCCGCGAGACCACCCGCCAGGAGGTCCTCGACTACCTCCGCGACGTGTCGCTGACCTCGCCGCTCAAGCGCCAGATCGACTTCACCACGGCCCCCGACGCGGTCTCCAGCGACTTCATCGGCTCCCGCCACGCCTCGATCGTCGACGCCGGCCCCACCAAGGTCGAGGGCGACAACGCCATCCTCTACCTCTGGTACGACAACGAGTTCGGCTACTCCTGCCAGGTCATCCGAGTCGTCCAGCACGTCTCCGGGGTGGAATACCCGACCTACCCGGCTCCGGAGGCCTGACCACACCGACACCGATCCTCCGGTGTCCCGGCGGCCCCAGCCGACGGGGCGACGGGGGGCGCAGGCGGGCGGAATCCGGCACCGGCCGACTTCCGTTTGGTCTCCCGCCGCATGTGGGGCACGCCCGGCGTGCCCCACATGCGCATTCGCTCAGCCGGGCGACTGTCGGCGGGCTCTTGGGGCGGTCCCACTCCCCCAGGCCCTGGTCAACTCCAGCTGTACACCGCGTAATAGAGGCCCTCCGTACCTCCCGGGTCCGGCACACAGGGTTCACATTTCCGGACGGTCCGGAACGGGCGAAGCGGCGACGGCATCGTCGAGGATCTGCTCCCGCGTCGAGACGATCAGCCTGTTGAGGGCGGTGGCCAGCGGGAGGATCTCACCGGACCTGTCAGGATCGGTGATCTGTTCAGTCGACTCCTCAAGAAGGACCATCACCTTCCGCATCAGGCTGCGAGCTTCGGGCGTGGTGGGAAGCGCGTCAGCTCTGACCAGATTGAGCATCGTCTCCAACGCCGTGGCCAACTCGCGGACCGCCGCACGCATCTCGGATTCTTCGGAGTTCATGCAGGACACGATCGCGGATCAGATGTGAATGTGCCACGCCGTCGGCTTCCGTCGTCGGAGCTGGGCGGTGTCGGCGCTGACGCCATGGTGTGCGTGTGACGTTTTCCGTGGTGGAGCCGGGCTTCGAGCACAAACCACGTTCCGAACGCATGCCCGCCTCCCGCGCCGACTTGGCCCAGAATCCGCCGTGCTCGGCGGCGAGTTCCCGGACCCGCTGGGCGAGCCGGTCAGCTGTGACCGGTCCGCCCATCCCGGCCAGGTACTCCGCGAGCAGCAACGTGATGTGGCCTTGGGTGCCCTGCTCGGGCATCCGGACGTCGGTGAGGTCGTCCTCGGCGTCGACCATGGCGATGCCCTCGGCCCGGATCTCGGGAACCAGCCCGGTCAGGTCGGCCACGCGGGCGGTGAGGAACCCCCGCTGCCGGGTGAGGTAGCTGAGTTCGGCGTCGCTCAGCTCGTCGTAGTAGAGCACCGGATCGTCCAGGAGTCTCCGGGTGAGTGTCTGCCGCATCGCGCGAAAGCGCAGCTCGTCGCTGTCGAGGGCGGTTTCGGCGACGAGCTGCGTCAGCCGGCCGTCAAGGGTTTCGGCTTGCACGGTGGACGGGCCACGGCGCGTCGCGAGCAGTCCCGCCAGCACGCGCCGTTCGACGTCGTAGAGCACATCGCCGGCACCGTTGACGTACGCGTCCTCGTCTCCGGCGACCCGGCGCAGTACGCCGAGGCTGAGCAGGAGCCGTACGACCGCGGCGAGGTCGAGGCGCTTGTCGCGGCGGTCCAGGGTGAACTGGATACCTGCCGCGACGAGCCGGGGCTCGGTGGCGTCGAGGACGACCTGGTCGGCGAGACGGCCCAGAGCGATCTGCGACTCGCCGCGCTCCAGGGCAGCCAGGGCCAGGCAGAGCAGGACGTAGCGGCGGCGGGTGAAGGGGGTGGCGGCGCGGGTCACCTCGCGGGCCGGGTGCGTCGCGTCGTCGAGGACTCCGGGGATCTTGCGCAGCCGGGCGGTCTCGGCGTCCACGTGGAGCGGCCAGCCGGTGTTGCGGTCGAACCACTCGCGGAGTTCGGCGGCGTGCCGTCGCACCAGCCGGAATTCCTCCGCGTACCTGCCGTGGGAGAGGAGGAGGGGCTGTTTCAGAAGGGCACGGGCGGCCTTGCGGAGCTCAGCGGCGTGCTGTCCGTCGAGAACCTCGGCCAGGGGCGTGGTCATCGGTCGCTCGCTCCGTCCGTCGGGCTGTCGGTCAGATCGACGATCTCGATGAGGTGATCGGGCCCGCGGAACGTGCCGGACGGCATACGGATCTCCATGGAACCGTCGTTGCTGGTGACCACGGTGTGCCGCATACCGGGCCGCCACGTGGCCAGTGCGTCGCCGAGCAGTTGGAGGAAGAGCCCGAAGGACGCGGGGTCGAGCTCGCCGAGCGCGGACAGCCGGACCGTTCCCTCCGTGACCAGCCGGGACCGGGCCGCGGCTGTCTCGGCAGCCTGCTTGGCCGCCACCTCGGCGAGGTGGCGACGCCGCTCCTGACGGTCCTCGACCTTGCGGGGCTTGCCCCGCCGCTCGTAGCTTCCGGTGCGTCGCAGCTGAGGGCTGATGCGCAGCGGCTCCGCAGCGGACCAGGGAGTGGCGGCGGGAACCGGCGCAGCCACGCGGGCGGCCAGGGTGTCCGCGTCGATGGTGAGGTGACGAGCCGGATGGAGCCCGAAAGCCGCCCGCCACAGCCGGTGCCGCGACGCGTCGTCGGAGGTCTCGGCGAACCAGCGGGCGAGCGTGCGGAAATCGGCGGAACGGTCGGACCGGCCGGCCCGGCGCTCCCCCAGGACACGGACGACGGCCAGCATCTGCGGGATCGCTCCCAGAGCCCGCCCGCGCAGCAGTCTGGCCTGAGACTCTCGTCCGTTCCGGGTGAGGAACCACGCCGCGAGCCCGTCCCAGCGTCCGGCCCAATGCGCGTACGCCTCCTGTACGGCACTTTCCGTCTCTTCGGGCGCGGCATCAACTGCCTCCCGCCCGGCGGCAGCCCTGAGCAGGACCTCGATCCTGCCCGATTCCTCCAGCTCCAGGATCAGCTGGGCGATGCGCCCTCCCAGGGTGATCAGGTCCTGGATGAAGCGCTCCAGGTACTGGATGAGGCGATCTTTGTACGCGAGGAAAACCGCTTCCTCCACCTCGTGGAGGTCAATGGTGCGCTGCAGCGAGCCCATGAACGCGCGCGCGTTGTCGGCGAGAGCGGCGAACCGGCTCGCGAGCGCGTCGAGCGCGAGGTGCGCTTTGCCGGGATCGGGCTGCTGGTCGGCGGTGAGCACGAGGAGGGCCCGCAGTTGCGTGACGATGTCGTGCAGGGCGATGGCCTGGAGGGCACCGCGCCGTCCGAGCGCCTCGTCGTAGACGGCAAGTGCCTCCTCGGCGGCTTCGCCGGCCCGGGTGAGCTGGTAGATGAACCGTTTGCGGTAGAAGTCCTCGACGGCGGTGACCCGGCCCGTGTCGGGGTCGGCCCGCAGATTCCCCCACTCGACCAGCTTGTCGAGCGCTTTGACGACCCCGTCGAGATCGCCGGGCCGCACCTCCCCGGGCAGCGCGGCGTGCACGTCCTCGGGTCGCAGATGCACGGCGAAGTGTTGCTTTGCCACGACGAACGCCCGCATCACCTGGCGGTAGAGCGCGGTGTTCTGCACGGTGAGGTGGGTGAAGGGGCTGAACCCGTGCGGTTCACCCGCCAGTTCGGCGGTGGTGGCTGTCATCGTCAGCCATTTTGGCGTGGCGGTGACGCCCCCGGCCAGAGACCAAAGCACTTGGCTGGATATCGCCGGTAGGTACGGTACCGCCCCCCACTGAGCCTTCTGCCTCCACGAAGCGGCACCAGGGGCAGGTTCCTGATGCCGCGTGAGCGGCTGTCGCCGCATGGCGAATGGACCCGGGAACGCGAAAAAGCCCCGCACCATAAGGTGCGGGGCTTTCCCACAAAGATTGTTCGGCGGCGTCCTACTCTCCCACAGGGTCCCCCCTGCAGTACCATCGGCGCTGAAAGGCTTAGCTTCCGGGTTCGGAATGTAACCGGGCGTTTCCCTAACGCAATGACCACCGAAACACTATGAAGTTAACCAACCCGACATTAACACAGGTCGTTACTTCAGAACCTACACAGTGGACGCGAGCAACTGAGGACAAGCCCTCGGCCTATTAGTACCAGTCAACTCCACCCGTTACC
>NZ_JBICVV010000009.1:0-158913 GCF_043199295.1 Streptomyces sp. NPDC048612
GGGGCCTGGTGTGTGGACGTAAAGCGAAGCAGTCCACACACCAGGCCCCGGAGGCCCGTCACCGCACCCGACAACCACCCGCCCGCCGCAGGCGCCACGGCGCGACCACCCGCAAACATCACCTCAACCCACGCCCCGCGCAGCGGACCCGAAACAACGCGAGCCCCCACGGCGGGACAGCCGAAAACGTGGGAGGTCAATCCCTCGCCGGCCAGAGTCGACTACGCGGGCCGGCTCTCTCGTCGGTGGCCACCGACACCGCTCCGGTGGTGACCGTCTCGTAGACGGCGAGGATGTCGGCACCGACCGTGGACCAGTCGAAGCGCCGCACATGGCGAGCGCCGCGTTCCCGCAGCTCCGCGAGACGAGCCGGGTCACCGAGAAGTCGTACAGCCGCAGCGGCGAGCGCCTCGGCGTCCTCGTTGGTGAAGAGTTCGCCGGCCTCGCCCTGGTCCAGGACCTGGGCGAAGGCGTCGAGGTCGCTGGCCAGTACGGGCGCCCCGGCCGACATCGCCTCGACGAGGATGATGCCGAAGGACTCGCCGCCCGTGTTGGGCGCGACGTAGAGGTCGACGCTGCGCAGCAGCCGCGCCTTGTCCTCGTCGCTGACCATGCCGAGGAACTCGACCCGGGAGCGGAGGCCGGCGGGCAGTGCCGCGACGGCCTCCTCCTCGTCGCCGCGGCCGGCGACGAGGAGCCGGGCGTCCGGTACCTCGGCGAGGATCGCGGGCAGCGCCTCCATCAGGACCGGCAGGCCCTTGCGCGGCTCGTCGATCCGGCCGATGAAGCCGATCGTGCGCCCCTGCCACTCGGCCTTGGGCTCGGCGGTGGCGAAGAAGTCGACGTCCACGCCGTTGGGGATGACCACCGCGTCGCCGCCGAGGTGCTCGACGAGGGTGCGGCGGGCGTACTCGCTCACCGCGATCCGTGCGCTGATCTTCTCCAGCGCGGGCTGCAGGATCGGGTACGCGGCGATCATCGCCCGCGAGCGCGGGTTGGAGGTGTGGAAGGTCGCCACGATCGGGCCCTGGGCCGCCCAGCAGGACAGCAGACCGAGCGAGGGCGAGGCCGGCTCGTGGATGTGGATGACGTCGAAGGCACCGTGCTGCAGCCAGCGGCGTACCCGGGCGGCGGAGAGGAAGCCGAAGTTGAGGCGGGCGACCGAGCCGTTGTACGGGACGGGAACGGCGCGGCCGGCGGAGACGACGTACGGCGGGAGCGGGGTCTCGTCGTCCGCGGGGGCCAGGACGGAGACCTCGTGACCGAGGTGGATCAGGTGGTCGGCCAGGTCACGGATGTGGAACTGCACGCCGCCGGGCACGTCCCAGGCGTACGGGCAGACGATGCCGATCTTCACGCGGACTCCGTTCCGGAGGTGCCCGGGGCGCCGGGCTGCTCGCGCGGTTCCAGGTCGGCGAGCCAGAGCCGCTGCAGCATGTGCCAGTCCTCGGGGTGGTCGGCGATGCCGGAGGCGAAGGCGTCGGCGAGCGCCTGGGTCATCTGGGCGGCCTTCTCGGCACGGGTGCCGGTCTCGGGGGCCTCGATCTCCGGGTGGACCCGGCCCCGCATGACGGGGGTGTCGTCGTACCAGAGGGTGACGGGCAGCAGCATCGCGCCGGTCTGGAGGGCGAGTACCGCGGGACCGGCCGGCATCTTCGTGGCCTCGCCGAAGAACTTGACCTCTATCCCGGAGGCGGACAGATCGCGGTCGGCGACCAGGCAGACCAGGCCGCCGGCCCGCAGCCGCCGGGCGAGCGTGCCGAAGGCGGAGCCGCCGGTGTGCGGCAGCACCTCCATGCCCAGGCCCTCGCGGTAGGCGACGAAGCGGTCGTAGAGCGACTCCGGCTTGAGACGCTGGGCGACGGTGGTGAAGGGGACCCCGAGCTTGGTGGTGACCCAGGCACCCGCGAGGTCGTAGTTGCCCATGTGCGGCAGCGCCAGGATGACGCCCCGGCCGCTCTTGAGCCCCTCCTCCAGGTGGTGCACGTCCTCGACGGCGAAGCCCGCCCTTATCCGCTCCTTGCTCCAGGCCGGCAGCCGGAAGGACTCCATCCAGTAGCGCATGTACGAGCGCATCCCGGCCCGGGAGAGTTCGGCGAGCCGCTGCGGCGTGGCGTCCGGGACGACCCGGGCGAGGTTCGCCTCCAGGCGGAGGACGCCCTTGCCGCGGCGCTTCCAGGCGGTGTCGGCGATCCGCCGGCCGAGGCCCACGGCGGCGCCCTCGGGCAGCTTCTTGACGGTGCTCCAGCCCAGGGCGTACAGGGCGTCCGCCAGCTTCTCCCCGTCGATCCACGGCCGGCCGTTCCTGCGCGCGCTCATGCGCTGTTCCCCCCTTGTGCCATGGCGTCGGCCTCTGCCGACTCCCGTCGGACCGTCACCACACGCTGGCCGAGGGTGACGGCACTGCCGACGGCGACGATCCACAGCGCGATCGGCAGCAGGATCTCCACGCCGGGCACCCCGAAGGCATGCAGCCCCGACAGGCCGCAGGCCACCAGCGTGACGACCAGCCGCTCGGCGCGCTCCACCAGCCCGTTGACGTCCACCGGCAGCCCGATCGCCTCCCCGCGCGCCTTGGTGTACGAGACCACCTGGCCGCTGGCCAGGCAGAAGATCGCCATCCCGCAGAGCAGCAGGCTGTCGCCCCGGCCCGCGTACCAGAGGGCGAGCCCGCCGAAGATCGCCGAGTCGGCGACCCGGTCAAGGGTGGAGTCGAGGAACGCCCCCCAACGGCTGGAGCGGCCCAGCTGCCGCGCCATGTTGCCGTCGACGAGGTCGGAGAAGACGAACAGGGTGATGACGACCGTGCCCCAGAAGAGCTCGCCCAGGGGGTAGAAGATCAGTGCGCCGGCCACCACGCCGCCGGTGCCGACCAGGGTGACCGCGTCCGGGCTGACGCCGATCCGGATGAGCAGGGCGGCGAACGGCGTGAGAACACGCGTGAAGAACGCACGCGCGTACTTGTTCAGCATGGCCTTCCCGGGAGTCGAAACGGGCCGTGCGGTCTAGCGGCCACCGGCGGGCCCATCGTAGCCAGGAGGTCAGGGGGCACCACGAACGCATCGCGGCGCCGGGTGCGTCCCGGGGCTCGGGGCGGCCCGCGCACGCCCGCGGACGCTCCCGCAGGCCGTACGGGGTGTGGCCGGCGCCCTGGGCCACACCGGGCCGGTGCGTCCGAGGCACCGGGCCGATGCGCCACGTATGGACGCGGCATGGCCTCGGTGGAAAGCTCGAATCACCGCAAAGTGTCGACCTGGAGGCGAGACACATGAGCGAGAAATCGAGTACACACCCGGGAGCCGCCGGCAGGGCATCAACGGCCGACCAGCCCACGGCCCTGCGGAATGTGGTGCTGGTCGGCCACTCCGGATCGGGAAAGACCACTCTGGTCGAGGCCCTCGCGCTGGCGTCCGGCGCGGTCAACCGGGCGGGCCGGGTCGAGGACGGCGGCTGTCTCTCCGACTACGACGAGATCGAACACCGCCAGCAGCGTTCCGTACAGCTCTCTCTGGTCCCGGTGGACTGGGGCGGAGTCAAGATCAATCTCTTGGACACCCCCGGCTACGCCGATTTCGTCGGGGAACTCAGGGCCGGTCTGCGCGCCGCGGACGCGGCCCTTTTCGTGGTCTCGGCGGCCGACGGCGTGGCCGGCGCGACCCGGATGGTCTGGGACGAGTGCGCGGCGGTCGGGATGCCGCGCGCGCTGGTCATCACGCACCTGGAGGCGTCCCGCGCCGACTTCGACGAGATGACCGAACGCTGCCGCACCTCGTTCGGCGGCGAGGACCCGGACGCCGTCCTCCCCCTCTACCTCCCGCTGTACGGCACACCGGGCGCCGACGGTCACGCCCCCGTGCACGGCCTCATCGGGCTGCTCTCACAGCGGGTGTTCGACTACTCCTCGGGCGAGCGCACCGAACGCGCGCCCACGGCGGACGAGCTGCCGCTGGTCGAGGCGGCCCGCAACCGTCTCATCGAGGGCATCATCGCCGAGAGCGAGGACGAGTCCCTGATGGACCGCTACCTCGGCGGCGAGGAGATCGACATCAAGACCCTCGTCGGGGACCTGGAGACGGCGGTCGCCCGTGGCACCTTCCACCCCGTGCTGGCCGCGGCCCCGGCCGCCGAGGGCGCCAGGCAGGGGCTGGGCACGGTGGAGCTGCTGGAGCTGATCACCGGTGGCTTCCCGACGCCCGCGGAGCGCGAGGCACCGGCCGTGACCACCCCGGACGGGTCCCCGCGCCCGGCGCTGACCTGTGATCCCGGCGGTCCGCTCGCGGCCGAGGTGGTCAAGACCTCCTCCGACCCGTACGTGGGCCGGATCTCGCTCGTCCGCCTCTTCTCGGGCACCCTGCGCCCCGACGAGACGGTGCATGTCTCGGGCCACGGGCTGCAGGACCGGGGCCACGAGGACCACGACGTCGACGAGCGGGTCGGCGCGCTGTCCACCCCGTTCGGCAAGCAGCAGCGCACGCTGTCCAAGGCGATCGCCGGCGATCTGGCGTGCGTGGGGAAGCTGTCCCGCGCCGAGACCGGCGACACCCTCTCAGGCAAGGACGACCCGCTGCTGATGGAGCCGTGGACGATGCCCGACCCGCTGCTGCCGGTCGCCATCGAGGCCCACAGCAAGGCCGACGAGGACAAGCTCTCGCAGGGCCTGGCCCGCCTGGTCGCCGAGGACCCGACGATGCGGCTGGAGCACAACCAGGACACCCACCAGGTGGTCCTGTGGTGTCTGGGCGAGGCGCATGTCGATGTGGCCCTGGAGCGGCTGCGGACCCGTTATGGCGTCAAGGTGGACACGGTCGCGCACCGGGTGCCGCTGCGGGAGACCTTCGGCGCCCCCGCAGCGGGCCGCGGCCGCCATGTGAAACAGTCCGGCGGGCACGGCCAGTTCGCGATCTGCGAGATCGAGGTCGAACCGCTGCCCGGCGGCTCCGGCATCGAGTTCGTGGACAAGGTCGTGGGCGGCGCGGTCCCCCGGCAGTTCATCCCGTCCGTGGAGAAGGGCGTACGCACCCAGGCCGCACGGGGTGTCGCCGCCGGGCATCCGCTCGTCGACATCCGCGTCACGCTGCTCGACGGCAAGGCGCACTCCGTCGACTCCTCGGACGCCGCCTTCCAGACAGCGGGCGCGCTGGCGCTTCGGGAGGCCGCCGCCGAGGTCCGGATCGACCTGCTCGAACCGGTGTCCGAGGTGAGCGTGATGGTTCCGGACGATTTCGTCGGCCAGGTGATGAGCGATCTGTCCGGGCGCCGCGGCCGGGTGGTGGGCACCGAACAGTCAGGGGCGGGACGCACCGTGGTGCGCGCCGAGGTGCCCGAGATCGAGATCGACCGGTACGCCGTCGATCTGCGCTCCCTCTCCCACGGCACCGGGCGGTTCTCCCGCGTCCACCTGCGGCATGAGCCGATGCCGCCGCAGCTCGCCGACAAGTGGCGGGAAGGGGCGGAGAACGGCGCATAGTTGACGGCCGGTCA
This sequence comes from Streptomyces sp. NPDC048612, assembly GCF_043199295.1. NCBI lineage: Bacteria > Bacillati > Actinomycetota > Actinomycetes > Kitasatosporales > Streptomycetaceae > Streptomyces > Streptomyces sp. NPDC048612. The sequence goes on from NZ_JBICVV010000009.1 coordinate 5,482, forward strand.
ACCATTGGAGCGGCCGCTGTCCCGCTCAACCCCTCGGGGCGGGACGGCGGCTGTACGCTGAGATCCTGGCCTCGCACCGGGGGGTCGACGTCAGGACACGAGGTCACGGGCTCGACAACAGGCCCTCAACAGGTGTGCCGTCAGCGGAAGTCGGGAAGAGCCGCATCATCGGATGCGTGCGGTGTGGGGGGCGGTAGTGGCAGACGGCTTTGACTTCAGTCCCGGGGCTCAGGTCCCGCTGTCGGGGAGCGCCGGGCAGACGGCGGCGACCCAGGCACTGGCCTCGGCCGCCTACCGGGACTGCCTGCTCGACAAGATCCTGGAAGCCGACTCGGATTCCGGCAAGTCCACCATCAAGAAGCCCAAGCTGTCGCTGTTCGCGCCCAATCTCGGCGAGGCGTTCGCGCGCGCGGTGCAGGTGCGGATGCTCGGCGGCGGGCGCGCCGCGCTCATCCAGTCCTTCGGGACCGAGCCGCAGACCGTCGTCGAGCACTGTCTGTCGGCCACCCGTATCCGCAAGCAGCGGGACGCCAAGCTGACGCTGCTGATGGTGCTGTTCCTGCCCGGTGTGCTGCTGTGGCTGGGCGTCTTCCAGCTGCGGAAGCTGCTCTCCAAGGACGGGGCGGGCAAGGGGCTCTCCCTGATCGGCGGGGTGCTGCTGACGGTGCTGGGCGTCCTCGTCGTGTTCTTCATGATCAAGCTGCCGCTCAACGGCTTCTGGCCGCTGTACGCCCGCGGCATGATCGTCGCCCCGGTGGTCGGCTGGTGGCTGGCCAAGCAGATCAGCGAGAAGACCGCGGTGGCCTTGCGGGAGTCCTGGAAGGGGCTGCTGGAGGGCGGCGGTGTGGCCGCGAAGATCCCCGAGGCGGTTCCCCAGGACCCCAACCAGATCGCCGCCGAGACCCTCCGTCAGAATCTCGCCAAAATCTCCGCCGAGCAGAACAGCAACGTCGTCTTCTACGCCGGTCCCAAGGGGATACTCGGCATGGGCACGCGCTGGGGCAGCTGGCAGCTCGCCGAGGAGCTCATCCCGGCGCGGGGCGGCAGCGAGATCCACCCGTTCCGCAGCTGGGACGTGATCCGGGCGATCCACGACAAGCTTCGGCTGCTGGAGCGCAGCCCGCTGCACACCGGCGGATTCCCCACCCCGTCCGTACGCCACTGGATCGTCTCGCCGGTCGGCGAGAAGGCCGCCGCCGTCGCCCGCCCCGAGGGCACCCATGTGGAGGCGTACGAGATCCGCGGCCACGAGATAGAGCGGATCTGCAACGAGCAGCAGTTCGGCAGCGGCAACCGCCACTACCTCGGGGTCCAGTTCGTCCTGTGGGACGGCCAGTTGGTGATCACCCTCATGATCACCGTCACGGTGCTCCACGAGACCCTGCGCATCGAGGTCACCGGCCATGCCCTGGGCCCGGTCAACGGCCTCTTCACCTCGAAGCCGGAGCCCAAGACCAAGGACGTCGCCAAGGTCGTCAAGTTCTGGGAGACCAAGACCCAGCAGCTGCCGCTCATCGAGCCGCAGGAGGTGGTCCGGCTCGCCGCCCGCGCCCCGCTGACCTGGTTCCCGCCGGTGCTGGACTTCCTCGGCGGCAAGCTGACCCTGCCCGAACCCTTCGGCCTGCGGCACGTCTGGGCCGACAAGCCCTGGCGCCACCGCTTCATGGCCGATGACGCGCTGCGCGCCGCGACCCCGGTGCTGCGCACGGTCCACTCCGCCGCGATGAGCGTCCTCAAGGAGAACGGCGTGGACACCGAGCGCTTCACCAACCGCTCCCTGGTGCTCAGCGGCATGATCCAGGGCGTGGAACCGCAGAAGGCGGACGAGTACAACGCCTAGACGGCCCCCGGGGCGCACCGGCTAGCGGAAGATGCCGGTGTGCCCCAGGGAGTACCGCCCCGGCTGCGGGTAGACCGCCAGACCGTGCGGGCCCTGGCCGACGGGGATCTTGGCGAGGGTCTTGCCGGTGCGGGTGTCCAGCGCGTAGACCTCGGAGTTGTAACGGCCGGACAGCCACAGCACCTTGCCGTCGGTGGAGAGACCGCCCATGTCGGGGCTGCCACCGCCGCGGATGTGCCATTTGTCGACGAGCTTGCCGGTCCGGAAGTCGAGCAGCGAGATGGAGCCCTCGCCGCGGTTGGAGACGTACATGTGCTTCGAGTCGCGGCTGACGTAGAGGCCGTGGGCGCCCTTGCCGGTCGGCATGAGCCGGGGCCGGGTGAAGCGGTCGCCGTCGAGGACCCAGATGCCGTCGGCCATCATGTCGGCGACGTACCAGGTCTTGCCGTCCGGGGAGATCTTCACGTCCTGCGGCATCGCGCCCTCGAACGACAGCTTCTCCTGGCCGATGACCTTCATCTTCTCGGTGTCGACCTTGAGCAGTTCACCGGAGAACTCACAGGAGACGATGAAGTACCGGCCGTCCGGCGAGAAGTCGGCGTGGTTGACGCCGGCGCAGTTGACCGGGAGCGTCTTGCGGACCTCCATGGTGTGCGGGTCGCGGAAGACCAGCTGCCGGTCCATGGAGGCCATCACGACCGCGTACTTGCCGTTGGGCGTGAAGTAGAGGTTGTACGGGTCGTGGACCTTGACGGGGTCGCCGGCCTTGCCGTTGGCAGGGTTGATCGGGGTGAGGTCGTGTCCCCGGTTGTTGTTGACCCAGAGCGTCTTGAGGTCCCAGGACGGCACGACGTGCTGCGGCTGGACGCCCACCGGGATGGTCTCGATGACCTTGTACGTCTTGGGGTCGATGACGCTGACCGTGTCGGAGCCGGTGTTCGGGACGTAGATCCGCGAGGGGAAGTCCTTGACCTGCGGCGCCAGTCTGCCCGGCCGGTCCGCCGCGTAGAGGTCGTGCTGGTCCAGCAGCGGCGGCATCCCGGGCAGCCCCGGTTTGGCGGCCTGGACCGGTGCGCGCTCGACCGGCCGCGGGCTCTGCCCGGCCCGTTCGCTCTCGTCGCCGCTGCCGCAGCCCGCGGCCACCAGCGCGCAGGCCACGGTGAACAGCGCGGCCCGGCGGCGCGCACGCGGGCTGTGACGGTCGTGGGTACGGTTCCGGTCAGCCATCAGGTCACTAGCTCCGTTGTCGTCACCGCGCGCAGACCGCGCCGGCGGAGGCCGTCGAGGATCGGGGGCAGCGCGGCCACCGTGCCGGCGTGCCCGAGGTGGAGGCTCACGACCGAGCCCGGCCCGGCCGAGTCCAGGACCGTGCGCTGGACGGCGGCGGCACCGGGGTCGTCGGCGTCGAGGGAATCCACGTCGTAGGAGAGGACGTGCGGATAGCCGGCCTTGCGGGCCAGCTCGGCCACCAGGGGCGTGGCCCGCCGGGTCTGCGAGGGGCGGAACCAGCTGCCGATGGTGCCGGTCAGCTTGCGCAGCCGGTCGGCGCAGCCACGGATCTCGGCGTCGGCGTCGGCGGCCGGCAGCGCGCAGATGTCGCGGTGGTGCAGGGTGTGATTGCCCAGCTCATGGCCGCCGTCGAGAATCCGGCGGGCCATCGCGGGCTGCTCGTCGAGCCAGTCGCCGATGGCGAGCACGGTGACCCTGGCGCCGGCCCGCTCGGCCTCGCGCAGCAGGGCGGTCGCCATCATGGGGTCGCCCCTGCCGTGGAAGGTCAGCGCGACCGCCCGGCCGTTCCGTGGCCCGTGCTCGATCTGTACGGGCAGGCCGGGTACCCGGGTCGGCGGCCGCGCGGCGCGCACCGGGGCGGGCGGGGCGTGGCCCGCCCCGGACGGGCCCGGTCCGCCGGACGGCCGGCCGGCGCCGGCGCCCACGTCCCGGTGTGGGTCGCAGCCCGCCACCAGCACACCGGCGGCCGCGGCCGAGGCGGCCGCCCGCAGCAGGGCACGACGCTCTACGGAAGTCACCACCCCATTAGAGAGGCAACTAATCCGAATTAGGGCGATCTATCCGATTCGTCCGGGTTCGTGTCGTCCCGGCCCCGCACCCGGGGCGCGCCGGAGCGGCGCTACGCGGGCCAGGCGCTCGCCAGCATCGCCCGGGTGTCGGCGAGGAGTTGGGGCAGCACCTTGGTGTGGCCGACCACCGGCATGAAGTTGGTGTCGCCGCCCCAGCGCGGGACGACGTGCTGGTGCAGGTGGGCCGCGATACCGGCCCCGGCGACGGTGCCCTGGTTCATCCCGATGTTGAAGCCGTGCGCCCCGGAAGCGGTGCGCAGCGCGGTCATCGCCCGCTTGGTGAACTCGGCCAGCTCCGCGGTCTCCGGCCCGTCCAGCTCCGGGTAGTCGGCGACATGGCGGAACGGGACGATCATGAGGTGCCCGCCGTTGTACGGGTAGAGGTTCAGCACCGCGTAGACATGCTCACCGCGCGCGATCACGAGGCCGTCCTCGTCCGATTTCGCGGGGATGGTGCAGAACGGACAGCCGTCGTCGGCCCCCGGGCCGGTCGGCTTGTTCTCCCCCTGGATGTACGCCATCCGGTGGGGCGTCCACAGGCGCTGGAAGGCGTCCTGCGTCCCGACTCCGATCTGCTGCTCCGGCTCGCTTGTCATACGGGCCAGCATATGGCTTCGCCCGTTGGCACCGTGTCGTTGGGGCGCATACCCTGCCCTGCTCCGCGATGCTGTGCCGGTGGACAGGGACGCGCGGCTGCTGGAGTGGGAGAGGCGCGCGCAGCCATATCTCCTCATCGCCTCGATCCTCTTCCTCACCTCCTATACGGTCCGGGTCCTGGTCCCCGGCCTCTCCCCCGGCTGGTACGCCTTCTGGGAGAGCCTCACCTTCGTGAGCTGGGCCGTCTTCGTGGCCGAGTACCTGGCCCGGCTGGCCTTCAGCCGGGACCGCTGGCACTTCGTACGCACGCGCTGGCTGGACCTGATCGTGACGGTACTGCCGCTGCTGCGGCCGCTGCGCATGATCGATCTCCATGAGCGGATGCAGCTGCGCCGGGCGGCACCCGGGCTCGCCCTGGAGGCGCGGGTGATGACGTACACCGGGCTCGCCACGCTGCTGCTGGGCTACGCCGCCAGCCTGGCGGTCTACAACGACGAGCGGCACGCCCCGGACGCCAACATCCGCACCTTCGGCGACGCGGTGTGGTGGGCCGCTTCCACGCTGACGACGACGGGGTACGGCGACGCCACCCCGGTCACCGCGCGCGGCCGGGTGATCGCCGTGGGGCTGATGTTCGTCGGAGTGGCGCTGGTGGGAGCGGTGGTGGGCTCCTTCTCCTCCTACCTGATGCGCCGGTTCCGGCAGGATGGCGAACGCTGACGAGGCCCCGGAGAGCAGGTCGCTCTCCGGGGCCTCGCCCTCACGTCACCGCCGTCACACCTGGACGCGACGCTCCACGACGTCGAGCAGCTCGGCGATCGCCTCCTCGCGTGGGATGCCGTTCTTCTGCGACCCGTCGCGGTAGCGGAAGGACACCGCGCCGTGCGCGACGTCCTCGTCACCGGCGATGATCATGAACGGCACCTTGCTCTTCTGGGCGTTCCTGATCTTCTTCTGCATCCGGTCCGAGGAGGAGTCCACCTCGACCCGCAGCCCCTTGGCCTTGGCCTCGGCCGCGAACTCCTGGAGGTAGGGGACGTGCGCGTCGCCGATCGGGATACCGGTCGCCTGGACCGGAGCCAGCCACGCCGGGAAGGCGCCGGCGTAGTGCTCCAGGAGCACCGCGAAGAACCGCTCGATGGAGCCGAACAGCGCACGGTGGACCATGACGGGGCGCTGCTTGGAGCCGTCGGCGGAGGTGTACTCCAGGTCGAACCGCTCCGGCAGGTTGAAGTCCAGCTGGATGGTCGACATCTGCCAGGTACGGCCGATGGCGTCCTTGGTCTGCACGGAGATCTTCGGCCCGTAGAAGGCGGCGCCGCCCGGGTCCGGGACCAGCGGCAGGCCCTGCTTCTCGGCCACCTTGCGCAGCGTCTCGGTGGCCTCCTCCCAGGTCTCGTCCGAGCCGACGAACTTCTCCGGGTCCTTGGTGGACAGCTCCAGGTAGAAGTCGGTCAGGCCGTAGTCGCGCAGCAGGTCGAGCACGAAGGTGAGGGTGGCGTCCAGCTCGTCCGCCATCTGCTCCCTGGTGCAGTAGATGTGCGCGTCGTCCTGGGTGAAGCCGCGGGCACGGGTCAGACCGTGCACCACTCCGGACTTCTCGTACCGGTACACGGTCCCGAACTCGAAGAGGCGCAGCGGCAGTTCACGGTACGAGCGGCCGCGCGCGTCGAAGATCAGGTTGTGCATCGGGCAGTTCATGGGCTTGAGGTAGTAGTCGATGCCCTCGTCGAGCTGCATGGGCGGGTACATGCCGTCGGCGTACCAGTCCAGGTGGCCCGACTTCTCGAACAGCTTCCCCTTGGTGGCGTGCGGGGTGTAGACGAACTCGTACCCCGACTCCTCGTGGCGCCGGCGGGAGTAGTCCTCCATGACCCGGCGGATGATGCCGCCCTTGGGGTGGAAGACCGCCAGACCCGAGCCGATGTCCTCGGGAACGGAGAACAGATCCAGCTCCGCGCCCAGCTTGCGGTGGTCGCGCTTCTCGGCCTCGGCGAGGAACTCCAGGTGGGCCTTGAGCTCGTCCTTGGTCGGCCAGGCGGTGCCGTAGATCCGCTGGAGCTGCTTGTTCTTCTCGCTGCCGCGCCAGTACGCGGCGGCCGAGCGCATCAGCTTGAACGCGGGGATGGCGCGGGTGCTGGGCAGGTGCGGACCGCGACACAGGTCCTTCCAGCACAGGTCGCCGGTCTTGGCGTCGAGGTTGTCGTAGATGGTCAGCTCGCCGGCGCCGACCTCGGCGGAAGCGCCCTCGGCGGCGTCCGCTGCGGAGCCCTTGAGCCCGATCAGCTCCAGCTTGTACGGCTCGTCGGCCAGCTCCTCACGGGCGGCGTCGTCGCTGACCGCACGGCGCGCGAACTTCTGCCCGCGCTTCTGGATCTCCTGCATCTTCTTCTCGATGCGCTTGAGATCGTCCGGGTGGAACGGGGTCTCGACGTCGAAGTCGTAGTAGAAGCCGTCCTTGATGGGCGGGCCGATGCCGAGCTTGGCGTCCGGGAACAGCTCCTGCACGGCCTGCGCCATCACATGCGCGGTGGAGTGCCGCAGGATGTTCAGGCCGTCCTCGGAGGTGATCTCGACGGGCTCGACCGCGTCACCGTCGGCGACCTCGTAGGCCAGGTCCTTCAGCTCCCCGGCCACCCGCGCGGCGACGACACTGCGCTCACCCTGGAAGAGGTCGGCAGCCGTAGTCCCCGTGGTCACCACGCGTTCTTCCCGCTCGGAATCGCGTTGGACGGTCACACGGACGTCTGACACCGGTCTCTCCTGACTCATGTCTCTTTCGCGTCAGCGATTGCTGCGCAGCCGAATCGTACCGAGCCACCGGACCCGACCGCGAAACGGTTTCACCACCCCCGGCTCGCAGGCCGTCATTCCTCCGCGCCGCACGCCTCCTCGAAGAAGTCCAGATTCTCCTGGAGCGACTTCAGCAGCCGGTCCCGCTCCGCCTCGTCGACCTGTACGGGGGTGACCTCGCGGCCGCCGGTGATCCGGCGGAACCCGCCGCGGCTCTCCAGCCGCCCGGTCACCCGCACCGGCAGTCCGACCAGGTGCGCGTGCCCGGCGATCCGGTAGTCCTCCTCCCCCAGCGCGACCCGCACCTGGAGCACATCGGCCCCGCTGAGCACCCGCAGCCGGACCGTGCCGGGGCCGCCCGGCCGCTCCCTGCGCAGCCGCACCACCGCCCCGGTCACCCGGACCGGCAGCGACGGCTCCGCACGGACATAGCGCCGGGCCGCCTCCTGCAGCGCGGGCAGATCACCGGGCGAGAACTCCACCGGCTCGGGGCGGGCAGGGCAGCCGGCCGGGGCGCCGGCCGCCGGTGACCACGCCACCGCGATCCGCACCCCCTCCGCGTCCCGCACCAGCGCGATCAGCGCCTGGACCAGCTCATGGCAGACCCCCAGCCCGACGGCCGCGTCGAAGGCCTCCGTGCCGCCGGTGGCCCGCTGGTAGTCGGTGGCGTCACGGGCCGCGTGCAGCGCCTGCTGCAGCCCGGCGACCGCCCGGCGGCCGCCGCGCACGGGCACGAACGCGGTCAGCCGGCGGCCGGCCACCGCCGGCCCGACCAGCACCTGGTTCAGGAACCCCTCGGCCTGCCGCTTGTGCCGGGCGCCGTAGTAGCCGGCCCGGCCGTACGTTCCGAGCGCCCCGGCCAGCAGCAGCGAACGGGCCGCGCCGCGCAGCTGCTCCTGCGCCACCCAGTGCGCGGCCCCCGAGCCGCCGTCGGGGACCTCGCGCTCCCAGCGGACCTCGTCGCTGGGCACCGCCAGCCCCATCAGCACCTCACGCGCGGAGGGCACCGCGCTCCGCGCCAGCGCCGCCAGCGCCTCCGCGAGCAGCTCGTCGCTGTCGGGGAAGCGGCGGTCGTGCGGGATCAGCAGGCTGGCGCCGCCCGCGCCGCCGGGCGGCGTCCACCGGGTGAAGTGGCCGGCCGCCCCGCCCCGGCGCCGCCAGCCGTGCCGGGCCAGCAGCGCGCCGAGCACCGCCGGGTCGAGCTGCGCGGGATCGAGCAGCCGTGCGTCGTGGTCGTCGGTCGGCCGGTACCTCACGGTCTTCCTCCCGCCCCGACCCGCGTCATGATCTCGCACAGCGCTCGGTCGTCGAAGATCCGCGCGGTGGGAATCCGCACGGTGGTCCTGCGCCGGCCGGTCACCGGGTGGCCCGCCAGGTTGGTCCAGTAGCAGCAGTGCCGCAGTTCGAGACGGTCGTGGCCGGCCCGCAGCCAGTCCTCCTGGGTCCGCGGGACGAGCATCACGACCAGGATCTTGTGCACCGTCACGGGCGTGCGGGCCAGCTTCACCAGGTGGTCGTTGTCGAGCGTGAACGCGAACGTCGGCCCCGGCGGGCGCGGGGCGGTCTGGTAGGTGCACTTGAGCTGCACCTTGATGGTGACCTCGTCGTCGACGGTGTGGCCGGGCGCGCCATGGCTGACGTGCCAGTCGATTCCGTTGTCCGGGAAGGGCTGCGCCAGCGAACATCCGGAGGCGGCGGCGACCGCGTGGAGATAGCCCACCTGGAGGGTCTCCATGCAGGCGGTGGTGGCGAGTCCGCCGCGCTGCGGGAGGTGCGCAGGCAGCAGCCCACCCGGTTCGGGCTGCGCGAGCGTCATCGCGGAGTTGCCTTCCGGGCTGTACCGGTCGATGCGTGGATGACGGGGAGGAGGCGGAGCACGCCGGCCCGTCCCTCTGGTTGTCTCCGCGTCAAGTACTCCGCAAACAAGGACGGTTCGAGCACCGCGCGGCTCGGGTATCACCAGCTCGGGTGGCGTTGCCTGTCATCCCCCGTACGAGCGCGAGGAGTTGGGATGATGCCGTGCTGGTATGACGGACCGCTTGCCGCTTTCGACACCGAGACCACCGGGGTCGACGTCGAGCGCGACCGCATCGTCTCCGCGGCCCTGGTGGTCCAGGAGACACCGCGCTCCGCGCCCCGGATCACCCGCTGGCTGATCAACCCGGGCGTCGGGATACCGGACGCCGCGACGGCGGTGCACGGCCTGACAGCCGAACACCTCGCCCTCCACGGGCGCTGGCCGGCTCCGGTCCTGGAAGAGGTGGCACGCGCCCTGGCCGCCCAGTCGGTGGCCGGCCGGCCACTGGTCGTGATGAACGCCCCGTTCGATCTCACCCTGCTGGAGCGCGAGTTGAAGCGGCATCGCGCCAGCTCGCTGAGCGCTTACTTGGGCGGCCACCCGCTGCGCGTCCTGGACCCCCACGTCCTCGACAAGCACCTGGACCGCTACCGCAAGGGCCGCCGGACGCTCACCGACCTGTGCGCGCACTACGAGGTCGAGCTGACCGACGCCCATGAGGCGGCCGCCGACGCGCTCGCCGCCCTGCGCGTCGTCCGGGCCCTGGGGCACCGCTTCGCCGAGCGCCTGGAGGGGCTGCACCCGGCGGAGCTGCACACCCGCCAGGCCGTCTGGTACGCGGCCCAGGCCCGCGGACTCCAGGCGTGGTTCGCCCGCAGCGGCAATCCCGAGGTCGTCGATCCGCACTGGCCGCTGCGCCCCGAACTCCCCGCGGCGGCCTGATCCCGTCTCAGAATTCCGTACAACGGCAAACGCACCGGGCGGAATTCCGGTGCGGCGCTCTTCCAACGAAAAGGACCGGGCCGCCATTTGCGGCCCGGTCCTTGATCCCGGTGGGCGATACTGGGTTCGAACCAGTGACCTCTTCGGTGTGAACGAAGCGCTCTCCCACTGAGCTAATCGCCCGGGTGTCGGCGGGGTTTCCCTCGCGAACGAGCAGAACAATACAGGCCCCGCGGGGCTTCCATCAAATTCCTCTTCCACGGCGGTCCCGGGCCGCCGCGCCCCGGCGCCCGGCGCACCTCATCCGCGAGCCAGCCAGGCCGCCAGACCGCGCCGTCCGGCCCGCATCATCAGCGCGTGGTTCGCGAGGAACACCGGCCGTCCCAGCAGCGCGAACCGCCGCAGCAGCGGCTTGCAGACCTCGACCTCCTGCTCGAAGACGGCACGGGTGCCGCCCGCGCCGGGCACCACCGTCCAGCGCGCCCAGCCCGCCAGATCGCCGCGCATCGTCATCTCCAGCACCCCCGCCCCCGGGTCCCGCACCCGCTCGCTCGCCACCACCCACAGGTCGTACGGCAGCAGCGAGCGGAACCGGGCGGTGCCGCTGCGCGCGTCGAGCCGGGTCACCTCGCGGACCTGCGGCCACCACCGCGGATAGGCCTCGGCGCGTTCCAGGACGGCGTACACGACGGTCGGCGGGGCGTTCAGCAGCCATACGCTGCGGAAGCGGTAGTGGTGCGGCCGACGGAACCAGGCGGACATGATCCCAGTGTGCGCCCCGCGGCGGGCCACCCGTCCAACAACGACGAGGGCCCGGAGACTTGATGTCTCCGGGCCCTCGTCCCGGGTGGGCGATACTGGGTTCGAACCAGTGACCTCTTCGGTGTGAACGAAGCGCTCTCCCACTGAGCTAATCGCCCGGGCGCACCGCCAACATTACCGCACGTCGACGGGCACTTCTGACCACTTCTCGGTCACTCGGAGACGTTCCACGGCATGGCGAGGCCGAACTTCCAGAGGTAGACCGCGAGCAGCGCCGCGATGATCACCACGCCGACGGTCGTCAGGATGATGTTGCGGCGGCGCACCTTGGGGTCCAGCGCCTTCTGGGCCGCTTCGGTGACCTTGCGCTTGGTCCACCGCAGCACCAGCTGCGCCCAGACGAACTCCGTCGCCCAGATCGCCATACCGCCGAAGATCACCAGCCAGCCCGGTCCCGGGAGCGGCAGCATGATCACGCCGGCCACCACGACCGCGAGACCGACGACGAAGACCCCGACCTGCCAGCTCACGTGGAGCGGCCGGGAACGCTTGATGAAGTGCGGCGCCCGCGAACCGAGCGGCTTCTCGGTTGGAGCGGCGTCCTCCTCCACCACTACCGGCCCCCCGTTACTCTGCGTATTCATACTCCCCAACTTACCGGACGCGACAGCCTGCCGGAATTACCGCTGGGGACGATCTCGCAATCCGCCGGAAGAGGTACCTGAAGCCACACAAAACCGTCAGAGGGGTTTACAACGGCACCGTAGGTGGCATGTCGATTTCGCCGACGTGCGAATCCCCGAGCGCACACTGAGCGAAAGGCCCTGGCGCTTATGAACACCACGGTCAGCTGCGAGCTGCACCTGCGCCTCGTTGTGTCGAGCGAGTCCTCACTGCCTGTACCCGCGGGCCTGCGGTATGACACGGCCGATCCCTATGCCGTGCATGCCACCTTCCATACCGGAGCCGAGGAGACCGTCGAGTGGGTTTTCGCCCGCGACCTCCTCGCCGAGGGCCTGCACCGGCCCACGGGCACCGGAGACGTCCGCGTATGGCCGTCCCGGAGCCACGGACAGGGTGTCGTCTGCATCGCCCTGAGTTCCCCGGAAGGCGAAGCCCTGCTCGAGGCGCCCGCGCGGGCTCTCGAGTCGTTCCTCAAAAGGACCGATGCCGCCGTACCGCCCGGTACGGAGCACCGGCATTTCGATCTCGACACCGAGCTCTCCCACATCCTTGCGGAGAGCTGAGACGCAGACCGCTTACCGAAAGCACCCACCCGCTCACGCTTGCGCCCGTCCGACTCGGGGAGACGGCGCAGGACCGACAAGTTCACACGGCACACTTCGGCGTCGTCGCCGCGGACCCACCGCGGAGTCGGCGCTGAAGCTTGTTCGAAGCGCTAGAGTCGGCGACCATTCGGCAACCACCAGGGGCGGTACCCGTCCGGCCCCACCCTGCCAGGGAGCGGAACCGTGATCATCACCCATGACACCCGGTGCGCGCTGGAAGCGGTCGTCGATCTGCTGAACACCGCGCCGGAGGGCGAGGCGCCCGGGGCGCCGGACAGCCTGACCGATCTCGCGGCCCTCGAGGACTTCGTCCGGCGGCACGCCGTCAGCGGCGTGGGCGCGCTCGGTGCGGGCGACCTGGCCACCGTACGGTCGGTGCGCGCGCGGTTCGCGCGGGTCTTCGCCGCCGCCGACGACCGCGGCGCGGCCGAACAGCTGAACGCGCTGGTCGCCTCGGCCGGCACCACTCCGCAGCTGACCGACCACGACGGGTACGACTGGCACGTCCACTACTTCGCGCCGGGCGCCTCGGTCGCCGATCATCTGGCTGCGGACGGCGGGATGGCGCTGGCCTTCCTCGTCGTCGCCGGGGAGCGCGAGCGGCTGCGGCACTGCGAGGCACCGGACTGCCGGCACGCCTTCGTCGATCTCTCCCGCAACCGCTCCCGCCGCTACTGCGACAGCCGTACCTGCGGGAACCGGCTGCATGTCGCCGCCTACCGGGCACGGCGGCGGGAGGCCGCGGGCTGAGCGGCGGCGCGGCGGGCCTCACAGCAGGAAGAGGTCGTGCATCGCGCCGAGGAGGAGCAGGACGCCGATGACGGCGAGGAAGAGCATCAGCGGCGGCTGGGACAGCGCGAACAGACAACCGCGTGGTTCGGGGGACGGGGCGTCGTCTTGGGCGAGGGCGCACTCATCGTTCATCTCGCGCGCATCATGGCGCAGACGATCGTCCAAGTGCGCCCGATAGGCGCCTCAGCAGCGGTAGTTCATCAGATCCCGTGCTTTTTCAGGATCGCTTCGATGTCCGAGAAGTCATCCTTGGGGGCGCCGCCCCTGGCCGGTGCGGCCTTCCCCTTGGCGGCCGGCTGCGCCGCGGGCCGGCCCGCGCCGAGGGAGGGGGCGGAGGCACCGGGAGCCACCGCTTCGGTCCGGTCGGCCGCCGCGGCCCGGCGCTCCTTACGGCTGCCGAGCCCACCGCGGCGGCGCTCGACCGCCCTGGTGACCATGAACAGCACGACCGACAGCGCGAGCACGCCGAAGCCGGCCCAGACCGTCGGCTTGAAGACGATGCCGGTGACCCAGTCGATGACGCCCGTCATCACCAGGCCGATGGGGATCAGGGAATAAGCGGCGATACGGGCCGCGGCCAGGAACCGCTTGCGGTACGCCGTGATCGCGGCGACGCCCAGGCCCGCTGCCGACACCGCGGCACAGACGGTCGAGGTCAGCATCCGGTCCTCCTGCCGATGGATGGGTGAGCAGGCGGTCTGCTCCCTTCCATCCTGCCTTGTCCGGGCCCGCGCGGGCCATGTTCCGGCCCGGCCTCAGGGACATCTCCGGGTCGGCCTCCTCCCGAGGTCCCGGTTCGGGCCCCGGGCGGCAGGCTGGAAGACTGGCTGCCATGAACGACGCCACCACCGCCTCCCCCGCCCGTCCCGTCCGCCCCGTACTGGACGTGTGGTGCGAACTGCAGTGCCCGGACTGCCACGCCGCCCTGGAGGACCTGCGGGCGCTGCGGGAGCGCTATGGCGACCGGCTGGAGATCCGGCTGCGCCACTTCCCGCTGCCGAAGCACCCGCGCGCCCACGCCGCCGCGCAGGCCGCCGAGGAGGCCATCGAGCAGGGCCGGGGCTGGCCGTACATCGAGGCGGTGCTGGCCCGGACCGAGGAGCTCGGCAAGCGCGGGGACAAGCTGCTGGTGGACGTCGCCCGCGAGCTGGGGCTGGACGCCGAGGAAATGGACACCGCGCTGATCGACGGGCGGCATCTGCTGATCGTCGACGCGGACGAGGCCGAGGGCAAGGCCATCGGCGTGACCGGGACCCCGACGTATGTGATCGGCGGCGAGCGGCTGGACGGCGGCAAGAGCCAGGACGGGCTGCGCGCCCGGATCGAGGAGATCGCCGACCGGCTGCTGACCGAGCAGGGCTGAACCGCGTCCTCACCGGCGCGGCGCGGGCCGGCTCAGACGATCGGCTTCCACAGCAGATAGCCGGTGGGCCGGTAGCCCAGCGACGTGTAGAGGCCGAGCGCCGGGGTGTTGCCCGCGTAGACGTTCAGGCCGAGGCTGGTGCGGCCGGCGGCGAGGCTCTCGCGCTCGGCGACCCGCATCAGGGTGCGGCCGTGGCCGTGCCCGCGGTGGCCGGGCGCGACCTGCACCTCGACGACATAGCCGCCGGGCTGGTCCGGCATCCGCAGGGCGACCCAGATACTGCCGACGTCGGCGCCGCCGTGCGCCAGGACCCGCAGCGACTGGTCGGGCGTCTCCACGCCGTCCGGGAGCAGGGCGCGGTGGCCGGCCACCGCGGCCTCCTCGGCGCGCTCCCGGGCCATGCCCTGGCCGGTCTGCGTACGGACGTGCTCGGCGAGCGCGGCGTCCCGCCAGGCCGGGTACTCCGCCTCGCTCAGCGCGCGGTCGCTGCTGCCCTCGGGCAGCGGGGGCGGAGCGGTGAGGGGCTTGCTCATCGTGCGGCTGCGCTCGGTGTAGCCCAGCGCCGCCGCGAGCCGCCCGGCGGCCCCGGCACCGGCCGGGACGGTCAGTTCGATCTGCCGGCAGCCCCAGCCGCGCAGCACCTCCTCCGCGGCGAGCGCGGCGACCGTGGCGCGGCCCCGGTGCCGGTCCGGCTCGTCGACGGCCAGGTCCGCGATCCGGCCGGCCGCCGGCCCGAAGCGGGCGTCCGTCGTCAGCCGTATCCCGCCGACCCGGCGGCTGTTGACGCAGATGTCGTACGGACGGGCCCGGTGCCCGTCGTCGTGCCGTTCTTCCGGTCCCGCGGGGCGCAGCGTTGTGGTCACGAGGACTTTCTACTCGCCCCTGTGCGGGCGCGTCATCACCGCGGATCGAAGTCGGCGGCCGACTGCTCGTCGAAGATCCGCATGGCTTCCGCGGTCACCGGGCCCGGCTCGTCGGCGAGTTGACGGTCGTCGACCCGGGTCACGGCCTGGACGTCGCGCAGCGTGGAGGTCAGGAAGATCTCCTCGGCGCGCTCCAGGGCGTCCAGCGGCAGATCGG
The DNA here is from genome assembly GCF_043199295.1 of Streptomyces sp. NPDC048612. NCBI lineage: Bacteria > Bacillati > Actinomycetota > Actinomycetes > Kitasatosporales > Streptomycetaceae > Streptomyces > Streptomyces sp. NPDC048612. Next base: position 20,816 of record NZ_JBICVV010000009.1, read on the forward strand.
TCTCCTTGGCGCCGGCCCAGGCGACGGTCAGGGCACGGGTGATGCCCGCCAGGCAGCCGGAGTGCAGCGGCGGGGTGTGCAGTTCGCCTTCGAGGACGACGAAGACGTTGGAGCCGGTGCCCTCGCAGAGCGCGCCCACGGTGTTGGCGAACAGCGCCTCGGAGGCGTCCCGTTCCCGCGCGCGGGCCAGGGCGACCACGTTCTCGCCGTACGACGTGGTCTTCAGGCCGGCGAGCGCACCGCGTTCGTTACGGGTCCACGGGACGGTGACGGCGGCGGTGGTGTCGGGGCGGCGCCGGGTCTCGGACAGCGCGATGACCAGCGTGGGGCCGGCGTCGCCACGGTCCGAGCCGAGCGGGGAGACCCCGCCGGTGTACGTGAGCCGCAGCCGGCCGAGGGCCATCGGGTTGGCCTCCATGACGGCCTCGCAGCCGCGCCGCACCTCGTCGAGGTCGGGGTCCGGCAGGCCGAGCCCGCGGGCGGAGGTGGTCAGGCGCTCCAGATGGCGGGTGAGGGCGAAGGCGCGGCCGCGCTCGGCCTTGATGGTCTCGAAGACCCCGTCGCCGACCGTCAGCCCGTGGTCGAAGACCGAGACCCGGGCGCTTTCGGCGTCCTGCAGTCCCCCGTCGAGCCAGATCTTCATCGCTTGCCTCCACTCACCTCGTGCAGGCCCGACGCTACCGCCAGCAGCCTGCGCGCCTTCAACTCGGTCTCGTCCCACTCCCGCTCCGGATCGGAGTCCCAGATGATCCCCGCGCCTGCCCCGAAACGCAGCACCGGACCGGCGGGCGGGGTGCGGTCGATCCAGAACGTCCGGATTCCGACCGCGAGCTCGCCGGTGCGGCGGTCCGCGTCGACCCAGCCGATGCCGCCGCAGTACGGCCCGCGGGGCGCGGTCTCCAGCTCGCAGATGATCCGCAGCGCGCTGGACTTGGGGGCACCGGTCACCGATCCGGGCGGGAAGGTCGCGTCCAGCAGGTCCGCCCAGGCGGTCTTCTCGTTCGCCTCCGCCAGCTCACCGCGGACCGTGGAGACGAGGTGGACCAGGCCGGGGTGTTCCTCGACGGCGCACAGTGCCGGGACGGTGACGCTTCCGGTGGCGCAGACCCGGCCGAGATCGTTGCGGACCAGGTCCACGATCATCACGTTCTCCGCCTGGTCCTTCGCCGAGAGGTCCGCCGCGGTCCGTCCGGTGCCCTTGATGGGCCCCGAGGAGACGATGCGGTCGTCGCGCCGCAGATACAGCTCCGGGGAGGCGCTGGCGATCTCCACGCCGTGGCCCGGCAGCCGGATGGTGCCCGCGTGCGGGGCTGGGTTGCCGCGGGCCAGCACCGCGGACAGCGCGTCGACATCGGCCCGGCCGGGGTCGGGCAGCGGCGCGGTCAGCACCCGGCAGAGGTTCACTTGGTAGACGTCACCGGACGCGATGTGTTCACGGACGCGCCGCACCCCGCCGGTATAGGCGTCACGGTCCAGCGAGCTGGTCCAGTCGTCGGGCGCGGGGCCGCGCCAGCCGTCAGGCGCGGGCCGGTCCGCGGCGGTGGCCGGCCGGACGTCGCCGAAGCGGGCACAGACCACGGTGCCCTCGAAATCGGCGGCGACCGCCCACCAGCCCGTGGAGTCCAGAGCCGCGGGATCGCTGGTCACATCCCGCAGGTCGGTGGCTATCAGGCCGCCGAAGCGGGCCATCGGAGCGAAGTCGTGCACGTCAGCGAGTCTATGGCGGCGGCCCGCGCGCCGCCTGCGCCGAGCTCGCACCGCAGCACGCTGCACAAACGCGTTTTTGTACTGGCCCCGGAATCCGCTAGAGTTCAACACGTCGCCGGGACGCGCCAAGCGCCCCGGAGGACAGGTAGCTCCCGGACGTAGTCTGGGAGAGACAGTGCGGACGTAGCTCAGTTGGTAGAGCACCACCTTGCCAAGGTGGATGTCGCGAGTTCGAGTCTCGTCGTCCGCTCGATGTGGGGGATCTTCCCGAACCCCCTCACTCCTGGTGGAGTGGCCGAGAGGCGAGGCAACGGCCTGCAAAGCCGTCTACACGGGTTCAAATCCCGTCTCCACCTCCAAGGACGATTAGCTCAGCGGGAGAGCGCTTCCCTGACACGGAAGAGGTCACTGGTTCAATCCCAGTATCGTCCACTGGATTCCCGGAAACGGGGTATCCGTCCCGCGCGATTAGCTCAGCGGGAGAGCGCTTCCCTGACACGGAAGAGGTCACTGGTTCAATCCCAGTATCGCGCACGCAGCCACTGATCTTCCGATCCGTGGTCCCGCGGACGATTAGCTCAGCGGGAGAGCGCTTCCCTGACACGGAAGAGGTCACTGGTTCAATCCCAGTATCGTCCACGCCTGATACCGAGGGCCGGAGCATTGCGCTCCGGCCCTCGGTCGTGTGTCAACGGAGCGGACGGTGGCGGCGGGGCCTGCTGGGCCTGGACGCCATGGCGCTGGTATATCCGCATCGGCGCATGGCACTTGGGGCATGGCATCGTCCCTCAGCTCCCGTCATCCACAACCGCTCACGGCGGCACCGCCGGAACGGCCTCCCGGCAGCGGGGCGTTCAGCCCACGGCGGGGCCGTCGGGGGCGTGCGCCTTGGCGACCGTAAGGCCGCGGCGGACGACCGTGCCCTCGGGACGGTCGGCGAGCACCTCCAGGCGGCACCCCGGGGCGTGGGCCGGACGCTCGAAGGCCGGGCATCTCCCCAGATGCCCGGCCTTCGTGCCGTCCGCCGCACCCCCCGTCCCCACGGGGTCACAGCCGGATGTCCCCGTCCCGGGCCGCTCTCCCAGGACCGGGGCGCCGCTCAGCGCCCCAGCAATCCGGCCACGGACGACGCCTGTGTCAGGACGGCCTCCCAGCCGCCGAAGACCACGGCGAGAACGATCGCCAGCGGCAGCACCATGGCCACCGCGACGAGCGGGTGGCGGGTACCGGAAGGCTGCTGCCCGGCGAGCGCCGAGGCGACCCTGCGCCCCTGTGCCCGAAGAGCCGCCCGCCCGGAGGTCCGCGCCATCGTCCCGCTCCTGTCGTGATCCGGGCGGCGGGCGTCTGACCTCGGGGGACGAGTGCTCCGCCCGCCGCTTGAAGACCACCCTAGGCTCGCGGCCGGCGGCGGGCGTCATGCCGTCGTACCGATTGGTCGGCCTCCAAGAGGATGACGGCACGGCGCCCCGTCTACTCCTCTGGGTGGAGACCCGCGCCCACGCCCAGGGGACATCCCGGTGGAGGACCGTCGCCCGCACCGTCCCGGGCACTCCTGAGGGTGACCTCGATCACTCCGGCCGCTCCCCCGCGTACGCCCGTTCCGCCCCCGCACCGCGTCCGCCCCGCGGCCCGTTCCCGCGCCTCGGCCGCCCCCACCGCATCCCCGGCCAACCCACCCTGATCCCCCTACATCCGGTCAATCCCCCTTCTGTGACGGATCATTGGGATCGCCCACGGGAGGTCGGGCCGCACAACCGGAGGCGGCGATTCCGCACTCCGCGCCCCGCACGTGCCACGGTCAATCCACCGTACGGCGCATGCGCGGCCTCTCAGCACAGCGAGCCGTCAATCCGTAAGCTGTGCCACGTCAGACGGTTGGCAGCGGAGGGGGCTCCCCACCGCAGGTAGGGGACGGACATGGCGATGATGCGGCTCCGACGCGAGGACCCGCGTGTCGTCGGGACGTTCCGGCTGCACCGCCGGCTCGGGGCGGGCGGGATGGGCGTGGTCTACCTCGGCTCGGACAAGCGCGGGCAGCGGGTGGCACTCAAGGTGATCCGGCCGGACCTGGCGGAGGATCAGGAGTTCCGCTCGCGGTTCGCCCGGGAGGTGTCCGCCGCCCGTCGGATTCGCGGCGGCTGTACGGCCCGGCTGGTCGCGGCCGACCTCGACGCGGACCGCCCCTGGTTCGCCACGCAGTACGTACCGGGCCCCTCGCTGCACGACAAGGTCAACGAGGAGGGCCCGCTGTCCCCGGCGCAGGTCGCCTCCATCGGCGCGGCGCTGTCCGAGGGGCTGCTGGCCGTCCATGACGCGGGCGTGGTGCACCGCGACCTGAAACCGTCCAACATCCTGCTGTCGCCCAAGGGCCCGCGGATCATCGACTTCGGTATCGCCTGGGCGACCGGTGCCAGCACCCTGACCCACGTCGGTACGGCCGTCGGCTCGCCGGGCTTTCTGGCGCCGGAGCAGGTGCGCGGGGCCGCGGTGACCCCGGCGACGGACATCTTCGCGCTGGGCGCCACCCTCGCGTACGCCTGCACCGCGGATTCCCCGTTCGGCCAGGGGAGTTCGGAGGTCATGCTCTACCGCGTGGTCCATGAGGAGGCACACCTCGGCGGGGTGCCGGACGCGCTGGCGCCGCTGCTCGCCTCGTGTCTGGCCAAGGACCCGGCGGACCGTCCCAGCACCCTGTCGCTGTCGTTGCGGCTCAAGGAGATCGCGGCCCGGGAGGCGCACGGGCTGTCCGGCGGGCCCCTGGACGACGGGGCCGGGGCCGGCTGGGAGCGCGGGGAGCGCCGCACGGCGGAGCGGCCGACCGGGCAGCGGGCCGAGGAGTACGCGCGCCAGCGCACCGAGCGCCGGACGGCGGGCTCCACACCGCGTCCGCACCCCTCCCGCCCTCAGGTTCCGCGGAACGCGGGCGCCCGGCCGGCCGGGCCGGTATCGGCCGCGGGGAAGACTCCGCGGACCGGCGGGCGGAACGGACGCCGGGTCCCGGCCCCGCGGCCCACGGGGCGAAACGGTTCACGTACCCCCGTGCGCACGGCCTCGGGCGGGCGCCGGCCCGGACCGGACCGTCGGCTGCTGCGGCAGCGCGTCATCGTGTTCGTGGTGGTGACGCTGCTGGTGGCGCTCGGTATCGCGGCCGCCCAGGGGTGCCAGGGGCCGGCCCAGGGGCTCGGGGCGGAGCGGTCGGTGGCGGCGGTGCCGTCGGCGGGGGTGGTCGCCGGGGCGGAGGCCGGGGCGCAGGCCCGGGCGGAGGCCGGGGCGGAGAGGCCTTACGGGGTGGGGGAACAGAACCCCTAGGGGGTGCGAGGGCCCCCTTCGGGGCCTCAACGCGGCGGGGTGGGGCGGTTATTCCGCTGTTCCACGACCCGGCAGGCCACCCCAGCTGAGGGCGTACCCGGCAGGTCAGCCCAGCTGAGGCGGCACCCCGCAGGTCAGCCCAGCTGAGGAGACATCCCGCAGGTCATCCCGGCCGACCGGAGTGAGGCGGCCCCCCTCGCCTCACTCCGGTCGGCCGGGCGCCCCCCCGGAGAATGCCACCGCGGCGGCCGCGCCGCCGGGGTGGGCAACGACGCCCCCCCCCCGCCCCCCCCCGGGGGCGCCCCCCCCCCCGCCGCGCCCCCCCCCCCCGGGGGGCCCGGCCCCCCCCCCCCCCCCCCCCGGCGCGCCCGGTCGCCACCGCGTAGAAGGCCACCGCGGCGGCCGCGCCGACGTTGAGGGAATCGACGCCGTGTGCCATCGGGATGCGGACCCATTCGTCGGCGGCGCGGAGGGCGCCGGTGCTCAGGCCGTCGCCCTCGGCGCCCAGCATCAGCGCGGCGCGCTCCAGGGTGTGCGGGGCGGCCTCGTCGATGGCGGTGGCCTTCTCGGCCGGGGTCAGGGCGAGCAGCTTGAAGCCCGCCTCCCGTACGGCGGCCAGGTCGCGAGGCCAGCTCTCCAGGCGGGCGTACGGCACGGAGAACACCGCGCCCATGGAGACCTTCACCGAGCGGCGGTAGAGCGGATCGGCGCAGTCCGGGGACAGCAGCACCGCGTCCATGCCCAGGGCCGCCGCGCTGCGGAAGATCGCACCGATGTTGGTGTGGTCGTTGACCGCTTCCATGACGACGATGCGCCGGGTGCCGGCGAGGAGTTCGGTGGCGTCCGGCAGTGGCTTGCGCTGCATGGAGGCCAGTGCGCCGCGGTGCACGTGATAGCCCGTCACCCGCTCGGCGAGGGCCGGGCTGACGGCGTAGACCGGTGCCGGGACCTCGTCGATGACATCGCGCATGACGTCGACCCACTTGGCCGAGAGCAGCATCGAGCGCATCGGGTAACCGGCGTGCCGGGCCCGCCGGATGACCTTCTCGCCCTCGGCGATGAAGAGCCCCTCCGCGGGCTCGCGCCGGCGCCGCAGCTCGACGTCGGTCAGGCCGGTGTAGTCGGCCAGCCGGGGGTCGTCCGGGTCGTCGACGGTGATGATTTCTGCCACGGGGAGATAGTGCCTTGTCGGTGTCGGGGTGCCAATGCCGCGTCGGGGGATCGGTTACCTGGGGGCAGGGGCGACGGCGACGACCTCGCCGATGACGATGACCGCCGGGGGCCGCACGCCCTCGGCCCGGACCGTCTCGCCGAGCGTCGCGAGGGTGGCGTCGACGCGGCGCTGGGCGGCGGTGGTCCCCTCCTGGATGACGGCGGCGGGGGTGTCGGCGGCGCGGCCGTGCTCGATCAGCTTGGCGGCGATGGCGCCGCTGTTCTCCACGCCCATCAGGATGACGAGGGTGCCGCGCAGCGTGGCGAGCGCGGGCCAGTCCACCAGCGAGCGGGCGTCGTCGGGGGCGACATGGCCGCTGACGACGGTGAACTCGTGGGCGACGCCGCGGTGGGTGACGGGGATGCCGGCGGCGCCGGGCACCGAGATGGTGCTGGAGATGCCGGGGACGACGGTGCAGGGGATGCCGGCCTCGGCGAGTGCCTGGGCCTCCTCCATGCCGCGGCCGAAGACGAACGGGTCGCCGCCCTTGAGCCGGACCACGGCCTTGCCGGCCTTGGCGTGCTCGATCAGCGCGTTGTTGATGGCCTCCTGCGCCATGAAACGGCCGTAGGGGATCTTCGCGGCGTCGATGACCTCGACGTGCGGCGGGAGTTCGGCGAGCAGGTCGCGGGGGCCGAGCCGGTCGGCGATCACGACGTCGGCCTCGGCGAGCAGCCGGCGGCCGCGGACGGTGATCAGGTCGGGGTCGCCGGGGCCGCCGCCGACCAGCGCCACGCCCGGGGTGTGCGGGCGGCGGTGGTGCGGGGCGGCGAGGCTGCCGTCCCGGAGGCCCTCGACGATGGCGTCGCGTACGGCGGCGGAGCGGCGCGGGTCGCGGCCGGTGAGCACGGCGACGGTGACGCCCTCGCTGCGGCCGGTGGCCGGGGTCCAGGCGGTGGCCGCCTCGGCGTCGTCGGAGCGTACGCACCACACCCGGCGGTCCTCGGCCTCCTGGGACGCGGCGGCGTTGGCCTCCGGGTCGTCGGTGGAGATCAGCGCGTACCAGGCACCGTCGAGGTCGCCGTCCCGGTAGCGGCGGCGCTCCCAGCGGACCTCACCGGCGTCGGCCATCGCCTCGACGGACGGGGTGGCGGACGGGGAGATCAGCAGGATCTCGGCGCCGGCGGCGACGAGGGAGGGGAGCCGGCGCTGGGCCACCTGGCCGGCGCCCAGGACAACCACCCGGCGGCCGGACAGCCGCAGTCCGACGGGGTAGGCAGCGTGTTCGGCGGCATGCTCGGCCATGGCGGTAGGGCTCCTTGTGCGGATGATGCGGGTTCGGCGACCGGCGCAGCCGCTGCGGCTCTGGAGCGGCTGGTGCGGGGGACGGCCCGGGGCGGCGGTACGGCCCCGGCCCACAGCCTATGGGGCTGCGGGCCGGGGGTCATGCGGAGGTCAGGGCCTGATCAGGTCTTCTCCGTCACTCCGGCGGAGTCGAAGGTGGCGACCTCGTGCATCGCGCGGGCGGCGCTCTGCACCACGGGGAGTGCGAGCAGGGCGCCGGTGCCCTCGCCGAGGCGCAGATCGAGGTCGACGAGCGGGCGCAGGCCCAGCTTGTTGAGGGCCGCGACATGGCCGGGCTCGGCACTGCGGTGTCCGGCGATGCAGGCGGCCAGCGCCTCGGGGGCGATGGCGCGGGCCACCAGGGCGGCGGCGCCGGCGCTCACGCCGTCGAGGATCACCGGGGTGCGCAGCGAGGCGCCGCCCAGGATCAGTCCGACGAGGGCCGCGTGCTCCAGGCCGCCGATCGCGGCGAGGACGCCGATCGGATCGGCCGGGTCGGGCTGGTGGAGCTCCAGGGCGCGGCGGACCACGTCGACCTTGCGGGCGTGGGTCTCGTCGTTGATGCCGGTGCCGCGGCCGGTGACCTCGACCGGGTCGACGCCGGTGTAGACCGAGATCAGCGCGGCGGAGGTGGTGGTGTTGGCGATGCCCATCTCGCCCGTGAGCAGCGCCTTGTTGCCGGCCGCGACGAGGTCGCGGGCGGTGTCGATACCGACCTCGATGGCCTTGAGCACGTCCTCCTGGGTCATCGCCGGGCCGGCCGTGAAGTCGGCGGTGCCGGCGCGGACCTTGCGGGGCAGCAGACCGGGGGTGGCGGGCAGGTCGCTCGCGACGCCGACGTCCACGACGCAGACCTCGGCGCCGACCTGGTTGGCGAAGGCGTTGCAGACCGCGCCGCCACCCAGGAAGTTGGCGACCATCTGGCCGGTCACCTCCTGGGGCCAGGGGGTCACGCCCTGGGCGTGCACACCGTGGTCACCGGCGAAGATCGCGACGGCGGCCGGCTCCGGGATCGGCGGCGGGCACTTGCGGGACAGCCCGGACAGCTGGGCGGAGATGATCTCCAGCATGCCCAGCGCCCCGGCGGGCTTGGTCATCCGCTTCTGCCGCTCCCAGGCCTCGCCGAGCGCCTTGGCGTCCAGCGGGCGGATGCCCTGCAGGGTCTCCTGGAGCAGGTCGTGCGGGTTCTCGCCGGGCAGCGCGCGGCGGCCGTACGTCTCCTCGTGGACGACCCAGGACAGCGGACGGCGCTTGGACCAGCCGGCCTGGAGCAGCTCCGGCTCCTCCGGGAACTCGTCGACGTAACCGATGCACAGGTAGGCGACGACTTCGAGGTGGTCGGGAAGGCCCAGTTCGCGGACCATCTCCCGCTCGTCGAAGAAGCTGACCCAGCCGACGCCCAGGCCCTCGGCGCGGGCGGCGAGCCAGAGGTTCTCGACCGCGAGCGCGGAGGAGTACGGGGCCATCTGCGGCTGGGTGTGGCGGCCGAGGGTGTGGCGGCCGCCGCGGGTGGAGTCGGCGGTGACGACGATGTTCACCGGCGTTTCGAGGATCGCCTCGATCTTCAGCTCGCGGAACTGCTTGGCGCGCGCCTTGGGCAGCGACTTGGCGTAGGCCTCGCGCTGCGCCATCGCGAGCTGGTGCATCTTCTCGCGGGTCTCGTCCGAGCGGATGACCACGAAGTCCCAGGGCTGCGAGTGGCCGACGCTGGGGGCGGTGTGGGCCGCCTCCAGGACGCGCAGCAGCACGTCGTTGGGGATCGGGTCGCTGCGGAAGCCGTTGCGGATGTCGCGGCGTTCGCGAATCACGCGGTGGACGGCGGCGCGCTCGGAGTCGTCGTACCCGAGGGCCGGGGCCGTGGCGTCGGCCAGGTCGATGGCTTCGGGGCCGTCGGGCGTCGCGGCGGGGTGCTGCGGGTCGGCGGCCTGCGCCTGGTCGTCGCCCTGGTCGCCGTCCTTGCCCTCGCCGAGCTGGTCCTCGCCAAGCTGGACGAAGGCGTCGGCGTCCTGGTGCTGGGGCTGCTCGTCGGCGTCGGGCGCGGGCTCGCCGTCCTGGGCCGCGGCCTGCGGGGCCGGGGCGTCCACGGGGATCTGCTCACCGGACGCCTGGGCGGGGATGTGGACGGCCACGGGCGGGACCTCGGCGGGCTGCTCGGCGGGGGCGTCGGATGCCTCCGCGGGCTCGGCGGCGGGGGCGGTGTCCTCGGCGGGAGCGGTGTCCTGGGCAGGCTCGGCGGGGGTTGCTTCGGCGGCGGGGGCGTCCGGGCCGGCAGCGGTTTCGGTGTCCTCCGGGCCGGCCACTGCGGGCTGCGGCTCGGCGGGGGCGTCGGCGTCCTGCGCCACAGCCTCGGGGGCGGACTCCTCGGGGGCCTGCTGACCTGCGGCGTCGTCAGGCGCGCCGGGCAGCGGCTGCGCGGCGTCCTCCTGCTGCGCCGGGGACTGCTGGGGTGCCTCGGGCGGCTCTATGACGGCCTGCTCCTCGGGTACGCCGTCGTCGGGCGCGGGGGCCTGAGGAGCGGAGGCGGGTGTCGGGGCGGTGGGCTCGGCGGCCGCGGCATCGGCGGTTGCCTCGACCGGGTCGGCGTCCGCCGGGGTGGCCTCAGCCGGCGTGGCCTCGGCGGGCGTGGGCTCGACCGGGGCGGGCTCGGTCGCGGCGGCGGCCGGGGACTCCGGCTGGGCCTCGGCGGCGACGGCCGGTGCGTCGGGCTGCTGCGGGACCTCGGCGGCGGCCTCGGGCTGGTCGGCGGGCTGCTCGGCCTGCGGGCCTTCGGCGGGGGCGTCGGCCGTCGGCTGCTCCGCCACGGGGTCAGCGGCCTGGCCCGCCGCGTCTGAGGGGGCAGGTTCGGCCGGGGCGTCAGCGGTCTGTGCCGGTGCCTGCGCGTCGGGAGCGGCCTCGGGCTCGGCGGGAGCGGCCTGGTCGGCGGGCTGCTGCGCAGGCTCCGCGTCGACGGCGACGGCCTCGGGCTGCTGAGCGGACGCAGCGGGAGCCTCGGCGGGGGCGGCCGCAGCTGGGGCGCCCGGAACCGGAGCCTCAGCCGGGGCGTCCGAAGCCGCGGGGTCCGCAACCGGGGCGTCCTGTCCGGAGGTCTCCGCAGCAACGGCATCCGCAGCGGGCACCTCAGCAACGGGTGCGGCGGCCTCGGGGGCGTCGGCCTCAGGGGCGTCCACAGCGACGGCCTCTGCCGCCTCAGCCTCCGCCACGGCGGCTTCAGGCGCGGCAGCTTCGGTCCCGGCCTCGGCGGTGGCCTCGGCTGCCGTGCCGTCCTGCTCAGGAACGGCCGCGTCCGGCGCCGCGTCCGGAGCGCTGTCCTGCGGCTGCGTCGGGGCCTCGGGCTGCGGTTCCTGCCCGGCGTCGGCGGCGGTCCCGGCAACCGGAGCGGCCTCCCCGGCCTGCGCGGGGTCCTCGGCGGGCAGCGGCGCCGGCTGTTCGGCGGGCAGCGCCGCGTCCTGCGGGGCGGGCTGCGCCGCGGGAGCGGGCTGCACGGCCTCGGCGGGCGCGGCCGGCGCCTCGGGGGCGACCGTTTCTGCAAGCGGGGCCGCCGTCTGTGCGGAGGCCTCGTGCCACTGGGGTACCTGCGACGGGATCTCGCCGAGCTGCGGGCCGGGCAAGGGGCCCTGGCCGGCGGCCCCGTAGGTCTGCTCGGCGTACAACTGGCCGCCGTAGGGCTGCTCACCGTATGAGGGCGCGGCGAAGTGCTGCTCGGCCGCCGCCGTCTCCGCGGCGGGCCGGTCACCGGTCACCGGCTGGGCGTCCGGCGCGGGCGTGGCCGGGGCGTCGAAGTATTCGGGGCCGCCGGTGGGCGGGCCGGCGTGCCGTGCGGGGGACGGCGAGGGTGCCTCGGCCGGTCCGCGGTCGGCGAGGGAACGGACCACGCCGCCGGTCGGGTCGGGGACGGGCGGGCCCATGTGGAGCGGACGGCGCGGGGGCGTGGCGGGTGCGGCGGCGCGGGCACGGTCCGGCTGCGGGGCGGCGGGCTGGGGAATGCGGACGGCGCTGAGGTCGACGGAACCGGAGTCCCGGCCACCGCTCTCGTGGTCGCCGGCCTGGGCAGGCATCGGCTCGAAGCCGGTGGCCCCCTGGGCGGCCGCGTCGAACGGCACGCCCTGCTGGGGCTGCTGGCCCGCGGCCTGGTGGGTCTCCTGCGGCTGCGGGAGCGGCTGGGCGGCGGACTGCTCGCTCCAGGCGCCCTGAGCGCCCGGCATCAGCAGCAGGTCGTCGTCCTCGACGGTGGCGTCGGCCTGGTCGAGGTAGGGGTACTCGCCCGGCGGGGGCATCATGCCGGGCAGCTCCGTCGGTCCGGCGTCGGCAGGGGAGGGAGCGGCCGCCGGCTGCGGCTGCCCGGGATGTCCGCCTGCGTTCTCCGGCTGTCCCTCGCCCGGGACCTGGCCGGTGTCGGTCATGCGTACCCCTCGCCCATTGGTAGTGCTCCTTCCAACCGCTCGTGCGACGCGCTCGACCGGGGCGCGCCGACGCCCCGATAGCTAGAACGAGCGAGCGCGCTTCGCGGCACGTCCGCTCTCCAGAGCTTCATATTCGGCCAAAACCACGGCACTTTCCGGATATTGGCGTACGAAGCCGAATGCGGAACGGCGGCGCAACGATCCGCCAGCCTACCCCGCGCGGGTTGCCGTGCTGGTCACGGGTGAGGAACGCGATATCCGCTGAGCAGAAACACCACGGACCGCTCGCGTTCGACCCAGGCGGAAGTGTCCAGGTCCACGGACTGGAGCAGTGCGCACTCGACGTCGTAGCCGCCGTCGGCCAGCGCGCGGCCGAGCGCTTCGGCCTCGTCGCGGGTGGCCGCGTGGGTGACGATCCGTTCGGGACGGCGGGCCGCGCAGGCGGTGAGCACGTCCGCTCCCCCGCCGCCGACCCGGATGACGTCGGGCTCGGGCAGGTCCTCCAGGACCTGCGGCGCCCGGCCGTGCACGACCTGGAGTTGGACGCCGTGGCGGCGGGCGAGGGCGGCGGTGCGTGCGCAGGCGTCCGGGTCGGCGTCGACCGCGATGACGGCGGCGCCGAAGCGTGCGACCTCCACCGCGGCGGCTCCGCTGCCCGCACCGATGTCCCAGACCAGGTCGCCCAGCTGCGGTCCGAGGCGGGCGAGTTGTGCGGTGCGCAGCTGGACGGACTCGCCCTCGCCCAGGGCGCCCCCGTAGGCGCTCGCCGGAAGTCCCCAGCCTCGTGGGCCCGTCGGGTGGCCGACCTCGTGTCCGGCGATCCAGCCGGTGCCCTGCGCCGCGGCCCCGCCGGGCGAACCGCCGACGACAATGACGACATTGGGGTCACGCCAGACATGGTCGGCGGCCTTGTCGGAGGTGAGGACCGTCACCTGCTCCCGCTCGGTGCCCAGTTCCTCGCAGATGACGAAGGTGCGGTGGACGCCGCCGAGCAGCAGGGCGAGTTCGGCGGGGCCGGCGCCGGGTGAGGTGAGCACCGCGACCTTGGTGTGGGCGCGGCAGACGTTGACCGCGCGGCGCAGGTCGCGGCTGTGGGCGACCACGATCTGGGCGTCGTCCCAGGGCATGCCGGCCCGGGCGAACGCGGCCGCGACGGCGGAGACGGCCGGGACCACTTCCACTTCCAGGCCGTGTTCGGGGGCCCGCAAGGTGCGGACGACGCCGAAGAAGCCGGGGTCGCCGTCGGCGAGCACGACGGCGGTGCCGCGGTGCTGGGCGATACGGCGGGCCGCCAGGCTCACGCTGCCGAGCCGGATGCGTTCGGCGTACGGCGGGACTTCGGGCAGCGCGAGGTGGTGGGCGGCGCCGGCCACCAGCGTGGCGGCGCCGAGCGCGGAGCGGGCGGCGGCGGTCAGTGGTGAGCCGTCCCATCCGATCACCGTGACCCGGTCGGCCATGCTCGTCAGTCTCCTGGGGCTGCTGTGGTTACGCGGGCGGGGCGGCGGGCAGAGCCGCAGGCCGGCGGTGGTGCCGCTGTGGTGCGCCGGTCCGCGCCGGTCGCGCGGGTGCGCGGCAGGCCGAGACTACCCCCTGCGGTACGGACCTGAGTGCGGGCGTGGTCAGTTCCACTCGGGATAGCTGAATCCGTTCGCGTCCGCCAGCCGGCCGGGGACTCCTTCGAGGTCCTCGGGCAGCAGGCTCCACACGATCAGGTCGGTACGGATGTCTGCCCAGCCGCCGTCCTCGGTGCGGCTGCGGGCTATGAAGGCGTTGCGCAGCACGCCCTCGCTGATGCAGCCGATCTTCTGGGCGACCTGCTGGGAGGCGGTGTTGTCGGCGGCGGTGCGCAGTTCTATGCGTTCGAACTTCTGGTGGTGGAAGAGCCAGTGGGCGACGGCGAGCGAGGCCTCGGAGGCGTATCCCTCTCCGCGGGCCCAGGAGGCGACGACGTAGTTGATCTCGCTGGAGCGGATACGCCAGTCGGTGTTGCGCAGTTGGACCACGCCGACCAGGCGCTGGGTGAGGAACTCGGTGACCGCGAAATCGATACCGTGGCCCGCGGCGCGCTCGGCGGGGGCGCCCTCGGTGGTCCAGGCGCGTGCGGCGTCCTCGGTGTACGGCTGCGGTATCGCGGTCCAGGAGGCGACCAGTTCGTCGTTCATCATCGCGGTGAGGGAGGGCACGTCGGCCTCCTCGAAGGGGCGCAGCACCAACCGGTCCGTGCTGATGGAGATGTCCGGAAAGGTGGATGTCATGCCGCTGCTCCCGCGCCGTTGACTGTGGTGTCCGGAACGTCGCGGGCTGTGAGACCGCGAGGTCACGGGCCGTCTTGACCGTCTTGAATGCACCAGCATGCAGCATCGGCGCGCGGCTGTGCCACGCGTGTGGATAACGGACGCCCGCGGTGCGGGTCCGGGGCCTGCGGGCGGTCCGTGCGGACGGACACCTTCCGGTGACCTGCGGCGGGGCAACCGCACCTCCACACCCGCCCACCCCCCGAAGGGGGGTGGGCGGCGGGGAAAAAACCGGACCGGCGCAGAACCGGCCCGGCGGGAGGCGTCAGCCCTTGGCCGGGAAGCGTGCGTCAGCCCCTGACCCGCAGGCGTCAGCTCTTGGCCGCGCCGAAGGCCGGGATGACCGAGCCGTCCTTGTACTTGTCCTCGATGAACTTCTTGACCTCGGGGGAGTTCAGGAGCTTGGCGAGCTTCTTGACCCGCGGGTCGCTCTCGTTGCCCTTCTTGACGGCGAGGAAGTTGGCGTAGGGGTTGTCCTTCGTCTTCTCCAGGGCCAGCGCGTCCTTGGAGGGCTTGAGGTGGGCACCGATGGCGAAGTTGCCGTTGATGATCGCGGCGTCGACGTCGTCGATGCGCGGCGCGGTCTGGGCGGCCTCCAGCTCGGTGATCTTGATGCCCTTGTCGTCCTTGACGTCGGTCAGCTTGGCCTCGGAGCCGACACCGGGCTTGAGGGTGATCACGCCGTTGTCGGCGAGCAGCTTGAGCGCCCGGCCCTCGTTGGAGGGGTCGTTCGGGACCGAGACGGTGCTGCCGGACTTGAGCTCCGAGAGCTTGTCGATCTTCTTGGAGTAGACGCCGAGCGGCTCGATGAGCACGTTCTGGACGGGCACGATGTGCGTGCCGTTCTCCTTGTTGAAGGTGTCGAGGAACGGCTTGTGCTGGAAGAAGTTGGCGTCGACCTGGCCGTCGGCGGTGACCTTGTTCGGCATCTTGTAGTCGGTGAACGGCTTGACGACCAGCTTGAGGCCCTCCTTCTCCGCCAGCTCGTTCTTGACGAAGTCGAGGATGGTGCCGTGCGGGGTGGGGCTCGCGGCGACGACGAGGGGGGCGTTCTTGTCGCCCTTGTCGCTGCTGGCGGTGGTGTCGGAGGGGGCCGAGCAGGCGCTCGCGCCGAGGGCGACGGCGGAGGCGGCGGCTATGGCGACGGTGAGCTTGACGGTGTTGCGCACGAAGAGTGCCTCTTTCTTGTTCCCACGCGGCGTTGCGCGCGATGTCCGCCCGGCAAAGGGTCCGGGCTCGGGGGTGTTGCGGGGTGGAGCGGTCAGGCGGCCTCGGTGACGGCTGCCGGCTCCTCGGTGCGGGTGCGGCGCAGGCCGACGCGCAGCGAGGACTTACGGGTCCCCCGGTGGGCGAGCCGGCGGACGACGAGGTCGCCGAGCACCTGGACGAGGGTGACGAGGAGGATCAGTTCCACCACGGTGGCGATCATCAGCGAGGTCTCGTACTGCTGGTAGCCGTAGGTGTAGGCGAGGTCGCCCAGACCGCCGCCGCCGACCGCACCGGCGATCGCGGAGTAGCCGATCAGCTGGATGACGAGGGTGGTGACGCCCGCGACCAGCGCGGGAAGCGCCTGCGGGAGCAGCACCTTGAAGACGATGGTCCAGGTGCCGCCGCCCATGGCGTGGGCGGCCTCGACCAGTCCGTGGTCGACCTCGCGCAGGGCGGCCTCGACCAGCCGCGCGAAGAACGGGATGGCGGCGATGGCGAGCGGGACCACCGCGCCGGTCGGGCCGATCGAGACGCCGACGAGGAGCCGGGTGAAGGGGATCAGCACGACGATCAGGATCAGGAACGGGAAGGACCGTCCGATGTTCGCGACCGCCCCGAGGACCTTGTTCACCACGATGTTCTGCAGGACGGCGCCGCGCTCGGTCAGGTGCAGCAGCACACCGACCGGGATGCCGAGGAGCACCGCGTAGAACGTCGACCACCACACCATGAAGAGGGTGTCGAGCGTGCGGTCGTACAGCAGCGGCTGCATCTCGTTCCAGGTCACTTGGCACCTTCCTTCTGCAGCGTGGCGGCGGTCTCCGGGGTCGCCGGGCCGGGGGCGGCCGCGGCGGCTGCCGCGACATCGGCGTCGGCGACGTCGGCGACATCCACCTGCAGCCCCTGCTCGCGCAGGAAGCCGATGGGCACGACGTTCTCCTCGAAGCGGCCGGGCAGCTCGATACGCATCCGGCCGATCTGCTTGCCGCCGACGGTGTCCATGGCGGCGCCGAGGATCGAGATGTCCACGTTGTAGGTGCGCGACAGCTCGGAGATCACCGGGCGGGTGGCGGCCGCGCCGTGGAAGGTGATGTCGACGACGGTGCGGTCGTCGGCCGAGGGCTCGCCGCCGACCGGGAACAGCTCGCGGGCCAGCTCGGAGCCGGGGGTGGCGAGGAGTTCGGCGACGGTGCCCTGCTCGATGACGCGGCCGTTCTTCATCAGGGCGGCCGAGTCGCAGATCGTCTTGACGACGTCCATCTCGTGCGTGATGAGCACGATGGTCAGGCCCAGCTTGCGGTTGAGATCGCGCAGCAGCTGGAGGATGGAGCGGGTGGTCTCCGGGTCCAGGGCGCTGGTGGCCTCGTCGGACAGCAGCACCTTGGGGTCGCCGGCCAGTGCGCGGGCGATGCCGACGCGCTGCTTCTGGCCGCCGGAGAGCTGGGCGGGGTAGGCCTGGGCCTTGTCGGCGAGGCCGACCAGGTCGAGCAGCTCCAGTGCCTTGCGGGAGCGCTCCTTGCGGTCGACCTTGAGGATCTCCAGCGGCAGCTCCACGTTGTCCTGGACGGTGCGCGAGGACAGCAGGTTGAAGTGCTGGAAGACCATGCCGATGTGGCTGCGGGCGGCCCGGAGCTGGGCACTGGCGCGCTTGCCGCGGCCGGCGATGGAGGTCAGCTCCTGGCCGGCGACGGTGACCGTGCCGGAGGTGGGGCGCTCCAGGAGGTTCAGGCAGCGGATGAGGGTGGACTTGCCGGCACCGCTCTGGCCGATGACGCCGTACACCTCGCCCTCGCGGACGTGCAGATCGACGCCGTCCAGGGCGGTGACTTCGCGGTCTCCTGAACGGTAGACCTTGGTCAGGCCCGTTGTGGTGATCACTAGGGAATTTCCGTCACTGTCGAGTGCTCGGCGGCTCACCCGCCGGGCACGGGGCATTGCTTGCGAGTGCGGCAGAGGGGAACAGGGAGCGGCGGCGGGCGCGGGGCCCGGCTCCGGGTTCCGGTGACGCGGGGCGGCCGGGGGCGTCGGGAGTCCGACGTGCGGCGCATGGCAGGTCTCGCTTCGGGGCGCGAGGCTCAGGCGGGGGCCCTCAGCGGTCACACATTCGACACATGCAACGAGCACCGGGCGTCTGATACGCCTCGGTCGCAGGGGTGCGGTAGCTCGTCGTGGTCATGAGCGGCAGTAAACCAGACAGCAGTACGCACGGATCAAGCCAGTCCGTATGGCGGACATACCCGCCCGATCCGTGGACAGCGTGCTACCCGGCGAGGGTGATCTCGACCGACCCTGCGATGGCCTGCGCGGATACCGCCGAGAGGTCGGGGACCACGGCGTCCGCCGACAGCTCCTCGGCCCGGTGCGTTGTGGTCAACGCCACGGTCGTCATCCCGGCGGCGCGGCCCGCCGCCAGTCCGACCGGGGCGTCCTCGAAGACCACACAGCGGGCCGGGTCCACCCCCAGCCGCGCGGCGGCCAGCAGGAACGGCTCCGGGTCGGGCTTGCCGCGGCGGATGTCGTCGGCGCTGACCAGGTTCTTCGCGGTGATCCCGGCGTGTGCGAGCCGGGCCTCGGCCAGCCGGCGGCCGGCCGAGGTCACCACGGCCCACTGCTCGGCGGGCAGGTCCGCCAACAGCGCCAGGGTGCCGGGCAGCGCCACCGTCCCCCCGGCGTCCTCGACCTCCAGGTGCTCGATACGGGCCAGCGCCTCCGGAACGGCGTCCGCGGGCAGCAGGTCCGCGACGATCTCCGCCGCCGGGCGGCCGTGCAGCGCGATCCGGGCGAAGTCCTCCGCGGTCAGCCCGTACTCCTTGGCCCAGCGGGTCCAGCAGCGGTTCACGGACTCCAGGGAGGAGAGGAGGGTGCCGTCGTTGTCGAAGAGGAGGGCGTCAGCGATGATCTTCATACCCCCCGAGCGTACGGACCGCGATGGGGCCGGACGCGGCCGCCCTCCCCCCGCCGATTAGCATCCCCTTATGCCCCACAATCCCACCGCGCGCCGCCGCGCCGCCCGGAGGCCCCGGTGATCGACGCGCTGACGGTCACGGTCGCGGTGACCGCTCTCGCCCTTGCCGCCTGGTGCGGCTTCGCGGCCTACCGTGACCAGCCCACCAAGGACTGGCACTTCATCGGCATGGGCCTGGTGTCACTGCTCGGCATCGTCCAACTGGTCGTCGCCGTCGTGCAGTTGTCCCGCGGGGTGTCGCCGGACAAGGGCACCGCGCTCTTCGTCTCGTATCTGCTGGGGGCCGCGGCCTGTGTGCCGGCGACCGGGTTCATGTCGCTCTCGGAGCGCACCCGCTGGGGCTCGGCCACCGTCGCCGCGGGGGCCGTGGTGCTGGCCGTCCTGGAAGTGCGGCTGTTCGACATCTGGGGAGGCGGCAGTGCCTGAGACCGCGAAGACCACCCGTGCCACCGGGGCCGCCGAGAGCGGCGCGACGGCCCGGCGCTCCCTGGGCACCGGCCCCGGCCGGCTGCTGGTCGCACTCTACGGCATCTTCACCGTCGCCGCCGCGTCCCGCTCGCTCTACCAGCTCCTCGCCCAGTTCGACCGGGCGCCGCTGGCGTACAGCCTCTCGGCGGTATCCGCGGTCGTCTACGGGTTCATCACCTTCTCGCTGGTACGCGGCGGCGAGGGCGCCCGCCGGGCCGCGCTCGTCTGCTGCGCGCTGGAGCTGCTCGGGGTGTTCGGCATCGGCACCTGGACGCTGCTCGACCCGTCCGCGTTCCCCGACGCCACGGTCTGGTCGGACTACGGCATGGGCTATCTCTTCATCCCCGTCGTCCTGCCCGTGACCGGGCTGCTGTGGCTGCGCCGGGCGCGTACGGAGCGGCCGGCGGCCTGAGGGCGTCCCGCGGGCACGCTGCGCCATCAGGGTGAAGAACGCGGCCGCCCCTCGCTCCCGGCCGGACGCCCTGTCTGACTGGAGTCCGGCAGGCGGCCACGGGTTCGCCGGAGCGGAAACGGAGCGGGAAGATGCCGATCAGTCCGAACCAGGGTTCCACCGGCGGCGGTTTCGCGGCGACCCTCACCGGCACCGGGCTCACCGGGGCCACCGCGGTGCGCTTCGGTGGCAAGACGGCCACCATCACGGCCTCCTCGCCGACCTCGGTGTCGGTGGTCGCCCCCTCGGGGGCGGGCGTGGTCGACACCACGGTGACCACCCCCGGGGGCACCAGCGGTCCGGTGCCCTTCTACTACGTTCCCCCGCCCGTGGTCCTCGACGTCTCGCCGTCGTCCGGTCCGCTGGCGGGCGGCGGCACGGTCACCGTCACCGGACGCGAGCTGTCCACCGCCACCTCCGTGGTGTTCGGGGCCACGGCGGTGACGCCGACGGTGCTGTCCGACAGCGAACTGACCGCCGTCGCCCCGGCCCACGCCGAGGGGGAGGTGTCCCTGGTCGTCCTCGCGCAGGGCGGCACCGCCACGGCGCCCGGCGCCTTCGGCTTCGTGGACACGCCGACCGCCACCGGCTTCAGCCCGCTGACCGGTCTGCCCGCGGGCGGCACCCTGGTCGACATCACCGGCACCCGGCTGGCGACTACCACCGGGGTGACCTTCGGCGGGGTGCCGGCCGCGTTCGCCGTGCTGTCCGACACCCGGGTCGCGGCCGTCGCGCCCAGCCACGCCCTGGGCGCGGTCACCGTCGAACTCACCACCACGGGCGGCAGCGCCACGGCGCCCGGGACCTTCCTCTACCTGCTCTGACACCTGCCTGCACGGACGCCGGTCCGCTGGGACGCGGACGACCGGAGGCGGGTCCGGCCCATCGGGACGGACCCGCCCGGGGCGCTACGCCTGTGCGACGAGTTCGCCGGTTCCGGCCGGCCGGGACACGTCCTTCTCCAGCGTGACCACCCGCAGCCGGGGGGTGCGCTGCTCGGTGCCCACGGGGAGGTAGCCGCGGGCGCGGTAGAGCCGCAGGTTGCCCTCGCTGCGGTGACCGGTGAACAGCTGGTAGCGGGTGGCCGCGCGCTCGGCCGCCAGCCGCCCCTCGACGGCGTCCAGCAGCCGTCCGCCCAGGCCGTGCCGCTGCATCCGCGGGTGCACGATGAGCTTGGCTATCGTCCCGGTGCCGTCCTCGTCGACCGTGCCGCGCACGGCGCCGACCACCTCCTCGCCGAGCCGGGCCACCACGACGCAGCCCGCGCCGAGTTCGGCGCGCAGTGCCTCCAGCGTCTGCGTCAGCGGCTCGATGCCGTAGTCGTCGTACAGCGCGGCTTCCTGCTGGTAGCAGAGGTACTGGAGTTTGAGGATCTGCTCGGCGTCCTGGTCGGTCGCCGCAGAGATGGTCACACTCGTGCCCATGCGCGTAGCCTCCCCTGTTCGGTTCGCTGGTCCGGGTGCGCTGAGGGTGAGAGGGGTGCGCCCGGAACGGTGTGCCCTGACGGACAGTGCCGTGGGGTACCCGGCACCGCCATGGCGTCGTCGCCACCGCCTCTTCGGGATTCCCCCGCGGAGGGCGGCGGCAATCTCCGCCGCGAGCATTCTGCGCAGGCAATTGGGGCAAGCGGAACGGACCGGCGCCGGGCTCTCCTGTGACATTCCCAACTCAGATGAGAATGCAGGGGACATACCGGGGAACGCGCGCCGGTCCGGGCGGCCGGGCTCCGCCGTGGCGGCGGCCCCGGTCCGGGGTCAGTGCTTGCGGAACTCCGCGGCGGCCAGCAGCGCGGTGTCGGGATTGTCGGAGAACAGGCCGTCGATACCGGTCTTGAGGTACGCCCGGAACATCCCGAGGGCGTCACCGTAGGCGTTGGGGTCGCTGCCGCGGCGGTAGTCGGCCGGCAGGAAGGTGTTCTCGTTGCGGACCGTATACGGGTGCAGGACCAGTCCGGCGGCGTGGGCGTCCCGGACGACGGACGTGGGCTCGCCGAGCTTGCCGTCCTTGTCCCGCGGGATGATCACGGTCAGGTCCGGGCCGATGCCCTGGGCGAAGCCGGCCAGCCACTTCAGGCCCTCGGGCGTGACCAGGTCGGCGACGGTGCGCGGGTCACCGGACTCCGTGAAGTCCCAGGGGCGGTCCTTGAGCGTGCCGAGCAGGACGACCTTGGGGCAGTCGACGAGCCGGTCCAGGCGCTGGATGCTGCCGGGCTCGAAGGACTGCAGGAAGTTCGGGGAGTTCCTGCGGTGCCGGCCGTGCGCGCGCAGCGCCCTGGCCACCCGCTCCTCCAGGCCGAGGCCCAGCTTGCGGAAGTAGGTGGGGTGCTTGGTCTCGATGTGCAGCCAGACGCGGCGGCCCCGCCTGCGGCCCTCGCGCTCGGCCCACCGCAGCACCTCCTCGAAGGTCGGCACCTGCCACACCCCGTCGTAGACGGTGTTGTGCTGCCGGGTGCCCGGTATGCGCTCCTTGGCGCGCAGCGTCTTGAGTTCGGCGAGCGTGAAGTCCTCGGTGAACCAGCCGGTCAGCTTCACCCCGTCCACGCTCTTGGTGGTCTTGCGGTCCGCGAACTCGGGGTGCGCGGAGACATCGGTGGTGGCGGTGATGTCGTTCTCGTGGCGGCAGACCAGGTGTCCGTCCTTGGTGGGGACGAGGTCCTGCTCGATGACGTCCGCGCCCATGTCGAGGGCGAGTTGGTAGGAGCCGAAGGTGTGCTCGGGGCGGTAGCCGCTGGCCCCGCGGTGGCCGACGACCAGCGGTACCGGCAGCTCCTGCGGCACCCCGGACCTCTCGGCCGCGCCCGCCTGGCCGGCTCCGCCGAATACCGCCGCTCCCGCGCCGAGGGCCGCGGCCCCCAGCACCGTCCGCCGTCCCGGCTGCTGCCGCTTGTCCATACGCGCACTCCTTGTCTCAGGGCCTTCGCTGGTCTTCCGGGTGCTTCCGGGTGTTTTCCGGCATGCGGTGAGGCGTGTTGCACACCGGCCCACGGAACCGGGCCGATCGTAGGCACGGACGGGCCACGCCGGGGAGACGGACGACGACTTCGGGGGGAAGATGGTGGTAACACACGTCAACGCTGCGTATCGACCTCGTGAACCCGATGTGCGCGCGGGAGTGACCCGCGAGTATGGTCCTTGGCTGCAGAGTTCTGCGCCCGCTTGACGTTGACCAGTCACGACCCGGAGGGCCCGTTGTCCCGCATTGTGCTGAAGGCGATCCTCGGATTCGTGATGCGCGTCCTGTACCGCCCGAAGGTCGAGGGCATGGAGCGCATCCCGGAGACCGGGCCGGTCATTCTCGCCGGCAACCACGTCACCTTCATCGACTCGATGTTCCTGAGCCTGGTGGTCAAACGCCCGGTGTACTTCATCGGCAAGGACGAGTACGTCACCGGCAAGGGCCTCAAGGGCCGGGCGATGGCCTGGTTCTTCTCCAGCGCCGGCATGGTCCCGGTGGACCGGGACGGCGGGCACGGCGGGGTCGCCGCGCTGATGACCGGCCGCCGGATTCTGGAGGAGGGCAGCGTCTTCGGCATCTACCCGGAGGGCACCCGCTCCCCCGACGGCCGTCTCTACCGCGGCCGTACGGGCATCGCCCGGCTCACCCTGATGACCGGTGCGCCGGTCGTCCCGTTCGCGATGATCGGCACCGACAAGGTGCAGCCCGGCGGCAAGGGCCGCCCGCGCATCGCCCCGGTGACGGTGCGCTTCGGTGAGCCGCTGGACTTCTCCCGCTACGACGGCATGGACCGCGACCGCTATGTGCTGCGGGCCGTCACCGACGAGGTGATGAGCGACGTCATGGAGCTGTCCGGCCAGGAGTACGTCGACATCTACGCCACCAAGGCCAGGGCCGCCTGACCCGTCCGCCGCTGCGTCGGGCCCCATCCGTTCGCCGGATGGGGCCCGTTGTGTGTGCGCGTGCGGGGCGGGCGGGTCAGCAGGGCACCCGGAAGCCGCCGGGGGCGCGCTGTCCCTCGGCGCCGCCGGTCTGCGCCGTCCGCAGCGCCGCCTCGGGCCGCGGCACCACGCTGCCGTCGGCCTGCAGCAGTTGCTGGCGCTGGGTGATGGTGCCGGTGCGGGCGCCGGGCACGTTCACGTTCTTGGCCGTGACCCGGTTCAACGGGGCGGGCGACAGCTGCTTCTTGGTGCGGACGAAGGAGACGAAACTCTCGAAGTCGCGGGTGTGGCGGACCGGTGCGGTGAATCCCGTGAAGGCGCTGAAGCCGTCCTGGTTGATGAGCGTGTAGGAGGGGGCGGCCAGCCGGTAGCGGCGGGTGAGGTCGAGGGCGGTGCCGTCGATGAACACGTCGGCCGGGTCGATCCGCCGGCCGACCGGTCCCGCCGCGTCGAAGGTGTAGCGGACGTTGGCGGAGACGGCCAGCGGGGAGAAGCCGAGGCCGCCGCCGGCGGTCGGGGCCCACTGCTCCTCCAGGGCGTCGTGGAGCTGCCGGCCGGTGACCGTGACGGTCATGATCGGGTCGCCGAAGCCGACGGAGTTCCAGGCCTGCGCGAAGGTGACGGTGCCGCCCGTCGCCTCGTCCCGGATCAGGTCGCCGGCGATCACGGCCTGGCCGACGCGCGGGGCGACCGCGATGACGGCGAGGTCCGCGGGGGTGTTGGGGTGGGCGGCGGGGTCGGCCATCGGTTCGAGCGGCTGCCGGCCCGCCCACAGGGCCCAGTCGGCGACGAGGTTGCCCATGGTGCTCTCCCCCACCGTGTTGCGCCGCCGGGTGAAGGAGGCGGTCTGGGTGCCGAGGCGGCTGCGGGCGCGCCGGCTGCCGTAGTCCGCCCAGTAGGCGGCGATCGACTTGAGTTCCGGGTCCGGTGTCACGTCCCGGGTGTTGGGGTGGTTGGTGGTGGTGGTCAGCTCCCGGACCACCGCTCCGGTGTCCGGGTCGAGGCGCAGGGTGATCTCGTTGATGATCTGGCCGTAGCAGCCGGCCTCGACGAACGGCCGGGGGACGCCGTCGGGGTCGGGCAGCATCATGGTGAAGGCGCAGTGCCAGTGTCCGGTGACGATGGCGTCGATGTCCGGGGAGACGCGCAGCGCCAGTTCGTAGGCGGGGCCGGAGGGGTTGCTGCCGCTGGAGAAGTCGCTGCCCGCGACCGCGCCGTCGTGCATGCTGAGCACGATCGCCCGCACCCCGCGGGACTTGAGTTCGGCGGCGCAGCGGTTGGCGGTCTCCAGCTCGTCGAGGGTGCGCAGTCCCGGCTGGTAGGAGCCGGGGAAGGACTCGGTGCCGATGGCGGTCAGATGGATGAAGCCGACCGGCAGCCGGCGGCCGCCGCCGGCGTCCACGTACTCGATGTTGTACGGCGGCAGCACCAGTTCGCCGTTCGCGTTCCACACCGTGTTGGCGCTGTAGTAGGGGAACTCCGCGCCGCGGAAGCGGCGGCCGGTGGAGTCGGGGAAGGCGTCGTCGCGGCCGACGACCGGGAAGCTCTCGCCGTCCTCCATGTGCGCGGTGAGGAACTTCGCGGACTTGTCGAACTCGTGGTTGCCGGCCGAGGCGAAGTCCAGGCCCAGGGCGTTCAGCGCCTCGATGGTGGGTTCGTCGGCGAAGGTGGCGGCGTCGAACTCCCAGCCGGAGAAGAGGTCGCCGGGGGCGAAGAAGAGGGAGTTGCGGTGGCCGTCGCGCAGTCGCTCCAGGTGGGCGGCCATGTAGGCGACGCCGCCGACGGTGTAGGTCTTCCCGCCGGTCCCGGTGATGATCGAGTGGGCACCGGGGGCGCCCTGCAGGTAGCCGTGCAGATCGGTGATGTTGAGGAGCTGGACGTCGACATACTCGTCGGCGGTGGCCGCGTCGCGGGCGTGGCCGGTGGCGTAGGCGTTGCTGCCGATGGCGCTCGCGGTGGCCAGGGCCCCCGCGGCGGTGATGAAGGAGCGTCGTCCGATGTCGCGCACTGCGTCACTCTCCTGAGCGGGCCGTCCGTGAGGGGACGACGGGAGAGTCGAGCAAGCCGCTCCGGACGGCCGGTCACCGTACGGGGTACCGGGCGTGAACGGGCGGGGGACAGTCGCCCCCGGGGCGTGTCCCGTTGATCATGCGGGTGTGTGACGCCGTGATCCACGGGACACGCCCTGGGGCGCGGTGGGTGCCCGCCGTCCGGCGGATGGCCGTACGGCTTACGGGCGTGCCTCCCCGGCCGGCGGAGACCGGGGAGAGGCACCCTAAGGGCGTCCCGCCGGGCCGGAGCCGCGGGCCGGCTCCGGCGCGGCCGCGGAGAGCGCCGCGGGCTCGGAGGGCGGGGCCGGGCTGTTGCCCAGCTCCTGGCCGCGGAGCAGGAACCACGCGGCCACCGCCGCGGACAGCAGGACCACCGCCCCCACCCCGGCCGCGACGTCGACACCGGCGACGAAGGAGTCCTGGGCGGCCTTGACCAGCGCGGCGCCCTGTTCGGCGGGGAGTTGGCCGGCCGTCTCGACGGCGCCGCCGAGCGAGTCGCGGGCGGCGTCGGTGGCCGCTCCCGGCACCCCGGGCGGTGCGTCGAAGCCCCGGTAGATGCCGGTCACGATGGAGCCGAGCAGGGCGATGCCGAGCGCGGCGCCCAGTTCGTAGGCGGTCTCGGAGACCGCGGAGGCGGCGCCCGCCTCCTCCTTGGGCACGCTGCCGAGGATCACGTCGGCGGTGACGGTGAAGGAGAATCCGGCGCCGACACCGACGACGAAGAGGATCACGCACAGTGCGGCGGTGCCGGTGTCGGCGTGCAGGGTGGTGCAGCCGACCAGGGAGAGCCCGACCACGGCGAGGCCGCCGGCCACCACGATCCGTACGGACAGCCGCCGGGCGACCCAGCCGGCCGCCAGACCGGCACCCACCGCGCCGACCGCGGCCGGGAGTTCGACGAGTCCGGCGTTCAGCGGTGAACGCAGCTGCACCATCTGGAGGAACTGGGAGAGGAAGAAGACCAGCCCGGACAGCCCGAGGATGGTCAGCAGGTCGGCGAGTACGGCCCCGGAGAACCCCCGGTGGTGAAAGAGCTTCATGTTCAGCAGCGGCGACGCGAGGGTGAGCTGTCTGCGGACGAACACGAACAGGGTGAGCGCCCCGACGGCGGCCGTCAGCGCGATGTCCCAGCGGTAGCCGTGCACCGCCGCTTCCTTGATGGCGTAGACGACGCAGACGATGCCCACCAGGGCCAGCAGGACGCTGGGGATGTCCCAGGGGCCGGGGTCCGGATTGCGGGACTCCGGGATGACCTTGGCGCCGACGGCCACCAGCAGCGCCATCACCGGCAGGTTGATCAGGAAGACCGAGCCCCACCAGAAGTGCCCCAGCAGGAACCCGCCGAGGACGGGGCCCACGGCCATGCCGGCCGAGGCCATGGCGCCCCAGATGCCGACGGCCAGACTGCGTTCCCTGGGGTCGTGGAAGAGGTTGCGGATCAGCGCGAGGGTGGACGGCATCAGCGTCGCACCGGCCACGCCCTGGAGCGCGCGGGCCAGGATCATCATCTCGGGCGTGGTGGCGTACGCGGCCAGCACCGACATCGCGCCGAAGCCGACGG
Source organism: Streptomyces sp. NPDC048612 (assembly GCF_043199295.1). Classification (NCBI taxonomy): domain Bacteria; kingdom Bacillati; phylum Actinomycetota; class Actinomycetes; order Kitasatosporales; family Streptomycetaceae; genus Streptomyces; species Streptomyces sp. NPDC048612. Next base: position 47,624 of record NZ_JBICVV010000009.1, read on the forward strand.
AGCCCAGCAGCAGCAGTTTCTTGCGGCCGATGCGGTCGCCGAGGCTGCCCATGGAGACCAGCAGGCCGGCGATGACGAAGGAGTAGATGTCACCGATCCAGAGCAGCTGGGTCCCGGACGGCTGGAGGTCCTCGCTGAGGAAGGGGGTGGCGAGGCCGAGGACCGTGGCGTCGACGCCGACCAGCAGGACGGCGAGGACGAGGACGGCGAGCGCGAGCCAGCGGCCCGGCCTGGGCTGGTCGTCGACATGGGCCGAGCCCGCCGGTCCTGACGCTATGGTCTCGGTCATTTTTCCATGCTCCGTCGGATGCCGCCGAGCAGCAGCTCGGCGATCGAGTGGTGGAGGTCGTTACGGGCGACCCGCCCTTCGTGCACGGCCCAGGCGCCGGCGCCGATCAGTCCGTAGAAGGCCTCGGTGAGCCAGGCGGCGCTCAGATCGATCCGGAAGACGCCCTCTTCCTGGCCGCGCCGGAAGAGGGCGGCGAGGCGGGCGTCGAGCTCCTCCCAGCCGGCGTTGATCTCGCCGTCCTCGAAGAGCTGGTTCTCGGTGAACAGGAAGGCGAGCACGGCGGCGACCGGTTCGGCCTCTTTGATCAGCCGGCGCAGCGCGTCGGCGGCGTCCCCCTCGTCCAGCCGGGCCGCGTCCATCGCCTGTCCGCACTGGGCGATCCCGTGCTCCTCCAGCGCTCTGATCAGCGCGTCCCGCCCGGCGAAGTGCCGGTGCAGGGTCGCGCGACTGATGCCCGCGGCGCGGGCGATCTCGTCCATAGGCGTCGAGGCCCGCCGCGTGAGCAACGCGGCGGCTTCCTTCAGAACGCGTTCACGGTCCAGGGCCATGAGACATACAGTACCCGAATGAGACATCAATGTCTCACCACCCCCGCCCGGACACACGACGGCGGCCCCGACCCGGTACTCGCACCGGGTCGGGGCCGCCGTCGTGGAGCCTGTCGGCTAGGTCAGCTCGGTGGTCTTCTTGGCGGTCGCCCACTCCTGCTGGGTGGCCAGGTCGGCCCGCACCTCGGCGAGCTGGACGGCCACCGCCGAGGGCGCGGTGCCGCCCCGGCCGCTGCGCGAGGCGAGCGCGCCGGGGACGTTGAGGACGCCACGGACCTCCGGGGTCAGATGCGGGGAGATCTTCGCGAACTGCTCGTCGGTGAGCTGGTCCAGCTCGATGCCGTGCGCCTCGCACTCCTTGACGCACTCGCCCGCGACCTCGTGCGCGACCCGGAACGGCACACCCTGCTTGACCAGCCACTCCGCGATGTCGGTGGCCAGCGAGAAACCGGCCGGGGCCAGCTCCTCCATGCGCTCGCGGTGGACAGTCAGGGTGGCCATCATCCCGGTGAACGCCGGGAGCAGCACCTCCAGTTGGTCGCAGGAGTCGAAGACCGGCTCCTTGTCCTCCTGGAGGTCACGGTTGTAGGCGAGCGGCAGCGCCTTGAGGGTGGCCAGCAGCCCGGTCAGGTTGCCGATGAGGCGCCCCGACTTGCCCCGCGCCAATTCGGCGATGTCCGGGTTCTTCTTCTGCGGCATGATCGACGAGCCGGTCGAGAAGGCGTCGTGGAGCGTGACGAAGGAGAACTCCTTCGTGTTCCAGAGGATGACCTCCTCGGCGATCCGGGAGAGATTCACCCCGATCATCGCGGTGATGAAGGCGAACTCGGCGACGAAGTCACGGGAGGCCGTGCCGTCGATGGAGTTGCCGGCCGAGCCGTGCTCGAAGCCGAGGTCGGCGGCGACCGCCTCCGGGTCGAGGCCGAGCGAGGAGCCGGCCAGCGCGCCCGAGCCGTACGGGGAGACCGCGGTGCGCTCGTCCCACTGCCGCAGCCGCTCCGCGTCCCGGGACAGCGACTGCACATGCGCCAGCACATGGTGGGCGAAGAGCACCGGCTGAGCGTGCTGGAGGTGGGTGCGGCCCGGCATCGCGACGTCCGGGTGGGTCTCGGCGAGGCCGACCAGCGCCTCCTGGAGGCCGGCGATCAGCCCGCCGATGATCCGGGCGTGGTCGCGCAGGTACATCCGGAAGAGCGTGGCGACCTGGTCGTTGCGGGACCGGCCGGCCCGCAGCTTGCCGCCGAGGTCGGGGCCGAGCCGCTCCAGCAGCCCGCGCTCCAGGGCGGTGTGCACGTCCTCGTCGGCGACGGTGCCGGTGAACGAACCGTCGGCGACGTCCGCGGCGAGCTGGTCGAGCCCGGCGAGCATCCGGGTCAGCTCGTCCTCGGTGAGCAGGCCGGCCTTGTGCAGCACCCGGGCGTGCGCACGGGAGCCGGCGATGTCGTAAGGGGCCAGCCGCCAGTCGAAGTGGACCGACGCCGACAGCTGGGCCAGCGCCTCTGCCGGGCCGTCGGCGAACCGGCCGCCCCAGAGCCGGACGTCACCGCTGTTGCTGCTCACTGCTGCTCCTCAAGGCTGCGGGTGGATGTGCCGCCGCCTCCCAGCCGTGAGGGCGGGGAGGCGGCTGTGTACGTGGGTAACGAGACGGATCAGGCCAGGTCGCGCTTGGCCGCGATCTTGCTCGACATCCCGAAGAGCTCGATGAAGCCCTTGGACAGCGACTGGTCGAAGGTGTCGCCGGTGTCGTACGTGGCGAGGTTGAAGTCGTACAGCGACTGGTCGGACTTCCGGCCGGTGACGACCGCGCGGCCACCGTGCAGGGTCATCCGGATGTCGCCGGACACGGCCTGGTTGGCCTCGTTGATGAAGCCGTCCAGGGCCCGCTTGAGCGGCGAGAACCACAGGCCGTCGTAGACCAGCTCGCCCCAGCGCTGCTCGACCTGCCGCTTGTAGCGGGCCAGTTCGCGCTCGACGGTGACGCTCTCCAGCTCCTGGTGCGCGGTGATCAGCGCGATGGCGCCGGGCGCCTCGTAGACCTCACGGGACTTGATGCCGACCAGCCGGTCCTCGACCATGTCGATCCGGCCGATGCCCTGGGCGCCGGCCCGCTCGTTGAGCTGCTGGATGGCCTGGAGCACGGTGACGGGCCTGCCGTCGAGGGCGACCGGGACACCTTCCTTGAAGGTGATGACGACCTCGTCGGCCTCCCGCTGGAGCGCCGGGTTCTCGGTGTACTCGTACACGTCCTCGATCGGCGCGTTCCAGATGTCCTCCAGGAAGCCGGTCTCCACGGCCCGCCCGAAGACGTTCTGGTCGATGGAGTACGGCGACTTCTTGGTGGTCGCGATCGGGAGGTTCTTCTCCTCGCAGAAGGCGATCGCCTTGTCCCGGGTCATCGCGTAGTCACGGACCGGGGCGATGCACTTCAGGTCGGGGGCGAGGGAGGAGATGCCGGCCTCGAAGCGGACCTGGTCGTTGCCCTTGCCGGTGCAGCCGTGGGCGACGGTGGTGGCGCCGTGCTTCTTCGCGGCGGCGACCAGGTGCTTGACGATGGTCGGCCGGGAGAGCGCCGAGACCAGCGGGTAGCGGTCCATGTACAGGGCGTTCGCCTTGATCGCCGGGAGGCAGTACTCGTCGGCGAACTCGTCCTTGGCGTCCGCGACCTCGGCCTCGACCGCACCGCAGTCGAGCGCACGCTTGCGGATGACGTCCAGGTCCTCGCCGCCCTGGCCGACGTCCACGGCAACGGCGATGACCTCGGCGCCCGTCTCCTCGGCGATCCAGCCGATACAGACAGAGGTGTCCAGGCCGCCCGAGTAGGCGAGTACGACGCGCTCGGTCACGGGTTTCTCCTAACGGTGCATTCGCTGATGGGTATAAGTATGCACTCCACCGTATGTTTCGTCAACGCGTCGACGAATATGCAGGTCAGCGGCGGGTCGCCGGCGTGGCGGGGAGCCTCAGGAGCCCTCCCGGAGCACCTCGATCAGGACGTTCACATGGCTCACCGACACGTCCTTCGTGGCGGTCAGCAGCGTCAGCGGCCCCTGCGCGGCCCGCTCCCGCAGCCCCTCCAGCGCCGGCCGCACCGCCTCCCGCGCCAGCTCCGCGCGGTACCGCTCGGCGAACTCCGCGAACCGCGGCCCCTCGTGATGGAACCAGCGCCGCAGCTCCGACGACGGCGCCACGTCCTTGCACCACTCGGTCAGCCGCGCGTCCCCCTTGGACAGCCCGCGCGGCCACAGCCGGTCGACCAGCACCCGCGCCCCGTCCGACGGCTCCGGCGCCTCATAGACCCGGCGCACCCGGAGGTTCCGCTTCGCGGACTTTTCACCCATAAAGCCATCGAACCATGACAGCCGTGGGCCTGCCGGAGGCCCGGGAGCACCCCCGCGAGCACCCGCTTTGGATTCATGGCCCCGGACAGGGTATTTTTCTTCTGCACGCCCCGGCCGGGACTCTTCCGGCCGGCATGAGCACCGGGACGTGGCGCAGCTTGGTAGCGCACTTGACTGGGGGTCAAGGGGTCGCAGGTTCAAATCCTGTCGTCCCGACGGTGCAGTAAGGGCTTCGAGCCCGGGTGAAGGGCCCTGTCTCACTTCGGTGAGACAGGGCCCTTGATCGTTCCTACGGCGGTTGTGTCACCTCTGCTCACGGCTCTTATGGATCACCCGAGCGGTGAGCGGTCCGCCGATCCGAGCCGATCCGGGCCGGCCCCGTCGGCCGGGGCAGTGCCTGCGCCTGTCAGCGGCGACTGGCGAACGAGGTGCCGGTGAAGCAACCTGAGGGAGTGACGCAGCCTCAAGGGATGTCCGTCACGAGGGGGCCATCTCGTTTCCGGTGACTAGGAGAGAACCATGGCCGCTCAGTACCCGCCCGACAAGGATGCCGAATTCTTCGCCGGCATCACGCAGGTATTTGAGAAGTACCCCGAAGCGGCGGAGCGATACGCTCTCGCGAGCCTTGACCTGGAGCACGAGTTGGGGATCGACTTCTCTGAGCAATATGGAGTCCGGCGTATCGAAGGGAACACGATCGTCACCGACTTCCACAACCGTGAGACGGACCCTCCGGTGATCCGCGCCCGGCTTTGCGATCTGTGGGAAATGCAGGGCGGCCAAGTGGTGTGCGTGGCTTGGCACGAGGCGGAGAAGTAACCGCCGGGAGTCAGATCGGCCCCTGTCCGGCTCCGGCAGGCCCTTGGCTGCCCTGGCGCTCTTCGTCCCCGCACGTTGGGCGCCTTCCGTTGCGGAATCCGCCCGAGCAAGCCCGTCGGCGTAGGCCTCCGCGGCGTCTCCAAGGGTTGCCGTACGAGAATCTGTGGCCAGGGCCCCGTCCCCGCTTCGGCGGGGGCGGGGCTCTTGGTCATCTCCGGTCCCGGGGCCGGCGATCATCCGCCGCGCCGTTCGCACGCCGCCGCTCCCCCGCCTCCCCCTTCTCACCGAAGGCCTGTTGTGGGCCCACGGGGTGAACGACGGGCCGGTCCGCCCTTCTTGGATCTACCGTGCCCCGGGCTCGTGGCGGAAGAGGTAGGCCGTGGCGGGGCGGGTGTAGGCGGCGCCCCGGCCGGTGGCGTGGAGCTGGTCGCGCGTGGGGTGGGGCGGTCGGCGTGGCTGCAGGTACTGGTCCAGGTGGTCGGTCGTGAGCGGGTAGCGGCCGGCGCGGTGGTGGATGACGGCGGCGAGCCGGTAGTCGGGGTCGAGGTGGGCGAGGCCGGCGTCGGCGTGGCTGTTGTTGGCCAGCAGCCAGCCTCCCGGGCGCAGGCATCGCTTGGCGTGCTCGGAGACCGGGCCCGCGTAGAGGGAGAGGGCCAGGTCCCAGGCGGCGGCGGGGAGGCCGCGCAGGGTATCGGTGTAGTCGCCGGGGACGAAGGTGATCAGCGGCTGCCCGGGACGGCTCCGATGACGCCGGGCGAGGGCGGCGGCGTCCGGGCCGGCGAAGGCCCTGGCGGCACGGGCGTCCGCGTCGAGGTAGGTGACGTCGTCCCAGACATGGGAGGGGGCCAGGTCGAGGTAGCTGCCGGGGTACAGGACGCGGCGGGCGCCGGTGTGGGCGGCGACGGTCGCGTAGAGGGCGGTGCGGTCGCCGATGCGGTCGAGGTAGTCGGTGAAGGCGCGCTCGGACATGAGGTCTCCGGAATCAGGCATGGCGGGCGAAGTGGAGGGCGTCGGCGGCCGCGGCTCCGGCCCCGGCGGCGCTCATGGCGCCCTGCTCCCACGCGGTGGTGAGATCGCCGGCGGCGTACAGGCCCGGCACGCTGGTCCGCTTGTCGGGGCCGACCCTGACGAAGCCGTCGTCGTCGAGCGCCAGGCCGAAGCGCTCGACGAGGCGGGTGACGAGCGGGACCTGCCGCTGGGGCGGGGACCACAGCAGGGTCTGCCGGGCGAGGCGGGTGCCGTCGGCGAACTCCACCGCGTAGAGGTCGCCTTCGCGGTGGTGGAGCCGGGTGATATCGCCCTCGACGAGGTCGCTGCCGGCGCCGCGCAGCCGCGCGCGTATCTCGGCGGCGCGGTCCATGCCGGGCGGGGCGACGGCGATGACGTCGGCCGACCAGGCGCGGAAGGCGTCGGCGGCGAGGGCCGCGTGGTCGGGGTCCTCGGCGATCAGCCCCCAGGTGCGCTCGGCGTTCTCCCAGCCGACGCAGAACGGGCAGTGGATCACGCTGCGGCCCCAGCACGCGGCGAAGCCCTCCACCCCCTCGGGCAGGACGTCCGTCACCCCGGTGGCCAGGAGCACGGTGCGCGACCAGGCGGTGGTGCCGTCGGACATCACGGCGCGGAACCCGCCGTCGTCGGCGCGGGTGAGGTCCTCGACGGTGGCTGCGCGGCACTCGGCCAGGCCGTAGCCGTCGAGTTCGGCCCAGGCGCGGGCACGGACCTCGGCGGGCGTGGCGCCCTCCAGACCGATCATGCCGTGCACGCCGCGGGAGGCGGCGTTGCGCGGCGGGGCCGGGGATTCCACGACGAGGGTGCGGTGGCGGTAGCGGGTCAGGGCGAGGGCCGCGGTGAGCCCTGCCGGGCCGCCGCCGACGATCACGGTGTCGTACTGCGCGGTGGGTGCCATGGGTGCCTCCGGGAGGGTTGACGAAAACGAATGACCGGCGGTCATACTACTGACCAACGGTCATTCGAGCGCACACGTTCCCGCCTGGAGGAGACGAGATGCACCACGCGGCACCCACCCCTGACACCCCGCCCACGCCGCGGCCCCCGTTCGACTGGGACGCCGTCTACCGGGGCGACCTCCGCGACATCGCCGCCCCCGACCCGCTTCTGCTCTCCCCCGCCGAGAGCCTCCCGCCCGGCACCGCCCTGGACATGGGCTGCGGCGCGGGCGGCAACGCCCTGGAACTCGCCCGGCGCGGCTGGCGGGTCACCGGCGTGGACCTCGCGCCCCGGGCAATCACCGGCGCCCGGGCCGGGGCCTGCGCCCGGGGGCTGGCGGAGAGCATCCAGTGGGTGGTGGCCGACAGCGCCGTCTGGCGGCCCGACACCGGCTACGACTTCGTCCTCAGCTCGTACGCGCTGCCGCCCCGCGGCCCCGCCCGTACCGCCACCCTCACCGCCCTCGCCGCGGCCCTCGCCCCGGGCGCGGTGCTGTCGCTGGGCGAGTGGGACGAGGAGGCCTGCGACTGGGGCGAGGCCGGCGACCTGGTCACCCTCGACGAGATGCGTACGGGCCTGACCGGGCTGGGCCTGGAGATCCTGCACGCCGAACGCCGGCGCGTCCCGCTCCACCGACACCCCGGGTATGAACCACACCCCGGGCACGAACTGCCCCCCGGACACGCACCGCATCCCGGGCACGAACCGGCCCCCGGACACGCACCACACCCCGCCGAGGACCACGCCGTCGTCGTGATCGCCCGCAAGCCACATGACACCCTGGGGACACCCCGCTGACCGACCGTCGGTCAGCCGCCACGTATCAGGAGAGACCGTGCCCGCGGACAGGCCCGCCCCCGACCGGCCCCCCGGCCGCTTCCAGTCCCCGGACGTGCGCCGGCGCCAGATCCTGGACGCCGTCGCCGCACTGCTGCTGGAGGACGGCTACGAGTCACTGACCGTGGCCCGGGTCGCCGCCCGGGCCGGGGTCGCCAAGGGCACGGTCTACCTCTACTTCGCCTCCAAGCAGGAACTCCTGGCCGCCCTGCAGGCCGAGATGTGGGACCGGATGCTCCAGCGGCCCGCCGCCCTCGTCCGGCAGCCCGAACTCACCTGGACCGACCGCCTCGACGGGCTCGTGGCCGCCTGGATCACCGTGGAACAGCACGACCACGCGCTCTACCACCGGCTCTTCCACGAACTCGGCACGGCGGACGAGGAACCCCTGGCCGCCGCCCGCGACCTGCTCGTCACGATCCTCACCGAGGGCCACGCGGCAGGCGAGTTCGACGTCCCCGACCCCCAGCTGACCGCCGACTTCCTCACCCACGCCTACACCGGACCCTGCCACCACCACACCGGCACCGACCTCACCCCGGCCGTGCAGGCCCTCTTCCGGCGTGTGGTCGCCGCTCCGGCGGGCCCGGGGCGGTAGCACCGCGGTGGCGGCGGCGCCCGGACGCCCCGGCGGGTGAAGGCCCGCACGGGGCGGCCGGATTCGCGGCCGGGTGTCTACGGCACCGGCGGGACAGGGCCCGACAGGTCGCGCCGGTCCGTGAGGTCGCGCTGGTCCGACAGGTCGCGCTGGTGCGGGATCACGATCTCGTCCGGCTTCTGGAGGGCGACGGTGCGGGCCGGGGAGGGGATGCGGATGCCTTCGTCCCGGTAGCGCCGGTGGAGGCGCTTGATGAACTCGTGCTTGATCCGGTACTGGTCGCTGAACTCGCCGACGCCGAGGATCACCGTGAGGCCGATCCGGGAGTCGCCGAAGGTGTGGAAGCGGACGGCCGCTTCGTGGTCGGGGTCGCCGCCGTTGACGTCCTTCATCACGCTGTCGATGACCTCGGTGGTGACCCGCTCGACATGGTCGAGGTCGCTGTCGTAGCCGACGCCCACCTGCACCAGGATCGTCAACTTCTGTTCCGGTCGGGTGAAGTTGGTCATGTTGGTGCCGGCCAGCTGGGTGTTGGGGATGATCACCAGGTTGTTGGAGAGCTCGCGCACCACGGTGTTGCGCCAGTTGACGTCGACGACATAGCCCTCCTCGCCGCTGGTGAGCCGGATGTAGTCGCCGGGCTGCACGGTCTTCGAGGCGAGGATGTGGACGCCCGCGAAGAGGTTGGCCAGGGTGTCCTGGAGGGCCAGCGCGACGGCGAGGCCGCCCACGCCCAGGGCGGTGAGCAGCGGGGCGATGGAGATGCCCAGGGTCTGGAGGACCACCAGGAAGCCCATCGCCAGCACGATGATGCGGGTGATGTTGGCGAAGATGGTGGCCGAACCGGCCACCCCGGACCGGGACTGCGCGAAAGCCTTCACCGCTCCGGTGATCACCCGGGCCGCGGTGAGCGTGACGACCAGGATGAGCAGCACCGTCAGCGTCCGGCTGACGGTGCGTCCGACCGTCTCCGTCAGCGGCAGTGCCGCGGCCGCCGCCGCCAGACCACCGGTGACCGCCGTCCAGGGCACCACCGCGCGCAGCGCGTCGACGAGGATGTCGTCCCCGCTCCACCGGGTCTTGAGGGCGTGTTTGCCCAGCCAGCGCAGGGTCACCCGCAGCAGCAGGGCGGTGAGGACGCCGGCGGCCAGCGCGGCGCCGGCCACGATCAGGTCATGCAGTGTCACAGCGCGGTTCACCGGCCGGCTCCTCCCGCGACCGGGAGGAACGGACCTGCTATGAGCCGGATGTGATGTCTCGTCACCATGCCACCTGCTTGTCTCTAGGGCTGTGAAGGCGCCGGGACATCCGTGGACGTCCCGGCGCGAACTGCCATCCTGCCGTATGCGGTTCGGCGGGGAGAGAGTGGCTCGGGTGGATGCTCCGCACAACCGCCGCCCGGGGGCGGTGCGAGGCGCTCCGGGGGTGCTGAGAGGCCCCGGGGAGCGCGTGCGGAGGGGGTCAGTGCGCCTTCTGCGCCAGGCGCAGGAGGTGGTCGGCGAGGGCCTGGCCGCCTGCCGGGTCACGGCTGATGAGCATCAGGGTGTCGTCGCCGGCGATGGTGCCGAGGATGTCGTGCAGCTCGGCCTGGTCGATGGCCGAGGCCAGGAACTGGGCGGCGCCCGGTGGGGTGCGCAGGACCACGAGGTTGGCGGAGGCCTCGGCGGAGATGAGGAGTTCGCTGGAGAGGCGGCGCATCCGCTCCTCCTTGGCGGACTCGCCCAGCGGCGCCCGCGGTTTGCGGTCGCCGCCCTCGCTGGGCACCGCGTAGATCAGCTCGCCGCCGGTGTTGCGGATCTTCACCGCGCCCAGTTCGTCCAGATCGCGGGAGAGCGTCGCCTGGGTGACGGACAGGCCGTCGTCGGCGAGCAGCTTGGCGAGCTGGCTCTGGGAGCGGACCGGCAGCCGGTTGAGGATGTCCACGATCCGGCGGTGGCGGGCGGTGCGGGTCTGCGGAACGGCCTGGCCGCCGTTCTGCAGCTCGTTGTCCTGCGGCTCGGTCATCGTTGTCGTCAGTCTCCGGCTCGTCGTTCCCCGTCGGCCCCTTGGCGGGCCGTGTTGAGGACGCCGGGCAGCTTCCGGAGGAACTCCTCCGCTTCCTCGTCGGTGAGGATCAGCGGCGGGGCGAGCCGGACGACGTCCGGCGCGACCGCGTTCACCAGGAGGCCCGCGTCCTGAGCCGCCTGCTGCACCTGCGGCGCGAGCGACTCCGTCAAGACGATACCCAGGAGCAGCCCCGCGCCGCGGACCTGACCGACCAAGGGGTGCCCCAGGGCCTCGGTCCCGGTGCGCAGCCGCTCGCCGACACGCTTGACGTTCTCCAGGATGCCGTCCGCCTCGATGGTGTCCAGGACGGCGAGGGCGCCGGCGCAGACGACCGGGTTGCCGCTGAACGTCGAGCCGTGCGCACCGGGCGTGAGCAGGTCGGCGGCCGGGCCGAAGGCCAGCGTCGCGCCGATCGGCAGGCCGCCGCCGAGGCCCTTGGCGAGGGTGATGATGTCCGCCTCGACGCCCTGGGCCTGGGACTCCAGCCAGTTGCCGGTCCGGCCGATGCCGGTCTGGATCTCGTCGAGGACGAGCAGGGTGCCGGTGGCGGCGGTGATCTCGCGGGCGGCCCGGAGGTAGCCGGGCGGCGGGACGATGACGCCGTTCTCGCCCTGGACGGGTTCCAGGATGACGAAGGCGGTGTCGGTGGTGACGGCGGCGCGGAGGGCGTCCACGTCGCCGTACGGGACGTAGTCGACGTCGCCGGGCAGCGGGGCGAACGGGGCCTGCTTGGCGGGCTGGCCGGTGAGCGCCAGGGCACCCATGGTGCGGCCGTGGAAGCCGCCGGCGGTGGAGACCATGTGGGTGCGCCCGGTCAGCCGGCCGATCTTGAAGGCGGCCTCGTTGGCCTCGGCGCCCGAGTTGGAGAAGTAGACCCGGCCGGGGCGTCCGGCCAGCGCGAGCAGCCGTTCGGCGAGGGCCACGGTGGGCTCGGCGACGAAGAAGTTCGAGACATGGCCGAGGGTGGCGACCTGGTCGGAGACCGCGCGGACCACCGCGGGGTGGGCGTGCCCGAGGGAGTTGACCGCGATGCCGCCGAGGAAGTCGAGGTAGGCGTTGCCGTCGGCGTCCCACACGGTGGCGCCCTCACCGCGGACCAGCGGGACGCGGGGGGTGCCGAAGTTGTGCATCATGGCGCCCTGCCAGCGCCCGGTGAGGCCCGCGTTGGTCGCCGGGCCGTGGGTGTGTGCCGGGTCGCTCATGTCGCCCCCTCGATGGTGTTCGCGTCCGGCACGACCATCGTGCCGATTCCCTCGTCGGTGAAGATCTCCAGCAGGATCGAGTGCGGGACCCGCCCGTCGATGACCCGGGCGGTGTGCACCCCGTTGCGGACGGCGTGCAGACAGCCCCGCATCTTGGGCACCATGCCGCTGGCCAGCTCGGGCAGCAGCTTCTCCAGCTCGGTGGCGGTCAGGCGGGAGATCACCTCGTCGCTGTGCGGCCAGTCCTCGTAGAGGCCCTCGACGTCGGTGAGCACCATCAGCGTCTCGGCGCCCAGGGCGGCGGCCAGGGCGGCCGCTGCGGTGTCGGCGTTGACGTTGAAGATGCCGGAGGCGTCGTCCTCGTCGCTGCTGCGGGCGATCGAGGAGATGACCGGGATACGGCCGTCGTCCAGGAGCGCCTGGACCGCGCCGGGGTCGATGGCGGTGATCTCGCCGACCCGGCCGATGTCCACCCGCTCACCGTCGATCTGCGCGAAGTGCTTGGTCGCGGCCATCAGGTGGGCGTCCTCGCCGGTCATGCCGACGGCGAGCGGGCCGTGCTCGTTGAGCAGTCCGACCAGCTCCCGCTGCACCTGGCCGGCCAGCACCATCCGTACGACGTTCATCGCCTCGGGTGTGGTGACCCGCAGGCCGCCCTTGAACTCCGACTCCAGGCCGAGCAGGTCCAGCTGGGCGCTGATCTGCGGGCCGCCGCCGTGGACGACGACGGGGCGCAGTCCGGCGTGCCGCAGGAACACCACGTCCTGGGCGAAGGCGCGCTTGAGTTCCTCGTCGACCATGGCGTTGCCGCCGAACTTGATGACGACGGTCTTGCCGTGGTGGCGGGTCAGCCAGGGCAGCGCCTCGATGAGGGTGCGCGCCTTGGGCAGCGCCGTGTGCTTGCGGGCACTCATGCCCCGGCCTCGCTTTCCTCTGCTTGCCTGCTCATGACGAGTACGCGCTGTTCTCGTGGACGTAGTCGGCGGTCAGGTCGTTGGCCCAGATGACCGCGGACTCGGTGCCGGCGGCGAGGTCGGCGGTGATGCGGACCTCCCGGTAGCGCATGTCGACCAGGTCGCGGTCCTCGCCGACCGAGCCGTTCTTGCAGACCCAGATGCCGTTGATGGCGACGTTGAGCCGGTCGGGATCGAAGACGGCGGAGGTGGTGCCGATGGCGGAGAGCACCCGGCCCCAGTTGGGGTCCTCGCCGTGGATGGCGCACTTGAGGAGGTTGTTACGGGCGATGGAGCGGCCGACCTCGACCGCGTCGTCCTCGCTCGCCGCGCCCACGACCTCGATCCTGATGTCCTTGCTGGCGCCCTCGGCGTCGCCGATCAGCTGCCGGGCGAGGTCGTCGCAGACCGCGCGGACCGCCTCGGCGAAGTCCTCGGCGGCCGGTGTGACGCCGGAGGCGCCGGAGGCGAGCAGCAGCACCGTGTCGTTGGTCGACATACAGCCGTCGGAGTCGATCCGGTCGAAGGTGGTGCGGGTGGCGGCCCGCAGCGCCGTGTCGAGGCCGTCGGACGGCACATCGGCGTCGGTGGTCAGCACGACGAGCATGGTGGCCAGGCCCGGCGCGAGCATGCCGGCGCCCTTGGCCATGCCGCCGACCGTCCAGCCGTCCCGGGTGACGACGGCGGTCTTGTGCACACTGTCGGTGGTCTTGATGGCGAGGGCGGCCTTCTCGCCGCCGTGCGCGCTCAGTTGGGCGACGGCCTTGTCGACGCCCGGCAGCAGCTTGTCCATCGGCAGCGTGACGCCGATCAGGCCCGTCGAGCACACGGCGATCATGCCGGCGTTGTGCCCGCCGGTCTCGTCGTACCCCGCGGTGTTCAGCGAGGCGGCGACCTTCTCCGCGGTGGCGTGGGTGTCCTGGAAGCCCTTCGGGCCCGTACAGGCGTTGGCGCCACCGGAGTTGAGGACGACGGCGGACAGCTCTCCGCTCTTGAGCACCTGCTCCGACCAGAGCACCGGTGCCGCCTTGACGCGGTTGGAGGTGAAGACTCCGGCGGCGGCGCTCCGGGGCCCGTGGTTCACCACGAGGGCCAGGTCCGGGCTGCCGCTCTCCTTGATCCCGGCGGCGATGCCCGCCGCCGTGAATCCCTGTGCTGCCGTCACGCTCACTGCTGGTCCTCCGTCGCTTCTCCGGCCCCGCCGGTCACGCCCTGCTGTCCTGTGCCGGTCCGGGTCACGGCGCGACCCCGGTCGTCGGGAGCCCGGTCCCCTCGGGGAGGCCCAGGGCGATGTTCATGCTCTGTACCGCGCCGCCCGCGGTCCCCTTGGTGAGGTTGTCGAGCGCGCTGATCGCGATGATCCGGCCGGCCGCGGCGTCGAGGGTCACCTGCACCTGGGCGGTGTTGGAGCCGTACACCGCGGCGGTCGCCGGCCACTGGCCCTCGGGCAGCAGCTGCAGGAACGGTTCGTCGGCCAGCGCCTTCTCGTACGCGTCGCGCACGGCCGCGGCGTCCACCCCGGGCTTCGCCTTCGCCGAGCAGGTCGCGAGGATGCCGCGCGACATGGGGGCGAGGGTCGGGGTGAAGGAGACGCTGATCCGCTCGCCGGCCACCGCGCTCAGGTTCTGGATCATCTCGGGGGTGTGCCGGTGGCCGCCGCCGACGCCGTACGGGCTCATCGAGCCCATGACCTCGGAGCCCAGCAGATGCGGCTTGAGGGCCTTGCCCGCGCCGGAGGTGCCGGTGGCCGCGACGATCACGGCCTCGGGCTCGGCGAGCCGGTCCGCGTAGGCGGGGAACAGGGCGAGCGACACGGCGGTGGGGTAGCAGCCCGGGACCGCGATGCGCCGGGTCCCCTGCAGCGCGGCGCGGGCCCCGGGCAGCTCCGGGAGGCCGTACGGCCAGGTGCCCGCGTGGGGCGAGCCGTAGAACGCCTCCCAGTCGGTGGCGTCGCTGAGCCGGAAGTCGGCGCCGCAGTCCACGACGAGCACCTCGGGCCCGAGCTCCTCGGCGACCGCGGCGGACTGGCCGTGCGGCAGCGCGAGGAAGACGACGTCATGCCCGGCCAGGACCTCGGCGGAGGTCGCCTGCAGCTCCCGGTCGGCCAGCGGACCCAGATGCGGCTGGAGCGCGCCCAGGCGCTGCCCGGCGTTGGAGTGCCCGGTCAGCGCGCCGATCTCCACCTCCGGGTGCCCCAGAAGCAGGCGCAGCACTTCACCCCCGGCATACCCGCTCGCACCGGCCACTGCTGCTCGTACCGTCATGGACCCTCCTGTTCGATGGCATGACTATACGGAATCTGGCAGGTTTATGCAATGAGTGGCCGGGAGCAAGCGACCCAGGCACCCGCCCGTCAACGACTCCGCACACCCCACACCCACCGCCCCCGTCAGGAGCGGCGGGCTCATGTGCGTGTCTCAGGCGTGCTGGGGGATCTCGTTCTTGAGGGATGTCCTGATCTGTTCTCGTAGTTCGGGGGTGTCCGTGTGGCCGTGGACGGATACCGCGTGTTCGACGGCGGCGCGGACCACTTCCTCCTCCTCGCCGGTGATGACGAGGGTGCAGTGCATCTCGCTCGGGTGGTCCCGGCAGTCGACCTTCTTCCGCATGGCGCAGCACCTCCTCCCCTCCAGTGTCGGCCGGTGGCCGCCGCCGGCCGTATACGGCGAATCCCGTATGGCGCGCGGGGCGGGCGGGCTGCTGCAGTGGGAGAGGACCAGGAGGTGAGGGCCATGGCGACATCCGCCGAGGTCTCCCCGGGCGGGGCCCCGGACCAGGACCGGGTGCAGGAGTTCATGGAGCGAGTGATCGCCGACGGCGGGGCCGCGGTGGCCGGGCTCTGTACCTCTCTCGGCGACCGGCTCGGGCTGTACGCGGCCATGGCCGGTGCCGGTCCGCTCACCTCCGCGCAGCTCGCCGCCCGCACCGGGCTGGTCGAGCGCTACGTCCGGGAGTGGCTGGCCGCCCAGGTCGCCGGCGAGTACGTCACCTACGCGCCCGGCACCGACACCTACCTGCTGCCCGCCGAGCACGCCGCGGTCCTGGCGGACCCCCAACTGCCCACGTACGCGGCGGGCTTCTTCACCGCCATGCAGGCGCTCTACGCCACCGAGGACGCCCTGATGGACGCCTTTCGCACCGGCGAGGGCGTCGGCTGGGAGGAGCACGGCCCGGCGCTGTTCGCCGGCACCGCGAAGTTCTTCCGCCCCGGTTACGCGGCCTCCCTGGTCCCGGAGTGGCTGGCCGCCCTGGACGGCGTGCAGGAGAAGCTGGAGCGCGGGGCGCGGGTCGCGGACATCGGCTGCGGATACGGCTACTCCACGACGCTGATGGCGCAGGCCTTCCCCCGGTCGCACTTCCACGGCTTCGACTTCCACCGCCCGTCCATCGAGGCGGCCCGCGGCATCGCGGAGGAGGAGGGGCTGGCCGGCCGGGTCAGCTTCGAGGTCGCCACCGCCCAGGACTTCCCGGGCGAGGACTTCGACCTGATCACCTTCTTCGACTGCCTGCACGACACCGGCGATCCGGGCGGGGCGCTGCACCACGCCGAGCACGCGCTGGCCGACGGCGGGGTCTGCATGGTCGTCGAGCCGAACGCCTCGGAGCACGCCGAGGAGAACATCCACCCCGTCGGCCGGGCGCTGACCGCCGCCTCGGTCGCCGTCTGCCTGCCGTCCGCGCTGGCCCAGCACGGACCGCAGGCCCTGGGAAACCACGCGGGTGAGGAGGCGATGCGGGAGATCGCCGACGAGGCCGGCCTGCACCACTGGCGACTCGCCGCCGAGAGCCCCGTCAACCGCGTCTATGCCGTCGGGCGCTGAGCCGCCTGACGCGCCCGGCCGGTCTTCCCCCGGCCGGCCGGGTGGGCCCGTTTGACGGGCCCCCGCCCCCTCGGCACGCTGGACATATGACCGCGGCCGCGGAGGCCGGCCTGCGACGCATTCTCGCCGTCGTGGACCTCCTGATCGATGCCGTCGACGAGGAGACCCTTGTTCCGGCACTGCTTCCGCTGCTGCTCGGCGCGGTCCCCGGCGACAGCATCATCTGGTCCCCCCGGGCCGGCTCCGCCGACCAGCCGCTCACCCTGCCCGCCGGTCTGCTGACCCCGGAGGTACGGGAGGCCTTCGCCCGGGAGTCGGCGGCGGACTCGCTCGTCACCCACACCACCCTCGGCTCCGGCACCCCCATGCGGCGCTCCACGCTCCAGACCCGCGCCGAGTTCCACGCCCTGGCCGCCTACGCCGACGTCTACCGGCCGTTCGGCGCCGAGCAGCAGCTCGCGATGTCGTTCCCCGCGGGCTACGCCGCCGGGCGGCCGCGGAAGGTCTGTGTGGCGATCAGCCGCGACGGCAGCGATTTCTCCGACGACGACGTGGCGGCCGCCGCCCTGCTGCGTACCCGGCTCAGCCGTGTCCTCCACCGGCTCGCCCCGCAGTCGCCGCCGCCCGCGGTCACCCACCGCGAATCGGCCGTACTCGCCCTGCTCGCCCAGGGGCTGACGAACCAGCAGATCGCGCGACGGCTGGCGATCAGCCCGCGCACCGTCGACAAGCACCTGGAGCACGCCTACGCCAAGCTGCGGGTGGGCAGCCGGGTCGAGGCGGCGAACGCCTGGCTGACGCGCGGCCGGACGGCGGTGCCGCTCGGGCCGTAGGGCCTGGCGGAGCGGGCGGCGGGCGGGGCGCCGATGAGTTCCGGGACCGGTCGCGGTCCACCCTTCGGAGAGCGATTCCGGGCGCCCGGCGCCCGCCCGACGGAGGAGGACTCATGACCACCGACACCGCGCGCAGGACGGACGAGGCCCTGATCCAGGAGCTGCTGGCGGACCGGGCGGCCGCGACGAGGGAGCGGGACGCCCGGCGGTTCCTGGCGGCCTGTGCACCGGACCTCGTGGACTTCAGCCTCGCTCCCCCGCTCCAGTACAGGGGGCCCGAGGCGCTGGACCAGCAGGCCCTGGAGGCCTGGTACGCGACCTGGGAGGGGCCCGTCGAGGTGACGCAGACCCAGCTGGAGCTCACGGTCGGCGAGGACGTCGCGTTCGGCCACAGCATCAACCGGATGCGCGGCACGAAGACCGGCGGCTCCGAGGTGGAGCTGTGGAGCCGGGCCACCGTCGGCCTGCGCAAGACCGACGGCACCTGGAAGATCACCCACACCCATGACTCGGTCCCGTTCCTGATGGACGGGTCAGGGCTGGCCGCCCTGGACCTCGAACCGTAGGGGGTGCCCGTCCCGGCGAGCCCGCGCCGGTCAGCGGTGCAGGGCGTGCCGCCGGTAGGTGACCAGGTTGTGGCGGACGCGGGTGACCTCGACGGTCAGCTGGCGGTCCAGGCCGATGGGGAAGTGCGCCGTACAGCGCACCGCGTCGTACCGCACGGGCCGCAGGTCGCCGGAGCAGTGCACCGCGTCGGGCCCGTTGCGGAAGGGCAGGGTGAGCTGGCCGCTGATCGTTCTGGCGATCTCGGTGCGCGGCACGGTGTGGGTGCCGCCGTCGACCTCGCTGGTGGCGTCGCGGTCGCGGAGCCGGGCCGCGGTCAGCGCGAGCACGGCCGCCGCGGCGAGGGCCGTGAGGAGCCCGAGGACCCGGGCGCGCCGTGGCGGCGAGGCGCTCACCGCCGTCAGCTCCGGTCGCCGCGGGCGCGCCGGCGGCGGACCAGGGCGCCGCCGCCCGCCGCGGCCAGCAGCGCCGCTCCGCCGAGCGCGGTGGCCGCCCGGCCGGAGCCGGCCGCGCCGCCGAGACCGGTGTCCGCGCCGCCCTGCGGCACGATCTCCTCGCCGTCACCGGAGACCACCATGGTGCCGGTCAGGGTCCTGCGGCCGTCGCCGGAGCCCTTGCCGCGCCGTCCGCCGTCGGTGTCGGTGTCGCCGTGCTCCGTGCCGTAGGTCTCGCTCTGTTCCCCGGTGCCGGACCGGTCCGTTTCCAGGGCGCTCTGCCGGGCTCCGGACGCGCCGCCGCAGACGACGGTGACCCGGTACGAGCCGGGCGCGGTGCCCTCCGGCACGACCGCGCTGCCGCCCAGCCGGTCGCTCCGGGAGGACAGCTGCACCGCGGGGATGTCCGCGCCCTCGACGGTGGCCTCCGCGGAGTCGCCCCGGCAGGTCCCGCCGTCGTCGACGGAGAAAGCACCGCCCGGGGCCACCGGGTCGGGCTCGACGACCACAGCGGGCGTGCCCTCCGCGGCGGGGGCGACCCCGGTGACGGCGTCGGTCACCGTCCCGGAGGCCCCGGTGGCGGCGTCCGCACCGTCGCCGTCACCGAAGAGCAGCACCGACACCGCCAGCGCGCCGGCCGCCAGGGCGTACAGAGGAATGTGGCGTATATGCATAGACACGAGAGAAGCGCCCGGCCCGGCGGTGCGCACCTCGATGAGGTCCGCCACCCGGGCCCAACTGCGCGGAAGACGCCCGCCTTCCGCGCCTTTGTGCAGGTCAGGCGGGTGCGTACGCCCCGGACGGCGGAACCCTCCGGCTGGGCTTTCCGGGTGGTGCGCCCGGTGGCCCGCTCACGCCTCCAGCAGCAGGTCCCAGGTGCCGGGCCGGCCGGTGAGGGTGGTCACCGACAGCGGCTGGACATCGATCCGCCAGTAGGCGTGCGGCGGCGCCTGGAGCACATAGACCAGGGCGGCGCGGACGACGGCGGGTTCGGCGACCGCGAGCAGCCCGGCGGCGTCATCGGCCGGCCGGGTGTCGAGCCAGCCGCCGATCCGGGTGATGAACTCCAGCAGCGACTCCCCGCCGTGCGGTGCGGAGCGCGGATCGGCCAGCCAGGCCTCCACCCCGCGGGGTTCGGCGGCGGTCACCTCGCCCAGCGTGCGGCCGCGCCAGCGCCCCATGTCGCAGTCGCGCAGCGCCGGCTGGGCGAGCGGGCGCAGGCCGAGGGCCTCACCGGTCTGCCGGCAGCGGGCGGACGGCGAGCAGTAGCGGAGTTCGGCGGCGGCGAGCCGGCACAGGACGGGGGCGGCCCGCTCGGCCTCGTGCCAGCCGGCGGCGTCGAGCGGGCGGTCGTCGTCGAACCGCGTCTCCAGCAGCGTGGAGTTACGGGCCGCGGCGAGCAGCTTGAGTCGAACGCTCATCCGGCGATGGTAAGAGCAGCACGGCCCGCGCGGACCCCGTTGATCAGATCCCGACAGGACCCGGATCGCCCAGGCCGAGGGTCATCCACTGCTCCGGGGACACCAGGGAGCGGAAGCCGACCTTCTCGTACACGCCGTGGGCGTCCTTGGTGGCGAGCGTCAGCCGGCTCAGCCCGCAGGGCGCCAGACGGTCGGCGACGGCCTCGATCAGGGCGGTGCCCAGTCCCTTTCCGCGGTCGTCGCGGCAGATGTAGACGTCGCAGAGCCAGGCGAAGGTGGCCTGGTCGGTGACCACCCGGGCGTACCCGGCCTGGCGGCCGGAACCGGTCTCGTACAGACCGAAGTTGAGCGAGCCCGCGACGGCGCGGTCATGGAGTTCCCGGGGGCGGTCCACGGCCCAGTAGGCGTCGGTGGCGAGCCAGAAGTGGACCAGGTCGGCGTCCAGGCGGGCCGGGTCCGTGGAGATCTCGTAGCCGTCGAGGGCGTGATCATTCATGCCGGGAGAGTCCCAGAAGGGCGGGGCCGGCGTCGAACCGGTATACGAGGCTCAGTTCGGGTGGGTGCGGAGCGCGGCCGGGTGGCATGGGGCGGGCGGTCCGGGCGGCAGTCACCGGGCGGTCCGTCCCGCGCCCCCGGGGGTCCGGGCTGTGCTCCCCGGCCGAGCCCTTCCCGCCCGCCGCCCGTCAGCGCACCGGAACGCCCAGCTCCTCGCACGCCGTCCGGAGCCGGCGCACGCCCTCCGTGATCTCTCCGGTGCCGGACGCCGACGCGAAGCTCAGCCGCAGATAGGCCGCCGACGGCTCGGCGGCGAAGTACGGGCGGCCGCCCGCGACCGCGACGCCCGCCCGCAGCGCCGCCCCCGTCAGGGCCGCCTCCTCGGTCCCGTCCGGCAGCCGCAGCCAGAGGTGGAAGCCGCCGGGCGGGATGTACCGCCCGCCCGCGGGGTCCGGCCCGTACGCCGCGCCGGACCCCGGTGCGCGCCCGGCCAGTGCGGGCAGCTCCTGGTGCAGCGCGGCGGTCAGGGCGTTCCTGCGGGCGGTCAACTCCCCCGCGATCAGGCGCAGATGGCGGGGCCAGGCGGGCGATCCGACGAGTTCCAGGGCGGCCTCCTGCAGTGGCCGGGGCACGAAGAAGCTGTCGACGACCTGGATGGCGCGCAGCCGGTCGAGCACCGGGCCGCGGGCCGCCAGGGCACCCACCCGCAGGTTGGCCGAGGTGGCCTTGGTCAGCGAGCGGACATGCACGACGGTGCCGTCCCGGTCGTCCGCGATCAGGGTCGGCGGGAGGGTGGGGGCGTCAGCATGGGCCAGCAGCCGCGCGAAGTCGTCCTCGATCACGAAGGCACCCGCCGCCCGCGCCACCCGCAGCACCTCGCGCCGCCGCTCCGCTGCGAGCACCGCGCCGGTCGGGTTCTGGAACAGCGGCTGGCAGACGAACAACCGGGCGCCGCTGGCCCGGAAGGCGTCGGCGAGCAGATCCGTACGGACCCCGCCGGTGTCCACCGGCACCGGCACCGGCCGCAGCCCGGAGGCGCGGGCCACGGCCAGCATGCCCGGGTAGGTCGGGGACTCGACCAGCACCGGGGCGCCGGGCGCGGCCAGGGCCCGCAGTGCGGCGGTCAGCGCGCTCTGGCCGCCCGCGGTGACCAGGACGTCGCTGGCGGCGAGCGGGCCGCCGGCCCCGGCGATCTCCCGGGCGAACCAGGCCCGCAGCTCCGGCACGCCTTCGAGCGGCGGCCGCCCCCAGGCGCCCGGCCGGCGTCCGGCACGGGCCAGTGCGGCGGCCAGGGCGCGTTCCGGCTGCAGATCGGAGTGCAGATAGCCGCCGTTGAGCTCGATGACGCCGGGGCCGGGGACGCCGAGCGTGGCCACCACGCCCGCGGCGTCGACGCTGCGCGGCACCTGGTCGCCGCCCGGGTCCGCGCTCAGCGTGATCTCCTGCCAGGAGGTGTCGACCGGCCGGGGCGCCTCCTCGCGCGGCTCGGCCCGGAAGGCCCCGGCGCCGGGGCGGGTGGTCACCAGGCCCTCGGCGGCCAGCTCGGCGAGCGCCCGGGAGACGGTCACCGGACTCACCCGGTGCCGCTCCACCAGCGCACGGCTCGATGGCAGCTTCTCTCCAGGAGAGTAGCGATTCAGCTCCGCACGGAGAATCGCGGCCAGTTCAGCCCCACTGCTACGCTCTTGCATGAGAGACAACGATAGCGCTACCGCGACGACCACGATAGCGGTCCACACCCCGGCCACCGCCGGCCGGGACGCCCCGGCGGCCACCGCCCCCGCGGCCCGCGGCCGCCTCGTCAGCCGTGGCGCCCTGCTCGCCGCCCTCGGCGTGGCCTCCTTCTCGCTCACCTTCCCCGGGACCGCCTGGGCGCTGGAGGGCATGGGCCCCTGGACCGTGGTGATGCTGCGCAGCGTGCTCGCCGCCGTACTGGCCGGCGGCGCGCTCGCCGTCCTGCGGGTGCGTCTCCCCGAGCGGCGGCACTGGGCGGGCCTCGCGGTGGTCGCGGGCGGCGTCGTCCTCGGCTTCCCGCTGCTGACCACCCTCGCCCTCCAGACCTCCACCACCTCGCACGCGGCCGTCGTGGTGGGTCTGCTGCCACTGACCACGGCCGCCTGCTCGGCCGTACGGACCGGGGTGCGGCCCTCCCGTACGTTCTGGGGCGCCTCGCTGGCCGGCGCCGCCGTCGTCATCGGCTTCGCGGTGCAGCAGAGCGGCGGGGCGCCGGGCCGCGGCGATCTGCTGCTGTTCGCGGCGCTGCTGGTGTGCGCGGCCGGCTACACCGAGGGCGGCCGGCTGGCCCGCCATATGCCGGGCTGGCAGGTGATCGGCTGGGCGCTGGTCCTGGCGCTGCCGGTGACGGTGACGGGCGCCGCGGTGGCGCTGTCCACCGAGCCGCTGCGGCTGACCGCGCACGCGGTCGCCGGGCTGCTGTGGCTGGCGGTCGGCTCGCAGTTCCTCGGGCTGGTCGTCTGGTACCGCGGGATGGCCGCCATCGGCATCCACAAGGCGAGCCAGCTGCAGCTGGCCCAGCCGCTGCTGACGCTGGTCTGGTCCGTGCTGCTGCTGGGCGAGCGGCTCCCGCCGGCCGCTCCGGCGGCGGCGCTGGCGGTCCTGGCGTGCATCGTGGTCACCCAACGGGCCCGCGGGTGACCGACCGACCGGCCAGAAGGGGCTGAACCACCACTTACCGGGTGCAGCCCTCACGTACGGACGTAAACTTGCCGCGAAGGCAGTTACCGCCGTCCCGGGCTGCTCCAGGCCCGTGAACCGTTGAAACCGTTGGCCGTTCAACCGTTGGCCGTCCACGCTGTCGGCCGAACCGGGCGCACGGCCGCCCCGAAGCGGGGAGGACCCTCATGCACGCAAGCAGGGGCGACCGGCTGGTGGTGCACGGCAGGACCGTCGGGCATCACGACCGGGTTGTCGAGATCATCGAGGTACTGGGCACGAACGGCGACCCGCCCTACCGTGTCCGTTCCGAGGACGGGCACGAGGCGATCATGTCGCCCGGCCCCGACTCCGTCGTCCGGCACGGCAAGACCACCGACGTGGACTCCCGCCGGTAACCGGACCCCGTACGCGGAGCGCCACCACAGCCGCGCGGACGCCCCCTCGCCCGCGCGGCCCGCTCCTAGGGCCTGTCGTCAAACTCCCGCCTGCCCCGCGACGCCTGGCACGCACTCCCCCACGCCTGAAGGGCGCGGGGGGACCCCCATGCTGCGTTGTCGGGTTCACCCCGATACACCCAGTATCGGGGCGACCCTCCGCCTTGCGATCGCACGCACCAGACGCCGCGGGGCCGCCCTTCGGGCGAACGACGGGAGTTTGACGACAGGCCCTAGGGACGCGCCGCGGCCGTGTAGTGATCGCGTACGACCCGCGCCATCGCGCCGGCCCGGTCCGTGGCCACCTCCTTGGCCGAGAAGTAGACATGGCCGCCCACCTGCGGATAGCGGCGGGCGAAGGTGAGGTGGCGGGAGAGTTCGGCCGGGTCCTTCCAGGCGGCGGGCTGGGTGTCACCCGCCTTGTAGAGGGCCTCGCCGATGTAGAGGTCCACATCGGTGCCGTCGACGGTCCGCGCCCACCAGGGCACGAGTTCCGCGTAGTCGGCAGGCGTGGAGCCGATCGGCCAGTAGACCTGCGGCACGATGTAGTCGAGCCAGCCCTCGCGCACCCAGCGGCGGGTGTCGGCGTACAGGTCGTCGTAGGTCTGCACGCCGGCCTTGGTGCGGGAGCCCTGCGGGTCGGTGCTCTGGTTGCGCCAGACCGCGAACGGGCTGACCCCGAACCGCACCGTGCGCCCGGACTGCTCGTTCCCGTCCCGGAGCTTCCCGGCCATCTCGCTCACCAGCCGGTCGATGTTGTCCCGCCGCCAGGCGGCCCGGTTCGCGAAGCCCCCGCCGTACTCCTCGAACGCCGCATCGTCGTCGAAGCGCTGCCCGGCGACCGGATACGGATAGAAGTAGTCGTCGAAGTGCACCCCGTCGACGGAGTAGCGCCGCACCGCGTCGAGCATCGCGTCCTGGACGAACGCGCGGACCTCCGGCAGCCCGGGGTTGTAGTAGAGCTTGCCGCCGTACGGCAGGACCCATCCCGGGTGACGGCGGGCGGGGTGGTCCGGGACGAGCCGGCCCGGGTCGGTGTGGTTGGCGACCCGGTACGGGTTGAACCAGGCGTGCAGTTCGAGATCGCGCCGGTGCGCCTCGCGCACCGCGAAGTCCAGCGGGTCCCAGCCGGGGTCCCGGCCCTGCTGCCCGGTCAGGTACTGCGCCCAGGGCTCGAACGACGACGGCCACAGGGCGTCCGCGGTGGGCCGCACCTGGAAGAACACCGTGTTGAGCCGGCGGGCGACGGCCGTGTCGAAGTGGGCGCGCAGTTCCCGCTGTTGCTCGGCGGGCCCGAGCTTCGCGCTGGAGGGCCAGTCGAGGTTGGCGACGGTCGCCAGCCACATCCCGCGCAGCTCGCGCCGCGGCGCCCCGCGCGCGGCCGCCGCCCCCGTGGCCAGCAGTGAGGAGGCCGCGCCCAGCGCGGCCGCGGCGAAGGTCCTGCGAGTGATCCGTCTCATCAAAAGTCCCCAGGTTGTCCGGTTCGTCCCTCCTGAGGGCTCAGAATGCCCGCCCCGGCAGCGCTGGCCCAGCACCGCGCGGAGTAACGTCGGGGTCGAGGCGGGTGCCGGACCCTTACGGCGTACCGCCGGTCCTGAAGATCAGCGAAAGGCACGATGTGACCGACATCCAACGCGTCGGAGTGGTCGGCTGCGGCCAGATGGGCGCAGGCATCGCCGAGGTGTGCGCCCGCGCCGGACTGGACGTGATGGCCGCCGAGACCACCGGCGAGGCTCTGGAACTGGGTCGCACCCGTTTGACCAACTCCCTCGGCAAGGCCGCCGAGCGCGGCAAGATGACCATCGCGGAGCGCGACGCGACGCTCGGCCGCCTCAGCTTCACCACCGACCTCGGGGAGTTCGCCGACCGCGATCTCGTCATCGAGGCCGTGGTGGAGAACGAGCAGGTCAAGACGGAGATCTTTCAGGTCCTCGACCAGGTGATCACCCGCCCGGACGCCATCCTGGCCTCCAACACCTCGTCGATCCCGCTGGTGAAGCTGGCCGTCGCCACCTCCCGCCCCGACCAGGTCATCGGAATCCACTTCTTCAACCCGGCGCCGGTGCAGAAGCTCGTCGA
This sequence comes from Streptomyces sp. NPDC048612, assembly GCF_043199295.1. Taxonomy (NCBI): domain Bacteria; kingdom Bacillati; phylum Actinomycetota; class Actinomycetes; order Kitasatosporales; family Streptomycetaceae; genus Streptomyces; species Streptomyces sp. NPDC048612. The sequence goes on from NZ_JBICVV010000009.1 coordinate 72,958, forward strand.
GCTGATCCCGGCGCTGACCACCGCCGAGGAGACCATCAAGCGCTCCGAGGCGCTGGTGCAGGACGTGCTGGGCAAGCACGCGATCCGCGCCCAGGACCGCTCGGGCTTCGTCGTGAACGCGCTGCTCATCCCGTACCTGCTCTCCGCGATCCGGATGTTCGAGTCGGGCATCGCCAGCCGCGAGGACATCGACAACGGCATGGAACTGGGCTGCGCCCACCCCATGGGCCCGCTCAAGCTGAGCGACCTGATCGGCCTGGACACCGTCGCCTCGGTCGCCGCCTCCATGTACGAGGAGTACAAGGAGCCCCTGTACGCCGCTCCCCCGCTGCTCGCGCGGATGGTGGATGCGGGGCGGCTGGGGCGGAAGTCGGGGTCGGGGTTCTACGCGTACTAGAGGTAGTGCCCTGGAGCGCGTACCAGAGCCTCTACCAGGGCCGCCGAATGGCGCTGTTCCAGGGCGAGTTCCCCCGGAACAGCGCCAGCAGCGGAATTGCCGGCAGGTGAACTTCCGCGACGCCGCCAGGTCCTCAGCCGGGCCTGGCACCTGGACGTCACGTCCGGCGTCGGACAGTGGCAGCCGATTCGCGGTGCAGGGCGAGGTACGTCACTGCGCTGATCAGGACGACGGCAGCCAGAAACCACCAGACTCGGTGGTAGTCCCCCAGGATCGTTCTGCCTGTGGGAGTCCCGAGGACGGCCACGAATGCGCTGACCCCGAGCAGCGCTCCGAGCTGCCGGAAGCTGTTGTTGATGGCTGTGCCGACACCGAAGCGCTCGGGTGGCAGCGCCTTCGCGGCAGCACTGTTGAGCGTGGAGAGGGCCAGGCCGACCCCGATACCGTTGAGTATGAGGGTGGGCAGCCAGTGTGCGGCCCAGTGCGGCGAGGTGCCGGTGCGCAGGGCGAGGGCAGCGGCGCCGGTGGCGTAGAAGAGGGCTCCGGCGGTGAAGACCACGCGGTAGCCGAACCGTTCGGCCAGCCGGCCGGCCAACGGCGCCACGAGCGCGGTGACGAACGCACTGGGGCTGACGGCCAGCGCGGACTTCAACACGGAGTAGTGCCAGACGTTCTGCAGGAACTGCAGGCTGGAGAGCAGGACGGCGAAGAAGGCCACCGAGAAGAGCAGTGTCGCGACGTTGGATGCCTGGAAGTTGCGAATCCGGAACAGGCTCAGATCGAGGGCCGGCCGCGAGGCGTGCCGTATCCGGCGGATCAGCGCGGGGACGAGGGCAACACTGGCCACAGCGGCGGTCAGGACGCGCGGATCGCCCCACCCCAGGCGCGGACCGTAGATGACGGCGAAGCTGAGCGAGGCGGGCGCGGCGGCGCTCATGGCGATGCCAAGGGGGTCGGGGAAACCTCCGCTCCGGGCGTTGAGGGTCTCGGTGAGCAGGCGCGCGCCCCAGGCCGCAGCGAGGAGACAAATAGGGAGATTGAGCAGGAAGACCCAGCGCCAGGTGAGGTATTCGGTCAGGAGCGCTCCCAAGGTCGGGCCGATCGCGGTGGCCACGGCCGCCATGGCGCCCCAGGTGCTGATCGCCGTGGCCCGGCGCTCCCGAGGGAAGGTGTGCAGGAGGAGCGCCATCGATGTCGGGACGATGACAGCGCCGAAGACGCCTTGGGCAGCCCGCGCTGCGATGAGGATGCCGAGGCCGGGAGCGAGACCGCACAGGGCGCTGCTGAGCGCGAAGCCGACGAGACCGATCTGAAAGAGGCGCTTGCGACCGTAGGTGTCGGCCATCTGCCCGGCCGGGATCAGGAACGCCGCGAAGACGAGGGTGTAGCCGTTGAGGACCCACACGAGGCGCGTGATGCCGGCATCGAAGCTGTGACCGATCGTGTCGAAGGCTACGTTCACGATCGTGGTGTCGAGGAAGACGATGAACACGCCGAGGCTGGTCAGGGCCAGGATGCGGCGGCCCTCCCCTGGTGAGACGGATATCGTGCAGTCGACCGGCGCCGTCGCTTCCGGGACAGGCTGAGTGGACATCGGCGGACAACTCCTCACGCGGCTGTCGGATTTCGGCGAGCTGGGGGCGTCCCGTCGGCAGGGCCTACGACACGGGCGCGACCGACCCACGGGGGTCGTGTCAGCTCCACATATGGATGACCAGGGCGAACAGTGCAGTGAAGGCCGCAACCAAGAGGATCAGGTACTGCGGGAAGAAGCGCCGCCAGCGCTGGGTGAGCACGCCCACCAGCGTGAGTCCCAGACCGAGGGTGACGATGCGCTGGCCGCGGGCGACAGCGGAGCGCAGCACCCAGTCGCCCGCGGGAACTCCGGCTCGCCCCGCCTCGGCCGCGTACACCTTGTAGGGGATGCCGCTGGCGGGCTGGTGTCGTACCGCGGCGGCGCCCTCCTGCCGGATTTCGTGCCGCGCCACCGTGTGCATGCGTGGGGTGGTCAGCGGTTGTGGCAGGCGGATGTGGGTTCCGGAGTACAGGACGAGCGCGACCAGACCGCCGGCGACGCTGGCCACCGCAGCACCCGCGGTGAGCCGCACTCCTACCCTGGGGGCGGCAACGCACAGGACGGCGAGCACGATCTCCGGCAGCAACGGCCAGCTCAGTGCCTCGGTGAAGGACCAGGCGGCGACCAGGCCCAGGCCCCAACCGGAGACCGCCAGCGCGGCGGCCCGGCGCCGGACCCGGCTGTCGCGGGGCTGACACTCGGCGAGAAGTGCGATGACCTCCTTGCGGGCGGTGTCGGCATCGGCAACCGCGAGTGGTCGCCCGACGCGCACCTGGACGGCCTGCGGACGCAGTCGTCCTCCCTTGGGCAGCAGTTCGGAGGTGCCGGACAGGGCGACGGGGACCACCGGCACACCGTTGGAGGCAGCCAGTTCGACGGCACCCCGGTGGAATCTGCGGACCCCGCCGTCGCTTCGGGTGCCTTCGGGAAACACGACCACCACGTGTCCGGCGCGCAGCAGGGGACCAGCGATGTCCTGGAGGTCGGTATAGCCGCTGCCGTGGCGGCGTACGGGAAAGGCGGCGGCCAGGACCGAACTCACCAGGCGGCGCAGTCTGCTCCGGTACCAATAGTCTGCGGCGGCCGCCACCTGGGGGGCGTGAGCCGCGTGAAGTGCGGCCAGGAGCGCTGCGGTGTCCGCGTGCGAGGAGTGGTTCGCCACCACCACACAACCACCTCGCGGCAGCTTCCCGTGCACCGAGATGCCGCCCGTGAAGAAGAGGAAGGTCCGCCAGAACCGCCGGCGCAGCCACGCAGCGAGCAGCAGCCGGACAGCGGGCCGTGCGCTCCGCCCGGCGACCTCCGAACGCCTCGTGGTCAGCGGCCCGGTTGCCGCATTCTTCGTCATTGCACAGCTCCCAACAGGAGAAGGGTGACAAGAAGAGAGTCGATGCGGTCCAGAAGCCCACCGAACCCGGGCAGCCAGCGGCCCGCATCCTTCACACCGGCACCTCGCTTGATCATGGATTCGAGCAGGTCGCCCAGTGCGCAGCCGCCGAGCACGGCAAGCCACCTCAACGGGGTCCACGCGTCCATAACCCCCAGCGCCACAGCGGACAGGGCGCCTGAGCCCACAACTCCGCCCCACGACTTGGCGGGCGAGAGGGCGGACAGGGGCATACTCAGGGGGCCGGAGCGCCCCAGTATCCGCCCACCGCACCAGCCGCCCACGTCCGCGAAAGCCACGCTGACGCAGATCACGATGGCGGCGTCTCCCAGGGACACCAGTCCGGAGAGAGCGACGGGCAGCCAGAGAAGTCCGAAGGTGGTCCTGGCTGCACGGCCGGCGCCATGGGTGATGTCCTGGCCCAGCAGAGGCGGCAGTACGGCCACACAGAACAGCACACCGGCCATGGGCAGGGTGAGCAGTCCGGGGCGCAGCCAGGCCACGAGCGGCATGAGGACCGCGGCGCAGAGGAGCACGGCGCCGTCGGCAGGACGCTGGTCCACCATGCGCGCGTACTCGACGGCTCCCACCACGCCGAGCCCGGCCGCGAGCAGGACGGCTCCGGGCGGGCCGAAAGCCAGTGTCCCGTAGAGGATTACGGAAATGACACACCAGGTCCGCCAGCGGCGGCGCAGTTCGGCATTGTGGACGAAGAGAAGCGCGAAGCCGCTCACCGTGAGTGTGCCGACGAGGAGGGGTGCAACTCGCGTCATCGTCGGCGAAAGCGATACCGCCGAGAGAATCACAACCTGCCGCCCATGGGAGCGCGATCCTCACCGAAACGGCCGTTGCACAGGGCCTTCACCTTCAACAGTCGCAGCCCGGCCGTCAGCAGAGAACCGACAATCAGCACCACAGCGGCGAGCGTGAACCAACCGGTTGCCGCGGCGATCGCGATGACGAGGCAGCGTTCGGTCTTGCCCACCGGGCCGCCGTTGATTCTCTGCACCCCGGCTGCCGCCCCGGCGAGGGAGATCCACGACGGAGCGGAACCGGCCAGCAGGGCACCGAGAACGAGCGGAAGCGAGGTATGCGGCACCAGGCCGAGCATCATCACGAGGTCGGCCGCTCGATCACCGACTTCATTCAGGACCGAACCCAGACGGGTCTGCGTTTCTGTTTCCCTGGCAATGGAGCCGTCAAGATTTGCGCAGGCCAACCGCGCCGTCAGGAACCCCGCAACGGGAAGCACGGCCCACGGTATTGGCAACATGGCAAGGGATATTGCGGCGGCCCCTGCACACAGTATTCCAGCGAAGGTGACGACATCGGGAGAAACGCCAACCCGAATCAACTGTCGCTGCAACACAGTCAATCGGCGGGCGAACCACGGCTTGAGTGCGTATAGCCCATTCACGGTCGGACGCTAACAAGCGTGTGGAGCGGGCGAATACCCCGCGTACCGAACGTTAGTGAATGCACCAGGGAACCGCCTCATGGCGGACCAAAGCTTGTCCCCATAAAGCATTTTGACGCATCAGGACATACCGGCCGTCAAGGAGTTGGGCGCTGGGAGGGCGCATGCGGGCGATGCTGTCCTCACCATCGCCATGTCACAACGGACGCCGTCGAGCCCGGTGCACCGGTCGGCAAGACCGAGGGGGGCGGGGTGCGCGTACTGAGCCCGGGGCCGTCCGCCCGCCGCTCGGGGGAGAAACCGGCGGGCGGACCCCGGGCCGGCGGGCGCCCGTCCGCCGGCGTCGGCCCCCGTGGCACCTCCGAGTCAACCCCCGCGCGGGCGCGTACGGGAGCGTGTGAAGCGCGTGGGTCGGAGTGCGCGGTTCACACCCCGTGCGAACGGCCAGCCGGGCCGTCACCCCGTGTCACTTCGCACGGGGTGTGAACCGCAGACCCGGATCGCCCCGCCGCACACGCTCCCGCCCGTCGCCGCAGCGCAGTTGACTGAGGGCCGTACGCACACCGGAGCCACCGACCGAGGAAATGAGGAGCGGACCGTGACCGCCCACCCCGAACCCGACCTGGTAGCCGCCGACTTAGCCGAGCTGAGACGTCTGCTCGACGTCCGCAGCGCCCGGGTCGACGGCCACCTCGCGCTGCTCGCCCAGCGCTCCGAGCAGTACGAGCGTGACGCGGACGAGGTACACGCCCGCGTCACGCGGCTGGAGAGCACCCGCTGGCCGCTGCCGTCCCTCGCCGCGCTCACGGGGCTCGCGGCGCTGGGGGTGGCGCTGTGGCAGGCCCTGGGCCGGTGACCGCAAGGCACGGTCACCGGCCGGTTCCGGTCAGCCCAGCCGGAGGTGATACAGCATCAGCAGCGCGGCGGCCATGTTGGCGGCCGGCACCTCCCCCCGCGCCACCATGTCGGGCACCAGCTTCAGCGGCACCCACTCCCGCCGCTCGGACTCGAAACCGTCCTGGGGCGGGCCGGTGTACGTGCCCTCCTCGGACCAGTAGATGTGATGCCGCGCGTCGGTGAGACCGTTGGACGGCTCCACCGTGAGGAGGTGGTGGAGGGGCCCGGGGCGCCACCCGGTCTCCTCCTCCATCTCGCGCGCGGCCGCCGCCGCGGGGTCCTCACCGTCCTCGACGACGCCGGCGGCCAGCTCCCAGCCCCAGGTGTCGGTGATGAAGCGGTGCCGCCACAACAGCAGCACCTCGTGGGCCTCGTTGACCACGGTGGCCACGGCGACGGGCCGCATCCGGATCAGATAGTGGTCCAGGTGCCTGCCGTCCGGCAGTTCCACATCGGCCAGGTTGACCCGGAACCAGGGATTCGCATAGACGGGCTTCTCGCTGAGATTGTTCCAACGCACGTAACTGCCACCTTCCGCTGTAGGGCCGGCAAGGTGACACGAGCCCGGACAGGGGCGTGTCCGACGCCCTACAGCGGCACGCGCAGCACCTCGTCGATGAGATCGGCAGCCTCGTCCGTCGCGGAGCTCCCGGTCTCCGCCAGATGTTCGCGCACCGCCCGCAGCCGGTCCCGCAGCCGATGCGACTCCATGCCGCGAGCCTGCTCGGTCATCTGCGCGGCATTGGCCACGGCCCGGTCCGCATCGCCTTGACGCAGCTCGATATGGGTGAGCATGGCCAGCCGGTGGACCCGGCCGCGGTCGTGTGCGGGGGTGTCCACGGCGGCGTCCGCCTGTTCCCGGGCGGCCCGTAAGTCCCCCAGGCTGAGCAGCGCCTCCGCCACCTGTACGTTCACCAGGCCGGGCTGGACGTAGCCCGTCTCCGCCGGTTCGAGACCGGGCCGGATGCGCTCAGCGGCCGCCTCGGCGCGCCGGATGCACGACAGCGCGCCGGCGCCGTCGCCGAGCCGGGCGTAGGCCTTGGCCTGCATCGCGTGGAGGTCCGCGGAGAGCGCCGCGGTGATCTGCGGACCCGCGGCCCGCAGCGCCGCCTCCGCGAAGGCGACCGCCTGACGGTGTTCCCGTACGAAGAGGGACTGGTTGACCAGCAGCGCGATGACATACGCGCCGAGGCCGCGGTCCCCGCTGGCCTTGGCCAGCCGCAGCGCCTGATGGAAGTAGCGCTGGGCCAGCCCGAGAGCGTCCGAGTCGTACGCGCAGATGCCGGCGACCGCGACCAGCCCGCCGGTCGCCCGGTGGAGCTGACGCCCCGTCGCATCGCTGTAGCTGCCCCGCAGCAGCGGCGCCGCCTCGGCGTTGAGGAATCCCACGATGCGTGCTCTGGTAGCGATACCACCCGCCTTCCGGTACATCGCCTCGTAGTGCGTCCGCGCGGTGCGCAGCATCTCGATGTCGGCCCGGCCGACCCGGGTCAGCCCGTCGCGCGAGACATCGGAGTCCTCCGGCGGGTTCTCCCACTCCCATACGGGGATGACCGCCGAGGTGCCGGTGAGCGCCGGTGCGTCGAGGATGTGCGGCCGCTGCTGCTCGTCGGACCGCCACAACGCGGTGGCCCGCTCGACGAAGCCGGAGAGCGGGGTGTCGTCGGCCCGCCGCGCCCCCGGACCGCTGAAGCCGATGTCGGCGAGCCCGACCGGCCGGTGCAGCCGTTCGCCCAGGATCTCGCAGATCAGGTCGGGCACCTGCCCCCGCGGCCGCTGCCCCTTCAACCACCGGGCCACCGCGGTGTGTTCGTACCGCAGCGCCAGACCGCGACTCCGGCCGAGCCGGTTGATCCGCGCGGCGAGTCCGGCGTGCGAGATGCCGGACTCGTCGAGCATCGCGTCCAGCAGGGTGTTGGGCTCCATACCGGCCTCCCGGTGAGCCGGACCGGTCCACCGGCCGCCCGCTCACGGCCTCGTCGACAGGACCACTCCGTCAGTGACCACTCCGTCAGTTGAGCGTAGTGAACGCCCCCTCACACGGGGTGTGAAGGGGCGTGCGGCCGCCACGACGCTGACCGGCCGGCTTCCCGCCCGGGTGTACGGGCGCCGGGCCCGGCTATTCGGCCCGTCCCGCCACCGCCCCACCCGGCCCCGGCCCGGTCGCCTGGGCCGGCACCCGCACCCGGTCGTTGCTCAGCATCAGCAGCGCCACATCGTCCGTCAGCCGGCCACCCGCGTGCCGGAGCAGCGCCGTCCGCACCCTCCCGACCACCCCCGCCGGCGAGGGCCCGCACGGCGCCGCGGCCGCCTCGACACTGCTGCGCAGCTCCTGGGTCAGCGGAAAGAACTCCCCGGCCGCGTCCCGCGCGTCGGCCGCCCCGTCGGTGTGCAGGAACAGGCCCTCACCGGGCCGCAGCCGCCCGCAGCGCACCGCGGACAGCTCCTCCGGCAGCGGGAAGAGCCCCAGCGGCGGCAGCGGATCGGCCTGAGCGACCGGCGCGACCGCCCGGCAGCCGATCCGATAGGGCCACGGATGCCCGCAGTTGAGCGCCGTGACGGACCCGTCCCGGGCCACCTCCACCAGCAGCAGCGTCACGAACTCCTCCGCGAGCGGGCTCCCCGCCCCGTCGCCGGACGCCGGCCGCTCGGCGTGTGCCCGCTCCCGCAGATGCCGCGCGTGCGAGCGCTCCATCCGGCGCAGCACCTCGCCCAGTCCGGGTTCGTCGTGCGCCACCTCGCGAAAGCTGCCGAGCATCGCCGCGACCGTGCCCATGGCGTCCAGCCCGTGCCCGCGCACATCCCCGATCACCGCCCGGACCCCGTACCGGGTCCCCACGACCTCGTACAGATCCCCGCCGACGACGGCCCCCTCGCTCGCGGAGAGGTGGTCGGCGGCCAGCAGCACCCCGTCGATCCGGCGCGGTAACGGCCGCAGCAGGACCCGTTGAGCGGCGGCGGCGACCTCCCGGGTCCGCTCCAGCTCCCGCAGCAGCCGCAGCCGCCGCCCGGCCGTCAGATAGCTGGCACCGATCACCGCGAGGATCGCCCCGCAGGTCACCAGGCGGGTGCCCGGCCCCGCCCCGCCGTCCACCCCGCCGATCGGCACCAGGGCGAGCAGCGCGCACAGCCCGCCGAGCAGCACGCACTGCCGGCGGCCGGTGCCCGCGCAGGCGATGGCCGGTGCGGCGGCCAGGAGTGGCAGCAGCCGGCCGCTGGTCGGGTGGCCCAGCTCCCAGGCCACCACGCCGAGCACCCAGAGGCCGGGCAGGACGAAGACGACAGCGCGCCGGGCACGTGCCGCCCCGGCGGGTGCTCCGCCCCTCGCCCGGTGTCGGATCATGCCGATGGTCCCCCCAGGGCCTCTCGTTCGGATCGTGCCGGGCCCGCCCGCCCCCTGACCGCGCCCCGCGGCCTGGCCGCCGGGGCTCCGCTCGACGGTCCGGTGCGCTCCGGACGGCAGAACCAGGCCGGTGGCCCCCACCCAGGTCACGAGCGGGTCGGTCCGGGCCGCTGCCGCGGTCACACAGGGGCCCGACGACCCGGCCGATTATCGCGACGTTCCGTGTCCATACGACGACGATCCGTACACCATCACCCGATGGAGTGATGGCGTACGGATCTGACCGTCTCCCCGGGGGCCCCCGGCCGCCCCCTCTCCCCCACGGAACCCGCCCGCCGCACACCGAAAACGGTGAGGGCGCGGACGGTGTGCACCGTCCGCGCCCTCACCCCGCACACCCGCCGTCACGGCGGTCGCGGGCCGTTCCCACACTCAGCCGCGCAGCACCGCTCCGGTCCGCGCCACGGCCGCCTCGACCGCCGCGTCACGGGCCGCCGAGGCCTCCTCGGCGGTCAGCGTCCGGTCGGCGGCGCGGAAGCGCAGCGCGTACGCCAGCGACTTCTTGCCCGCACCGATCTGCTCACCGGTGAAGATGTCGAACAGCCGCAGCGACTCCAGCAGTTCACCCGCGCCGTCGCGCAGCGCGCCCTCGACGTCCGCCGCCGGGACACCGGCGTCGACCACGAGCGCCACGTCCTGGGTCGCGACCGGGAAGGCCGAGATCTTCGGGGCGCGGAGCGGTCCGGTGCCGGCCTGCTCCAGCCGGTCCAGGTCGATCTCCATCGCGCAGGTGCGCTCCGGCAGGGCCAGCGTCTTGATGACGCGGGGGTGCAGCTCACCGGCGTTGCCGACGAGGATCTCCTCGCCGTCGACGAGGGCGAGCAGCGCCGCACAGCGGCCCGGGTGGAACGGCGCGTGCTGGTCCTGGCGGACGATCAGCTCCACACCCGCCTCCCGTGCGACCGTACGGCCCGCCTCGATGGCGTCCGCCCAGGTCCCGGGGCGGGCGCCGCCCCACCAGCCGGCCTGCTCACGGCCGCCGGCGAGCACCACGGCGGCGCGCCGCGGCTGCTGCGGCAGCGAGGCGTCCAGCGAGGCGATCTCGTCGTCGGTCGGCCGGCGGTCGACGACCAGCCGGCTGGCCGGCTGCTCGTCCCCGGTCGCCCGGAAGACCGGACCGGTCTCGAAGAGCGCCAGGTCGTGGGTGCCCCGGCCGTAGTTGCGGCGCAGCGCGTTCAGCAGACCCGGGATCAGCGTCGTCCGGAGGTCGGGCTCCTCGTCGGAGAGCGGGTTGACGAGGGTGACGGCCGTGCGGCGCGGGTCGTCCGGCTCGATGCCGAGCTGGTCGAGCACGTGCGAGCCGGTGAACGGGTAGTTCAGGGCCTCGACGTAGCCTGCCCCGGCCAGCGCCCGGCCGACCCGGCGGTGCAGCCGCTGACGCTCGGTCAGCCCGCGGCCGGCCGGCGGCTTCGGGAGGGTGGAGGGCAGGTTCTCGTAGCCCTCCAGCCGGATGACCTCTTCGGCCAGGTCGTTGGGCTCGCTGAGGTCCGGCCGCCACGACGGCACGGTCACGACCAGCTCGTCCTGGCCGTAGGCGTCGCAGCCGACCTGCTGGAGGCGGCGGACGACGGTCTCCCGGCCGTAGGCGACACCGGCGACCTTGTCCGGGTGGTCGGCGGAGAGGGTGATCGTGCGCGGCCCGCGGGGCGTGACGACCTCGGTGACGCCGTCCCCTGCGGTGCCGCCCGCGAGCAGCACCAGCAGGTCGACGGTGCGCTGCGCGGCGGCGGACGCGGCCTCCGGGTCCACCCCGCGCTCGAAGCGCTTGGCGGCCTCCGAGGACAGCTTGTGGCGGCGGGCCGTACGGGCGATGGAGAGCGCGTCGAAGTGCGCGGCCTCGATCACGACATCGGTGGTGCCGCGCTGCTCGCCGGTCTCCGGGTCGGTGACCCCGCCCGCGATCTCGGTGTTGGCGCCGCCCATGACACCCGCGAGGCCGATGGGCCCGCGGTTGTCGGTGATGACCAGGTCGGCGGCGTCCAGCACCCGCTTGGTGCCATCCAGCGTGGTCAGCTGCTCGCCCGCAGTCGCCCGGCGGACGCCGATCGGGCCGTCGACGCTGGTGCGGTCGTAGGCGTGCAGCGGCTGGCCGAGCTCCAGCATCACGTAGTTGGTGATGTCGACGGCCAGCGAGACCGGGCGCATCCCGGCCTTCTGGAGGCGGCGCTGCATCCACAGCGGGGTGCGCGCGCCGGGCTCCAGGCCGGTGACCGTACGGGCGGTGAAGCGGTCGCAGCCCAGCGGGTCGGCGACCTGGACGGGGTAGCCGGAGGAGTTCGGCGGCGGCACGTCCAGCAGCGCCGGGTCGCGCAGCGGCAGGCCGTACGCGGTGGCGGCCTCGCGGGCCACCCCGCGCATCGACAGGCAGTAGCCGCGGTCCGGGGTGACGGCGATGTCCAGCACTTCGTCGACGAGCTCCAGCAGCTCGATCGCGTCGGTGCCGACCTCGTACTCCGGCGGCAGCACGATGATGCCGTGCGTACCGTCGTCGCCCATGCCCAGCTCGTCGCCCGAGCAGATCATGCCGTGCGACTTCTTGCCGTACGTCTTCCGCGCGGCGATCTTGAAGTCGCCGGGCAGCACGGCGCCGGGGAGGACCACCACGACCTTGTCGCCGACGGCGAAGTTCCGCGCGCCGCAGACGATTTCCTGGGGCTCGCCGGTGCCATTGGCCTGGCCGACATCCACCGTGCAGAAGCGGATCGGCTTCTTGAAGCCCTCCAGCTCCTCGATGGTCAGCACCTGGCCGACGACGAGCGGACCCTTGAGGCCCTCGCCGAGGCGCTCGACGGTCTCGACCTCCAGGCCGACGGCGATGAGCTTGGCCTGTACGTCACGGCCGGTCTCCGTCGCCGGCAGGTCGACGTACTCCCGCAGCCAAGAAAGCGGGACCCGCATCAGATCTCCATCCCGAACGGCCGGGTGAACCGGACGTCGCCTTCGAACATGTCACGCATGTCTTCCACGTTGTGCCGGAACATCAGCATCCGGTCGATGCCGAACCCGAAGGCGAAGCCGCTGTACTTCTCCGGGTCGACGCCGCAGGCGATGAGCACCTTGGGGTTGACCATTCCGCAGCCGCCCAGCTCGATCCAGCCCTCGCTGGAGCAGGTGCGGCAGGGACGGTCGGGGTTGCCCACGGACGCGCCACGGCAGACGTAGCAGACCATGTCCATCTCGGCGGACGGCTCGGTGAACGGGAAGTAGTTCGGCCGCAGCCGGGTCTTCATGTCGGGGCCGAACAGCGCCCGGACCATGTGGTCGAGGGTGCCCTTGAGGTCGGCCATGGTCAGGCCCTCGTCGACGGCGAGCAGCTCGATCTGGTGGAAGACCGGCGAGTGCGTGGCGTCCAGCTCGTCGGTGCGGTAGACCCGCCCCGGGCAGACGACATAGACCGGCGGCTCGCGGTCGACGAGCGTACGGGCCTGCACCGGCGAGGTGTGGGTGCGCAGCACGACGCCGGACTCGTCGCCCTCGGTGCCCGCGCCCTGGACGAAGAAGGTGTCCTGCATCTGGCGCGCCGGGTGGTCGGGCACGAAGTTCAGGGCGTCGAAGTTGAACCACTCCGCCTCGACCTCGGGGCCCTCGGCGACCTCGTAGCCCATGGCCACGAAGACGTCCGCGACCCGCTCCATGAAGGTGGTCAGCGGGTGCCGGGCGCCGGCCGGGATGCGGTCGTAGGGCAGCGTGACATCCACCGCCTCCTCGACCAGCACGCGGGCGTCGCGCTCCGCCTCCAGCTCCTCCTGGCGGACCTTGAGCGCCTGGTTCACCCGGCCACGGGCCTGGCCGACGCGCTTGCCGGCCTCCGCCTTGGCCTGCGGGGGCAGGGCGCCGATCTCGCGGTTGGCGAGCGCGAGCGGCGAGGTGCCACCGGTGTGCGCGATCTTCGCCTGGGCGAGCGCGTCGAGGTCACCCGCGGCGGCGATGGCGGCCAGCGCCTCGTCCAGCCGTGCGGCGATCTCTTCCGGTTTCAGGGCTTCGACCTCGACAGGGTCGTACGACTTATTGGGTGCGGACATCTCTTCCCGTGCTTCCGGTGGACTGGCTTGGCTTGGCTCGCGTCGCCTCGGCTGTTCGATCACAAACGTCGATGACGAACGTCGATCACGAACGTGGGATGCCGAGCCCGCGTGTGCCCGCGATGCCTGTGCGCCAAAGGTGCCAAAGGTCAAGTCTAAGGGGGACGGGCCGCGCGGCCGGTCCGCGCCCCCGCGGGGCGCCCGCCGCTTCCGCTTCAGGCCATAAAGGCCGGCGTCGCGACGGGCAGGCTAAATCGGAACTGCGCGCCGCCGGCCGGGGCGCGGCCGACCGTGATCGTCCCGCCGTGGGCCTCGACGATGCCCTTGACGATGTAGAGGCCCAGGCCGGTGCCGCCGCGCTTGCTGCCCCGCCAGAAGCGGGTGAACACGCGGCTCATCGATTCCTCCGGGATGCCGGGGCCCTCGTCGCTCACGGTGACGCTCGTCCCCTCTGTGCTGGTCGCGTCCGTTACCGGTCCGACCTCGATGGTGACGGTTCCCTCGCCGTGGCGCACCGCATTTTCCAGCAGGTTGCCCAGGACCTGGTCCACCTTGTCCGGGTCCGCCCACAGATCGGGCAGCGGTTCCAGCATCCGGATCAGGAAACGGTCGGGGCGCTGGCCTGCGGTGGTCTGCGCCTGGACGTGCCGGCGGACCGCGGCGCTCATGTCGACCCGCTGCCGGCGCACCTCCAGCCGCCCCGAATCGATCCGGGAGATGTCCAGCAGCTCGGCGATCAGCCGGGTGACGCGGTTGGCGTCGGCGTCCACCGTCTCCAGCATCAGCCGCTTCTGGTCGTCGGTGAAGCGCTCCCACTTCTGGAGGAGGGTGGCGGTGAAGCCCTTGACGGAGGTCAGCGGCGAGCGCAGTTCATGGGCGACGGTGGCGATCAGCTCGGCGTGGCTGAGCTCCGTACGGCGCCGGGCCTCGGTGCCGCGCAGCGCGATCACCAGCCGCTGGACGGGCCCGGTCGGGCGGCTGCGGACATAGCGGGCGGAGACCAGCACCTCGCGGCCGCCGAGCAGCAGATTGCGCTCGGGCTGGCCGCGGCGGATGGCGAGGCCGCCATAGGGGTCGGTGAGCCGCCACCAGCGGCGGCCCTCGATGTCCTGGAGCGGCAGGGCGTGTTCGAGGGGGCGGCCGACGGCGTCCTCGGGGGCGATGTCGGTGATCCTGGCCGCGGCGGCGTTGAAGCAGATCACCCGGCCGGTCTCATCGGCGACGACCAGGCCGTCGGGCAGATCGTCGGGCTCCAGCCCGAAACCGGCACCTAGGGCGTCCGGTCCCCCGGCCGGAGCGGGCGACGGCACGCGCACCGTCCCGTCGGGCCGACGGCCGTCAGCGGTGACTGCGGTTCCGGAAGTCCGCGCACTCATCCCCGTAACCCCCTTCCGGGCCCCCGAGCACGCAAGCCTACTAGCTCGCACCGGAAGTGCCCCGAAGATCGGGGGACACCCCTCAGGCGGGTGACACCGCGCGGCAGCCGCCGGGACCGCGCTGGGCGCGGGCGGACGCGTAGAGGCAGACCGCGGCGGCCGTCGCGAGGTTGAGGCTCTCGGCCCTGCCGTGGATCGGCACCCGCACCACGGCGTCCGCCAGCGCCCGGGTCTCCTCGGGAAGGCCCCAGGCCTCGTTGCCGAAGACCCAGGCGCTGGGCCCGCCCATGGAGCCGCTGTCCAGCTCGGCGTCCAGGTCACGGTCGCCCGCGCCGTCGGCGGCGAGGATGCGCACACCGGCGGACCGCAGTCCGCTCACCACCCGCTCGACCGGGACGCCCACCGCGACCGGAAGGTGGAAGAGCGAACCGACCGAGGCCCGTACGGACTTGGGGTTGTAGAGGTCCACGGAGGCGTCGGTCAGCACGACCGCGTCGGCGCCCGCGGCGTCCGCGCAGCGCAGCACCGTACCGGCGTTGCCGGGGTCCCGGACGTTGGCGAGCACCGCGACCAACTGCGGGCGGGCGGCCAGGATTTCCTCGAACGGCGAGTCGAGGAAGTCACAGACGCCGAGCAGGCCCTGCGGGGTGACCGTCTGGGAGATGTCGGCGACGGTCCGGTCGTCGGCGTGGTGCACCCGCACCCCGGCCGCGCGGGCCGCCTCGACGATGTCGGCGTGCCGCTCGGCGGCCTCGACGGTGGCGAACAGCTCGGTGAGCGTGGGCGTACCGCCCGTGCGGTGCGCGATGGCCTCCCGTACGGCCTGCGGGCCCTCGGCGATGAACCGGCGCTCCTTGCCGCGGAAGGCACGGCGGGCCAGCCGCCGGGCGGCGGTGACGCGCGGGGAACGCGGGGAGATCAGCTCGGGGGTGCCCATGGGCGGCGGCTCGCTTCTGTTGTTCGGCGGTGCGTGGGGGTTCCGGTCCGGCCGCGCGGGCGGGGCCGGGTCCGGAAAAGCGGCGGACCCGCAGGCCGGGGCCTGCGGGTCCGTCACTACGTCGTCAGGCTGAAGTTCAGGCAGCCTTCGGGGCGTTGACGTCGCTCGGAAGCGCCTTCTGCGAGGCCTCGACGAGCGCGGCGAACGCGTTGGCGTCGTTGACCGCGAGGTCGGCCAGGATCTTGCGGTCCACCTCGATGTTGGCGGCCTTCAGACCCTGGATGAAGCGGTTGTAGGTCATGCCGTTGGCGCGGGCAGCAGCGTTGATCCGCTGAATCCACAGCTGACGGAAGTCGCCCTTGCGCTTCTTGCGGTCGTTGTAGTTGTAGACGAGGGAGTGGGTGACCTGCTCCTTCGCCTTGCGGTACAGGCGGGAGCGCTGGCCACGGTAGCCGCTGGCCTGCTCGAGGATCGCCCGGCGCTTCTTGTGGGCGTTGACTGCCCGCTTGACGCGTGCCACTTGTTAACTCCTTGTAGCGGGGCCGTGGTTGTCGTCACACGGCCCGAATCGATTGGGTCCCGGTCCGAGTCGCGCGCCCCCTCCAGTGTGTGGGGCGCGTCGGCTCACTTGCCGAGAAGCTTCTTGATCTTCGCGGCGTCGCCCGGGGCCATCTCGGCGTTGCCGGTGAGGCGACGCGTCACGCGGGACGACTTGTGCTCGAGCAGGTGGCGCTTGCCGGCGCGCTCGCGGAGCACCTTGCCGGAGCCGGTGATCTTGAAGCGCTTGCTGGCACCGCTGTGCGTCTTGTTCTTCGGCATGCGCCGTTCTCTCCTCGTCAGGGGCGCTCCCGCAGGCACGAATCCGGCG
Source organism: Streptomyces sp. NPDC048612 (assembly GCF_043199295.1). Lineage (NCBI taxonomy): Bacteria > Bacillati > Actinomycetota > Actinomycetes > Kitasatosporales > Streptomycetaceae > Streptomyces > Streptomyces sp. NPDC048612. The sequence goes on from NZ_JBICVV010000009.1 coordinate 89,238, forward strand.
AGCGGGAGCGTCATGTATATCGATTGCTGTCCGGGACGGGGGACCCCGGCGTGAACCGGGGCTCACGCCTCGGGGATCACGCCTCGGCGGGCTCCTCGGCGGGCTCCTCCGCGGGAGCTCCACCATGGCGCTCCGCCTTGCGGGCGGCCTGCGCCTCGCGGGCCTCGGCCATCGCCTCGGTCTTCTTCTTGTGCGGACCGAGGACCATGATCATGTTTCGGCCGTCCTGCTTCGGATTCGACTCGATGAAGCCGAGGTCCTCCACGTCGGACGCGAGCCGCTGCAGCAGCCGGAAGCCCAGCTCGGGGCGGGACTGCTCGCGACCACGGAACATGATCGTGATCTTGACCTTGTCACCCTGCTTGAGGAACCGGACGACGTGACCCTTTTTGGTGTCGTAGTCGTGCGGGTCGATCTTCGGCCGGAGCTTCATCTCCTTGATGACCGTGTGCGCCTGGTTCTTGCGCGCCTCACGGGCCTTCATGGCCGACTCGTACTTGAACTTGCCGTAGTCCATGAGCTTGCAGACGGGCGGGCGAGCGTTCGCCGCCACCTCGACCAGGTCGAGGTCGTACTCCTGAGCAAGCTCAAGGGCCTTGGCAAGCGGAACAATCCCGACCTGCTCGCCGCTGGGACCGACAAGTCGCACTTCGGGAACGCGAATCCGGTCGTTGATGCGGGGCTCGGCGCTGATGGATCCTCCTCGGTAGCACCACGCGACGGCCTGGCGGACTGCCGCGTAACGTCTTTTCGGTGTGACCAACCGCGCCGGTACATGCAAAACGCCCCGGACGGGACACAGGCGGGGCTCCACGTGGATCTGGAGCACCGCCGCGAAGTCTCCGCGGGGCGCAGCCGGACCATTGACCCGCCAACCGTGAGGTCGGTCGGGTGGGAGATCGGAGCCTCCACTTGTGGGCCGGTCACATGCGTGTCCGGCCGGTCGGAACACCAGAATACACGAGTCAAGGGGTGGCACCCACTTCTGTGCGGCCACCGGCCCACGCCGTGACCAGGATGACACTCCCGGACGCGGGGTCCGGAGGCGCTGCCCATAGGCTGGACCCGACCCCTCAGCAGGAAGAAGCCCGAAGACATGAGTGACCAGACCCCGCAGCAGCCCGGCGCAGCACCTACCGACTTCGACGCCATGACCCGTGACATCGCGGAGGTGCCGGCGGTCGAGGTGATCACCACGGTCGCGGTGCATCTGATGAGTTCGGCGGCGGTCAACCTCGGGCTCGCCGAGGAGGGCGAGGCCCACAAGGACCTCGACGAGGCGCGCAAGCTCATCCAGGCGCTGGCCGGGCTGGTCACCGCCAGCGCCACCGAGATCGGCTCGTACCACGCGGCGCCGCTGCGGGACGGGCTGAAGTCGCTGCAGCTGGCGTTCCGCGAGGCCTCGGTCGTGCCGGACGAGCCGGGCCAGGGCCCCGGGGAGAAGTACACCGGCCCGGTCCACGGCTGAGCCGGGCGGCGGACGCCGCGCCCACAACACGACGACGGGCCCCGGCCGGGGATACGGCCGGGGCCCGTCGCCGTGCGGGTGCGGGCGCCGCGCTCAGGGCAGGTCTTCGGGCGCGGCCGTGGGCTGCTGGGGCATCGCCTCGTCGGCGACGAGGACCGGCTCGTGCGGCGGGTGGGTGAGCTGGTGCACCACCGACGCGATGGCGGCGCCGATCAGGGGCGCGACGATGAACAGCCACAGCTGGGTGATGGCCGCGCCGCCGGCGAACAGCGCCGGGCCGATGGAGCGCGCCGGGTTCACCGAGGTGCCGTCCAGCGGGACGCCGATGAGGTGGACGGTGGCCAGGGCCAGTCCGATCGCCATGCCGTTGAAGCCGATCACGGCCACCTTGTGGGTGACCGCCAGCCACACGTAGACGAGCAGGAAGGTCATCAGTATCTCCGCGACGAAGGCGCCGCCGAGGTTGAGGTGGACCGCCGAGCGGTCGCCCCAGCCGTTCGTGCCGAAGGAGGCGTGGGTCTGCAGGCCGGGGATCTGCTTGGCGACCAGGAAGAGCAGCGCGGCGCCGGCGATGGCGCCGACCACCTGGGCGATCCAGTACTCGGTGGCCGTCCGCAGGGTGATGCGGCGGGACAGCAGCATGCCCAGGGTCACCGCGGGGTTGAAGTGGCAGCCCGAGACCGGGCCGAGGGCGTAGGCCAGCGCCACCATGGTGAAGCCGAAGGCCAGGGCGATGCCGAAGGTCCCGATGTACTCGCCCGCCAGCACTGCCGAGCCGACGGCGAAGAACACCAGGAGCAGGGTGCCGAGGAACTCGGATACGACCGTGCGGGTCAGTACCGTCGAGATCTCCGTCTTCTCCATGGGGGCTCCGCTCTTCTCGCGTGGATCTTGAGCTCTCCTCGCATTGTGCGGCCCTGGAGACGAACCCGCCCGTTGACGGCCGGGGGCCCGGCCGGGGGCTCCGGGCCCCCGGCGTGGAGTGTCAGCGCCGGTAGAGCGGTTCCCCGGCCGTGGCGCCGCCGGGCGGCAGCAGGGCCAGGTCCAGGCCGCGGACCAGCCGGGCGCGCAGCGCCTCGTCGGCGGCCAGGGCGCGGGCCAGCCGCTGGGCCACCTCGGTGGCGGGGGCGCCGGGGGCGAGGCCGAGGGCGAGCGTGCCGTCGGTCTCGGCGGAGGGTGTGAGGCGGGCGAGGAGCACCGCGGGCTCGGCGTCGAGCAGGGCGCGCAGGGCGTCGGTGACGGCCGGGTCCGCGAGCGGGTCGGCGGTGGTGCGGCCCTCGGCGAGCGCGCGCAGCGCGGGGCCGGTGAGCTGGTAGGTCACCGGGCCCGCCAGGTCGACGACCACGGTGTCGGCCTGCTCGTGGGAGGCGGCGAGCAGGGCCTGCGGCAGCGGGACCGCGACCGGGCGGGCGTCGGCGCGCCAGCGCTGGAGGGTCTCCGTGGAGGTGAAGGCGGGGAGGGCGCGGCGGCCGTCCGGGGCCTGGAGGGTGGGGACGGCCATGTCGCTGGTCTTCTCCCGGCGCAGGCCGTCGGGTCCGGTCTCGACCTCGCCGAGGACGGCCACCACGGGCACCAGGACGCGGGCGCCGGCCAGCGCCGTCAGCAGCTCGGGCTCGTCGCTCCGGTCCCGGTCGTACGCCGCCAGGGCCGCGGCCAGTGCCGGGTCGGCGGAGCCGTCGTCGTCGGCGAAACCGGGGTCGGGAATGTTCTTCTGCACCGCCCGAGCGTATCGGGTGGCCTTCCAGGGGCCCCGGGGGCGGGTCAGTGGCCGAAGGAGCGGTTGCGCCAGAGGACGGCGGCGGCCGCGAGGAGGACCAGGCCCGCGGCGCCGGCGGTCCAGGGGAGCCAGGGGGTGGCGGTGTCCTCGGTGTCGTCCGCGGTGGGGCCGGGGCCGAAGTAGCGGTCGGTGTAGGCGGCGGGGGACGGCTTCTGGGGCGTGGGCCGGAGGTCGGCTGCCGCGTCGAGCGCGGCGGCGGGGTCGATCAGGCCCGCGCCGTAGTCGTCGTCCCGGCCGCCCTCGGGGCTGTCCTGCGCGGTGGAGGTGAGCACCCGGCGGATCTGGGCCGGGCTCAGGTCGGGGTGCGCGGAGCGGAGCAGGGCGACGGCGCCGGAGACGAAGGCGGCGGCGGGACTGGTGCCCCAGCCGGAGAGGTAGTCGTCCTCGGGGGCGGCCATGACGATGTCGAAGCCGGGCGCGCTGACCGTGGCGTACCAGTGGCGGGTGGAGAACCGGGCGCGGCCGCCCAGGTGGGTGACGGCGGTGGCGGTGATGACGCCCGGGTAGGCGGCGGGGTAGGAGACGTGGTTGCCCTTCTCGCCGCCGTTGCCCGCGGAGGCGACGACGGGGATGCCCTTGCCGAGGGCGTACTGGATGGCGGCGTCCTCGCGGGGTTCGGGGTGGGCGGACTCGCTGTCGTCGCCCAGCGACATGTTGATCACGTCGGCGCCGTGGTCAGCGGCCCAGCGGATGCCGTCGGCGAGTGCGCCGGCCTTCTCCGTACGGGCCCGGCCGCGCTGCGGGTCGTCGTCCTCCAGGATCACCCGGACCGGCAGGATCTTCGCCTCCGGGGCGAGTCCGAGCACCCCGTCCCCCCGGCCCCTGCCGTGGCCGTGACCCGCGATGATGCTGGCCATTCCGGTGCCGTGCCGGGCCCAGGCGCCGTCGCCGGGGCCGGCCCCGAAGCCCACCAGGTCCCGCTCCGGTTCCACCTGTCCTTCCAGGTCGGGGTGGTTGGAGTCCACCCCGGTGTCCAGGACCGCGACGGTGACGCCCTCGCCCTTGGTGGTGTTCCAGGCCCGCTCGGCGTGCACGGCGTCGAGGGCCCACTGCTGGTCGCGGAGGGCGTCGGCCCGTGCCGGGACGGCGGGCAGGACGGCGAGCGCAGCGGAGGCCAGGGCGAGCGCGGCGGCGCGCAGCACGGGGTACGTCATGACGGTGCCTCCGTGGTCTGCGTGGTGCCGCCGGCCGCCTTGCGGAAGTCCGTCCCGATGCGGTCCGCCAGGCCCTTGGCGTCGTGTCCCAGGCCGGATTCGGCGGGGGCGGTGGTGGCGCCGGGCCGGACCGCGTCCTCGGCGGGCTGCGGGTCGGTGACGGCGCGGCCGTCGGCAAAGCCGGAGACCGCGAAGACCACGACCGGGATGTCGGTGAGGATGCGTACGGTCCAACTGGCGCGCTGGGCGCGGCCGAAGTCCTCGGCGGCGGTGCCCTTGGCGGCGTACGACAGCGGCAGCAGGTCGGTGCGGGTGCCCAGACTCCCGGTGCTGAAGCGGGTGTTGAGGGCCATCATTCCCGGCTGGTCGGTCCGGGTGGTCTGTGCTCCGACCGTGATGACGCTGCTGCGGGTGGCATCGGCGTAGGTGGCGCGCAGCAGCCGTTCGCAGCCGGCCCGGAGCAGCGCCGCGGCGAGCTTCGGGTCGTAGGCGGCACGGCAGCCGCTGTCCGGGGCGACGGCGATCCGGGTCCAGGTCCGGTCGGCGCCGCCGGGGCCGGCGCCCAGGCCGTTGACGGTGCGCGGGAAGAGCCGGTCGACGGGGGTGTTGTGCCAGACGTCGCGGCCCTTGGCGAAGGTGGCCGCCGCGGTGGGCGGGGCGGCGTCGGCCTCGTCGGTGAGCCAGCTCCCGGCCGCGGCGCCGCCGACCAGGCCGATGCCGAGGACGAGGCAGGCCGCGGCGCCGAGCAGCCGGGGGCCGGGGCGGCGGGCGGACGGGGGCCGGGGACCCGTCGGCGCGCCCGGTGCAACTCCGCGGTGCGGAGCGGTGGTTGCGGGCCGGGGCGCGGGGCTTCCGGGCGCCGCGGGGGCGCCCGGCGCGGCGCCGGTGGCGCGGTCGTCGCTCCACAGGTTCTGGCTGTTGGCGAGGTGGAAGGCGGCGGTGTCGCGGAAGGTGACGGGGCGGCCGGCGGGCGGCGGCGGGGCAGGGGCGGCCGCTCCGGCGGGGGCCGGGGGTCCGGGCACCCGGTCCGGGCGGGGCGGCTGCGCACCGGCGGGCGGGGGTACGCGGGGCGCGGCGGGCGGGGGCGTGGGGGCCGCGGCGGGCGGCGGTGCCGTGGGGCGCGGCGGGACGCGGCGCGCTGCGGTGGGCGTCCCGGGGGCCGGTACCGAGGGATCGGCCGGCACCCGGCGCAGCACGGCGGTCTGCGGGTCCCCCTCCGGCGCCGGCGTGCCGGCCGGAACGGGCCGCCGGGGCGGCTGCGGGGGTATCGGTGGAATGTGCCGGGCATCGGCGAATTCGGCGTCGGTGCTCACCCGTGCTCCCCCTTGCACCGCTTGCCCCCGGCCCGATCCGCAATCGGGGCACGGTGGTTCGTATCCGGACAACACGCCGCTGACCTGCTGGTTGCGGTGTCGGGCCACTCTAAGGGCTGGCGCAGCCGGTGCTCCAACCCCTGTCCGCTCTGTCGCAATCTCTCCCCTACCCAGTGGTAGTGGGGTCTGGCAGGCTGCGCCCATGTCCCCGTACACATCCGACGCGGATGCCGACAAAGCGCTCTACGACCGGGCCACCGCCTCCCTCGATGCGCCGCTGGCCGTCGTGGACCTGCGGGCCTTCGACGCCAACGCGGCCGATCTGGTGCGCCGTTCCAGGGGCAAGCCGATCCGGGTGGCGAGCAAGTCGGTGCGCTGCCGGGCGCTGCTGGAGCGGGTACTGGCCATGGACGGCTTCGCCGGGATCATGAGCTTCACGCTCGCCGAGTCGCTGTGGCTGGCGCGCTCGGGCTTCCCGGACGTGCTGCTGGCGTATCCGTCGGCGGACCGGGCGGGCTTCGCCGAACTGACCGCGGCTCCGGAACTCGCGGCGGCGGTGACGGTGATGATCGACGACCCGGCGCAGCTGGATCTGATCGACGAGGCCCGGCCGGCCGGCGGGGCGGGCGAGGAGATCCGGGTGTGCCTGGAACTCGACACGTCCTACCGTCCGTTGGCCGGGAGAGTGCGGGTCGGTGCCCGCCGTTCCCCGCTGCGCTCCCCCGGCCAGCTGGCGGCGCTGGCCCGGTCGGTGGTGCGCCGCCCGGGGTTCCGGCTGGTGGGGCTGATGGCGTACGAGGGGCATGTGGCGGGTGTCGGTGACGAGGTCGCGGGCAAGCCGGTGTTCTCGCGGGCGATCCGGGTGATGCAGGCGGCGGCGCGCCGGGAGCTGGCGCAGCGGCGCTGGGCGGCGGTCCGCGCGGTGCGGGAGGTGGCGCCGCGGCTGGAGTTCGTCAACGGCGGCGGGACCGGCAGTGTGCAGCACACCGCGGCGGAGGCGGCGGTCACCGAGATCGCGGCCGGGTCGGGGCTGTATGTACCGCGGCTGTTCGACAACTTCCGTTCGTTCAGCGGGCGTCCGGCGGCGCTGTTCGCCCAGCCGGTGGTGCGCCGGCCGGGCCCGGGGGTGGTGACGGTGCTGGGCGGCGGCTATCCGGCGTCGGGCGTGGCGGGGCCGGACCGGCTGCCGGTGCCGTATCTGCCGGCCGGGCTGCGCTACGACCCGCAGGAGGGCCCCGGCGAGGTGCAGACGCCGCTGCTGGGGCCGGCCGCCGACGGGCTGCGGATCGGCGACAAGGTGTGGTTCCGGCACGCGAAGGCCGGTGAGCTGTGCGAGCGGTTCGGCGAGCTGCGGCTGATCGACGGGGACCGGGTGGTGGACACCGTGCCGACGTACCGCGGGGAGGGGCACACCTTCCTGTGAAGGCGCGCCCCTCCTTGGCTCAGCCGTCCCGCATCAGCCGTGGATGCGGTCCTGCTGGTCGGGCACGATGCTGCCGTCGGCGCGGCGGACCGGGCCGAGGGTGCCGTCCGGCCGGGTGTAGCCGGTGGTCGCGCAGGGGTACGGGTCGGCCTGGCGCTCGTTCGGCTCGATGAACATCGGGTTGACCAGCCAGCGTCGGTCGCTGTTGTCGTACGCCCGGCACATGAACTCGGTCTTGTTGCGGTTGAGCACCAGGTGGGCCCCGGTGGCGTCGCCGACGAAGGTGACGTCGGTCTCGGCGTCACCGGCCGCGAGGGCGGGGCGGTGTGCCCGGTCCTGCTGCTGCCAGGCCTTGGCGCCCTTGACGCCGTAGATCTCCTGGTTGATCCAGCAGCGCTTGCCGTCCATGTACGTCAGGACCTCGCCGTGGGTGTCCGTGACGTCGCCGCAGCCCTGGACGCCGGTGGTGAGCCGGCCGTGGTCGACGAGGTTGCGGATGCCGATGACGTGGTCGCGGTCCAGGCCCACGCCGGGCGCCCAGGCCCGGACGATCGGCTCGGCGGACGCGGAGACGATGTACACGTCGAAGCCGGCGGCCCTGAGCGTGCGGATCAGGTCCTTCTGCTGGTCGTAGTAGCGGATGTAGCCCGCCATCTTGTGGGTGCCCACGGTCTGTTCGGTGCCGATGGGCGCCTTGAGGTTCTCCGCGCGCGCCTGCCGGGCGTACGAGGTGAGGGTGGCGGGGCTGTGCCCGGCGAACAGCTGGGTGATCCAGACGTACTCGGGGACCGTGCGGCGGTGGTTCCACTCGCCGGTGAAGGCCTTCTTGCCGGTGGAGGTCTCGGCGTCCTGGTAGACGTCGAGGATCTCGTCGGTGCAGGCGGTGTCCTTCGAGGTGGGCAGCGGACGGCCGGCCGGCACGGTGGTGCCGCAGGCCTTGGTGAGCGCGCGGTGCGCGTCCGCGGTAAGCCACTTGTTGGTGGCCTGCCAGCTCTTGGGCTGCAGCAGCTTGTCGTGGCGCAGGGCCCAGGCGAGCGTGGCGTCGGAGACGTCGTTCTTGACGACGGTGTTGTCCCAGTCGAAGGTGGCGACCGGGCGGGCGCCGCCGGGGCCGGCGCAGCTGCCGCGCTCGTCGATCATCTTCTGGAGTGCCGCGCGGTTCTTGCCGTACCAGCCCTTGGAGACCTTGAGGGTGGGGCAGGTGCGCGGGTTCTGGTCCGCGGTGGCCGTCTGGGCGGCCACCAGGCCTCCTCCCGCGACCGCGAGGGCGGCACCCGCCGCCAGCCAGCGACGCTTGCTGAGCATGGATCACACTCCTGTCGTACGAAGAACCGAGGCGGACGGTACGCACAACGGCCGGGCGTCGAGCGACACCCGGCCGTCATGGCAGTTATACGGAAGGGACCTGCGGGCGGTTACAGCGGGGTGACGTAGGCGCCCGCGATACCGCCGTCCACCAGGAACTCGGCGGCGTTGACGAACGAGGAGTCGTCGCTGGCGAGGAAGGCGACCGCGGAGGCGATCTCCTCGGGCTCGGCGAACCGGCCGACGGGGACGTGCACCAGGCGGCGCGCGGCCCGCTCGGGGTCCTTGGCGAACAGCTCCTTCAGCAGCGGGGTGTTGACCGGCCCCGGGCACAGGGCGTTGACCCGGATGCCCTCGCGGGCGAACTGCACGCCCAGTTCGCGGGACATGGACAGCACGCCGCCCTTGGAGGCGGTGTAGCTGATCTGGGAGGTGGCGGCGCCCATCACGGCCACGAAGGACGCGGTGTTGATGATGGAGCCCCGGCCCTGGCGCTGCATGTAGGGCAGCGCGTGCTTGCAGCAGAGGTAGACCGAGGTCAGGTTGACCTCCTGGACGCGCTTCCAGGCGTCCAGGCCGGTGGTGAGGATCGAGTCGTCGTCGGGCGGCGAGATACCGGCGTTGTTGAAGGCGATGTCGACCGAGCCGTAGGTGTCGAAGGCGGTCTTGTAGAGCGCCTCGACCTGGTCGGAGTCGGTCACATCGACCTGGACGTAGGTGCCGCCGACCTCTTCGGCGGCGGCCTTGCCCGCCACCTCGTCGATGTCGGCACAGACGACGTTGGCGCCTTCGGAGGACAGTCGGCGGGCGGTGGCCAGGCCGATGCCGCTGCCGGCTCCGGTGATCACGGCGGTACGGCCGACGAGGCGGCGGCACACTGCGGTCTGGTCGGTCACTTGCTCTCCTCGGTGCTGATGAAGATGTTCTTGGTCTCGGTGAAGGGGGTCAGTGCGTCGGGGCCCAGCTCGCGGCCGAGACCGGACTGCTTGAACCCGCCGAAGGGGGTCCAGTAGCGCACGGCGCTGTGGGAGTTGACCGAGAGATTGCCGGCCGCGACGGCGCGCGAGACCCGCAGCGCCCGGCCGACGTCCCGGGTCCACAGCGACCCGGCCAGCCCGTAGTCGGTGTCGTTGGCGATCCGGACCGCGTCGGCCTCGTCCTCGAAGGGGAGGACGACCGCGACCGGGCCGAAGATCTCCTCGACGGCGGTACGGTCGCCGGGGCGGCCCTCCAGGACGGTGGCGGGGTACCAGAAGCCCTTGCCGGCGGGCGCCTCGCCGCGGATGGCGGCCGGTGCGTCCTCGGGGACGAAGGACCGCACCCGCTCGCGCTGGGCGGCGGAGATCAGCGGGCCCATCTGCGTCGCGGGATCGGCCGGGTCGCCGACCCTGAACGCCTTGACGGCGGGCTCCAGCAGCTCCATGAAGCGGTCGTAGACGGAGCGCTGGACCAGGATGCGGCTGCGGGCGCAGCAGTCCTGGCCGGTGTTGTCGAGGAAGGAGCCGGGGGCGGCGGCCGCGGCGGCCTCGACATCGGCGTCGGCGAAGACGATGTTGGGGCTCTTGCCGCCGAGTTCGAGGGTGAGCCGCTTGGTCTGGGTGGCGCAGCGGGCGGCGATCTGCCGGCCGGTGGTGGTCGAGCCGGTGAAGACGACCTTGGCGACGCCGGGGTGGTCGACCAGTGCGGTGCCGGTGACCGCCCCCTCGCCGGGCAGGACCTGGAAGAGGCCCTCGGGGAGCCCGGCCTCCAGGGCGAGTTCGGCGAGCCGGAGCGCGGTGAGCGGGGTGGTCTCGGCGGGCTTGAGCAGCACCGCGTTGCCGGCCGCGAGCGCGGGCGCGGTGCCCCAGGCGGCGATCGGCATCGGGAAGTTCCAGGGGGCGATGACGGCGACGACGCCGAGCGGCTCCTGGATGGTGAGGTTCAGTCCGCCCGCCACCGGGATCTGGGTGCCGGTGAGGCGCTCCACTCCCCCGGCGGCGTAGTGCAGCAGGTCGCGGACGTTGCCGGCTTCCCAGCGGGCGTTGCCCAGGGGGTGGCCGGCCTCCCGCAGTTCGAGCTCGGCGAGCGGGTCGATGTGGGCGTCGACGACCTCGGCGAACCGGCGCAGGATGCGGGCCCGGTCGCCGGGTGCCACGGCGGCCCAGGCCGCCTGGGCTCCGGCCGCCCGGCGGACCGCGGCATCGACGTCCTCGGGGGAGGTGGTGGGAACGGTGGCCACCACTTCCTCGGTGGCCGGATTGAGGATCTTCAGCTCGTGCAACACGGGTGGTGGTTCCTTACATGCGCTCGAAGGAGCGGAAGCGCTCCCAGTCCGTGACGGCGGCGTCGTAGGCGTTCTGCTCGACGCGGGCCATGTGGCGGTAGTGGTCGACGACCTCGTCGCCGAAGGCCTCCCGGGCGATGGCGCTGTTCTCCCACAGCTCCGCGGCGTCGCGCAGGGTGGTGGGGACATGGGCCGCGTCGCCGGTGTAGGCGTTGCCGGTGGTCGCCTCGGGGAGCTCCAGCTCGTGCTCTATGCCGTACAGGCCGGCCGCGACCATGCCGGCGACCGCGAGGTAGGGGTTCACGTCGCCGCCGGGCAGGCGGTTCTCCAGGCGGTGGCCGCGGCCGTGGCCGACCACCCGCAGGGCGCAGGTGCGGTTGTCGGGGCCCCAGGCGACGGCGGTGGGCGCGAAGGAGCCGGGGCGGAAGCGCTTGTAGGAGTTGATGTTGGGCGCGTAGAGGAGGGTGAAGTCCCGCATCGCGGCGACCTGGCCGGCCAGGAAGTGCTGCATGGTCTTCGACATGCCGTACGGGCCGTTGTCGTCGGCCAGTACCGGCCGCCCCTCCGCGTCCTGGAGCGAGAGGTGGATATGACAGGAGTTGCCCTCGCGCTCGTCGTACTTCGCCATGAAGGTGAGCGACATGCCCTCCTGCGAGGCGATCTCCTTGGCGCCGGTCTTGTAGATGCTGTGCTGGTCGCAGGTGGTGAGCGCCTCGTCGTAGACGAACACGATCTCGTGCTGGCCGAGGTTGCACTCGCCCTTGGCGGACTCGACGGTCATCCCGGCCGCGCCCATCTCGTTGCGGATGCGGCGCAGCACGGGCTCGACGCGGCCGGTGCCGAGGACGGAGTAGTCGCTGTTGTGCTGGTTGGCGGGGTTCATCCCGCGGTAGCCGCGCGACCAGGCGTCCTCGTAGGTGTCCTTGAAGAGCATGAACTCCAGCTCGGTGCCGGCGAAGGCGCTCCAGCCGCGCTCGGCGAGCCGGTCGAGCTGGCGGCGCAGGATCTGCCGGGGCGAGGCGACGACCGGGGAGCCGTCATGCCAGGCGAGGTCGGCGGTGATCAGGGCGGTGCCGGCGTTCCACGGGGTGATGCGCAGGGTGGCGGGGTCGCCGTGCATGGCGAAGTCGCCGTAGCCGCGCTCCCAGGAGGACATCTGGTAGCCCTCGACGGTGTTGAGGTCGACGTCGACGGCGAGGAGGTAGTTGCAGCCCTCCGTACCGTGTTCGAGGACGGTGTCGAGGAAGTATCGGGCCGCGAACCGCTTGCCCTGGAGCCTGCCTTGCATGTCGGTGAAGGCGAGGACGACAGTGTCGATCTCCCCGGCGTCGACGAGGACCCTGAGCTCCTCGACGGAGAGTGGGGGCGTGCGGTCTGCCACGGTGTTGCCTCCTGTCACTGCATCCGGAGGTCATAAGGTAGGCACACGAACCATTGATTGGGAAGGGGTGTCGATGGAGAGTGCGGCTGATCGGCTGGCACCGGTGCTGCGACCGGTGCGGGCGGGCAACGGATTCGAGGAAGCCCTGGAACAGATACTCCAGATCGTCCGGCTCGGCCTGGTGCCCCAGGGCGAACGGCTGCCCGCCGAGCGGGAGTTGGCGGAGCGGCTGCAGATCAGCCGGGTCACCCTGCGCGAGGTGCTGAAGGTCCTGCAGGACGAGGGCCTGGTGGAGAGCCGGCGCGGGCGCTACGGCGGCACGTTCGTCCGGGTGCGCACGGAGAACCCGGGCGAGGCCGAGCTGCGGCGCCGGACCGAGAAGGTCGACGTCGAGGACACCCTGCACTTCCGGGAGGTGCTGGAGGTGGGCGCGGCGGGGCTGTGCGCGGCCCACGGGCTGTCCGGCGAGCAGAGCGGCCGGCTGCGGGCGGCGCTCGCGGCGACCCAGGACGCCCCGCTCGCCGACTACCGCAGGCGCGACACCCTGCTGCACCTGACGCTCGCCGAGCTGTCCGGCTCGCCGTCGCTGGCGGCGCAGTACGCGGCGGTGCGGGCGCGGGTGAATGATCTTCTGGACTGCATTCCGCTGCTGGTCAGGAACCTGGAGCATTCACAGACCCAGCACACCGCACTGGTCGAGGCGGTGCTGGAGGGCGATGCGGACGGGGCACGCGAGGTGATGCGGGAGCACTGCTGCGGGACCGCGGCGCTGCTGCGGGGCTTCCTGACCGCGCCGCCGCCGTGAGACACCGGGCGGCGGCCGGTCCGTGGGCCCGGGTTAACCATTCTTTTACGCACGGGTCTTGCGCTGGACCGCTCCCCAGAGCAAAGGTATGCCGCTGAACCTTTGCTCGATTTCCCCCCTCGGCGAGGCAGGAGCGGCTCATGGCCGACAACACGGAATCGCAGACCGCACCGCCCCTCGGGGCCACCGGCAGCACATCGCCCGACGAGACCTATCTGGAGCGCCGGACCCTCCGCCGCGGCAGCGCGGGCCCCCTGCTGCTGACCGGCCTGGGCGTCGCCTATGTCGTCTCCGGCGACTTCTCGGGCTGGAACAACGGTCTGGCCCAGGGCGGCTTCGGCGGCCTGGCGATCGCCGCCGTCCTGATGGGCCTGATGTACACCTGTCTGGTCTTCGCGCTGGCGGAGCTGGCCTCCATCCTGCCGACCGCGGGCGGCGGCTACGGCTTCGCCCGGCGCGCCCTGGGTACCTGGGGCGGCTTTCTGACCGGCACCGCCATCCTCATCGAGTATGTGCTGGCACCCGCCGCGATCTCCATTTTCATCGGTGACTACGTCGAATCGCTCGGCCTCTTCGGGCTGCACTCCAGCTGGCCGGTCTATCTCGCCTGCTTCGTGATCTTCATCGGCATCCATCTGTGGGGCGTGGGCGAGGCCCTGCGCTTCAGCCTGATCGTCACGGCCGTCGCGGTCGCCGCGCTGGTCGTCTTCGCACTGGCCGCGCTGACCGAGTTCCATGTCGACGCGCTCAACGACATCCCCGTCAAGGAGGGCGCCTTCGGGGCCAGCTCCTGGCTGCCGTTCGGCCTGCTGGGGATCTGGGCGGCCTTCCCGTTCGGCATGTGGTTCTTCCTGGGTGTCGAGGGCGTGCCGCTGGCGGCCGAGGAGACCAAGGACCCGGCCCGTTCGCTGCCCAAGGCGATGGCCGCCGCGATGGGCATCCTGCTGCTGCTCGCGCTGATCACCTTTGTCGCCGCGACCGGCGCACGCGGCTCGGCGGCGATCCAGTCGGTGGGCGATCCGCTGGTCCAGGCACTGCAGCCGGACGGCAAGCCGACCACCGTCAGCCGGGTCGTCAACTACGCCGGTCTCGCGGGCCTGGTGGCCTCCTTCTTCTCCCTCATCTTCGCCGGTTCGCGCCAGCTGTTCGCGCTCTCCCGGGCCGGCTACCTGCCCCGCTTCCTCTCCCTGACCAGCCGCCGCAAGGCCCCCTACCTGGGCCTGCTGGTGCCCGGCGCACTGGGCTTCGCGCTGGCCGCGGCCACCGGCGACGGGGCCCGGATGCTCAATGTCGCGGTCTTCGGCGCCACCATCTCCTACGCGCTGATGGCGCTCTCGCACATCGTGCTGCGCCGCCGCGAACCCGGCCTCGCCCGGCCCTACCGCACCCCCGGCGGCATGGTGACCTCGACCGTCGCCTTCGTCCTGGCCTGCTCGGCGCTGGTGGCGACGTTCCTGGTCGACAAGGAAGCCGCCTTCATCGCCCTCGGCGTCTACGTCGTGGCGCTCGCCTACTTCGCCTTCTACTCCCGGCACCGGCTGGTGGCCACCGCGCCCGAGGAGGAGTTCGCGGCGCTGGCGGCGGCGGAGGCCGAACTCGCACGCGACTGACCGGCACCCCCGGGACACCACGGCCGGCCGGGACCTCCCGGCCGGCCCGTCCCGTCCCCGCACCCACCCCCACCCACGGAGGACCACACCGCATGTCCCAGCCCCTCATCGGCATCAGCACCTACCAGGAGGAGGCCCGGTGGGGGGTGTGGACGCTGCCCGCCGCGCTGGTGCCCGCCGGGTACCCCGCGATGGTGCAGCGCTCGGGCGGGCTGCCCGCGCTGCTGCCGCCGGGCGATCCGGCCACCGCCGCAGCGACCGTCGCCCGCCTGGACGGTCTGGTGGTCGCCGGCGGCGCGGACGTCCAGCCGGCCCGCTACGGCGCGGAGCCACACCCCCGCACCGGCCCGCCCGCCCTCGACCGGGACGCCTGGGAACTGGCCCTGATCGAGGCCGCGCTGGCGGGCGGCGTCCCGCTGCTGGGCATCTGCCGGGGGCTCCAGCTGCTCAACGTGGCGCTGGGCGGCACCCTCATCCAGCACCTCGACGGACACTCCGGGCCCCCCGGGGTCTTCGCGGAGCACGAGATCAAGCCGGTCCCCGGCACCCTGCTGGGCCGTACGCTGCCCGAGCCGGTCGCCGTGCCGACCTACCACCACCAGGCCGTGGACCGGATCGGCCGCGGGCTGCTGGTCTCGGCGCACGCGGAGGACGGCACCATCGAGGCGCTGGAACTCCCGGGCGCCTACGGCTTCGCGCTGGCGGTGCAGTGGCACCCGGAGGCCGGGGAGGACACCCGGGTGATGGAGGCGCTGGTCGCCGCGGCACGCGGGACGTCCCCGGCGGAGTGAGCGCCCGGCGCAGCCGTGGTTCACGGCTTGGCGGCCCCTCTCCCCGGCCGCCAGGAGCACCGGCGTTCAGGACGCGCCGCGGGTCAGCCCGAGCAGTTCGCGGGCCGGGCCCGCGGGCCGCTGCCCCGTGGGCCACACGGCGCGCAGCGCACGGCCCAGCCGCAGCCCGCGTACCGGGATCTCCACCAGCCGGCGCGCGGTCAGCTCCTCACCGACGGCGAGTTCGCTGAGGACGGACGGCGCCGCCTCGCTCACCACCGCCGCCTTCACGGCGGTGGTCGAGGCGAGTTCCAGGAGCGGATCGGCCAGGCCGCCGTGCCGGGCGAGCGCCGCGTCCAGCACCTGGCGGGTCCCGGAACCGCGCTCGCGCAGGATCAGCGGGGTGGCGGCGAGTTCGGCGGCGGTCAGCTCCGTACGGCGCCTGGTCCAGGGGTGGGACGGGGCGGCGACCACGATCAGCCGGTCCTGACCGATGACCGCCCCGTCCAGCCCCGACGGCACCTCCAGCCCCTCCACGAAACCGAGATCCGCCGCGCCCGCCAGCAACCGCTCGGCGACCACGCTGGAGTTGCCCGCCAGCAGCGACACGGCGGTGTCCGGCCGCCGCGCGCGCAGCGCGATCAGCCAGCCCGGCAGCAGATACTCGGCGATCGTCATGCTGGCCGCGACCCGCAGCCGGGAATCGCGCCGCCCGCGCAGCGCCTGCGCCCCCGCGTCGAACGCCTCGGCCGCCTCCACCACCCGCCGCGCCCAGTCCGTCACCAGCACACCGGCGTCCGTCAGCCGGGAGCCGCGCGGCGAGCGCTCCACCAGCGCCACCCCCAACTGCCGCTCCATGGACCGGATACGGCTGCTGGCGGCGGGCTGGGTGATGCCCCGCGCACGGGCCGCCCGCCCCAGACTCCCGAGCCGGGCCACGGCGAGCAGCAGCTCCAACGCGCCCAGATCCGGGACCCGGTGCGCCAGCGACACGGCGGGCTCGTCCCCGTCACCCATCAATCCCCCTGCACATAACCCCAGGTTATGCCCTCATAGACACAAGGTCCCTGGTGGCGGGTGCGAGGGACGACGACGCTGGTCTCATGGCAACCCTCGCGCAAGCACCTTCCCGTACCGGCACCACCGCGCCCGGCACCCCGCCGGCCCCGGGCCGGGCCTCGGTCCGCCAGCTCAGACCGAACTGGTACGCCACCGTCATGGGCACCGCGATCGTCGCGAGCGCCGGCGCCGCCCTGCCGCTCACCGCGCCCGGCCCGCGCCTCGTGTACCAGGCGTTCTGGGCGCTGTCCGCGCTGATACTCCCGGTGCTGCTGGCCGCCAGAGCCGTGCACTGGGCCCGCCACCGCGACCAGGCACGCCGCCATCTGCTCGACCCGGCCGTCGCCCCGTTCTACGGCTGCCTGGCCATGGCGCTGCTGGCGGTCGGCGGCGGCACCCTCGCGGTGGGCCGGGACGTCATCGGCACACCGGCCGCGGTGGCCGCCGACGCCGTGCTGTGGACCGCGG
The DNA here is from genome assembly GCF_043199295.1 of Streptomyces sp. NPDC048612. Lineage (NCBI taxonomy): Bacteria > Bacillati > Actinomycetota > Actinomycetes > Kitasatosporales > Streptomycetaceae > Streptomyces > Streptomyces sp. NPDC048612. The sequence goes on from NZ_JBICVV010000009.1 coordinate 106,034, forward strand.
GCACCCTGACCGGGCTGGCGACCGCCGCGGTGATCCCGTACCTGATGGTGACCCGGCACCGGATCGAGCCCGGCAGCGCCTCCCCCGTCTGGCTGCTGCCGCTGGTCGCGCCCATGGTCTCGGCGGCGCTCGGCCCGGCCCTGGTACCGCATCTGCCGGCCGGGCAGGCGCAGCGGACCCTGCTGTTCGTCTGCTACGCCCTGTTCGGGATGTCGCTGCTGGCCACGCTGCTGGTGCTGCCGCTCGTCGTGTCCCGGCTGCTCCACCACGGTCCGCTCCCCCTGGCGCTCACCCCCACGCTGTTCCTCGTGCTCGGCCCGCTGGGCCAGTCCACCACCGCCGTGAACCACCTCGCCGATGCCGCACCGGGCGTCGTGGACGCCACCACCGCCCACGCCATGGGCGCCTTCGCGGTGCTCTACGGCGTCCCGGTGATGGGCTTCGCGCTGCTCTGGCTGACGCTGACCGGCGCACTGGTGGTCCGCGCGTTCCGCCGCGGTATGGGCTTCTCGATGACCTGGTGGGGCTTCACCTTCCCCCTCGGGACCTGCGTCACCGGCGCGGCCGGCCTGGCCCGGCACACCGGTGTCGGCGCCTGGGACTGGCTGGCCGCGGCGCTGTTCGCGGCCCTGGTGGCGGCGGTGGCGGTGGCCGGTGCCCGCACCGCCGGCGGCCTGGCCCGCGGACAGCTGCTGAGCCCGCCCCGGCCGGTCACGCCGTAGCCGTCCCCCGCTCCCTCACCGGGCCCCGGCCAGCGCCCGCGCCAGTACGGCCGGGGCCCGCACCAGCGACGGCCCGTACCAGGTCAGAAAGCGGCCGCTGACCAGCGCGGCGGGCAGCCCGGGAAAGGCCTCGGGGCCGTCCTCGGCGCTGAAGCGGTAGGGCTCGTCGGGCAGCACCACGAGATCGGCGGGGGCGGCGTTCAGTTCGTCGAGCGGGATACGGGGGTAGCGGTCGGCGTGGTCCGCGTAGTGGTTCCGGACGCCCAGCCGGGCCAGCAGATCACCGGCGAAGGTGTCCCGCCCCAGCACCATCCACGGCCGGCGCCAGACCGGGACCACCGCCGTCCGCTCCACCGCCGGGGGCGGCAACGCCCGCCAGGCGGCCTCGGCGTCCTCCAGCCAGCCGGGCCGGGGCAGTCCGCAGCCCGCCACCAGGACCCGCTCCAGTTCGCGCCAGGCCTGGTCCAGCGTCCGCACCTCGGTGACCAGGACGTCCGGCCCGGCGGCCCGGAGCGTGGCCAGGTCCTGCGGACGGTTCTCCTCCTCGTTGGCGATCACCAGGTCGGGCGCCAGCGCCACGATCCCGGCGACGTCGGGGTTCTTCGTGCCGCCGATCCGGGCGGCGCCGAGCCCGGCGGGATGGCTGCACCAGTCGGTGACCCCGACCAGCAGGTCCGGCGCACACTCCGCCACCGCCTCGGTGAGCGACGGCACCAGGGACACCACGCGCCGCGGGGAACGGTGACCGGTCATCCGCTCACCGTACGCGCCCGCCCCCGCGCCGTCAGCACACCGGCGTCAGCCCGCGGCCCGGCTCAGGAGCGCCCGCCGACCGTGCGCCGCAGCCAGAACGCCGCCCCGGTGGCGAGCGCGAGCAGCGCCAGCCCGCCGGCCGCCTGGGTGGCGTTCACCCCCTCGACCCGGCCGTCGCGCACGGTGACGGTCTCGGTGAAGCTCGCCCCGCCCGCCGCGCAGTGGATGGTGACGGGGTAGCGGCCCGGCGCGGTCCCCTCGGCGACCCGGGTCCGGGCGGCCATCCCGCGCTCCCCCGCCCGCAGCGCCACGGTGCCGAACAGGCGCGACGAGGCCCGCACCCCGCGCGCCGGGTCGCACCGGCTGCCGTCGCTGATGCGCACCCGCTGCCCGGCCACCACCGGGTCCGGGTCGACCCGGGCCTCGGCGGACGGCGCGGCGAGCCCCAGGGCTGCGGCGCAGAGCAGGGTGACGGCGACGGGGTGTGCGGGCTTCACGGTCATCTCCTTCGCCGGCCGCGCGCACGGCGGCCCCTCAGGAAAAAGCGGGGACACTGCTGAGCGAATCACCTGACCCACCCCGCCGCGCCGCACACGCCGCCGGTCGGGTGATCCGCCGCCGGCACACACAGCGACGGGCCCCGCCGCCCGGCGACTGCCGGGGGCGGGGCCCGCCTCCTCACACGGGTGGGCCGCACGGCGGCGCGGCCCGCGCGGACGCGAACCGCGTGCCGTACGCGGCTACTTCACCGGCGCCATCTTGTCGACGATGCCCGGGTGGTCACCGATCCACTTCTCGACGCCCTTGTTCTCGTTGCCCTTGCCGGCGTCCTGGATGTCCTGCTCCAGGCTGCCGAGCTGCTCGGGGGTCATCTTCCAGTTCTTCAGCCAGCCGTGGAACTCCGGGAACTTCTTGGGGAAGCTCTTGTGGCCGAGCGTCTTGATCTGGTTGTTGGCGCCCCAGGTGCCCTTGGGGTCGGCGAGCTTGGTGAGCTTGTACTTGCTGTACGCCCAGTGCGGCGACCACAGCACCACCGCGACGGGCTCCTTCTTGCGGTACGCCCGGTCCAGCTCCGTCAGCATGGCGCTGGTGCCGGCCGAGGTGACCTCGAAGTCCTGGAGCCCGTAGGCCGGGGCGACGGTGTCCTTGAGGCGCTTCATCTCGCCGGTGCCCGGCTCGATTCCGATGATCTTGCCCTGGAACTCGTCCTTGTGCTCCCGCAGATCGTCCATGGTCTTGACGCCCTTGACGTAGGACGGCACCGCGATCTCCAGCGAGGTCTTGTCGTACCAGGGGCCGACGTCGACCAGGTCCTTCTTGTACTTGTCCCAGTACTGCTTCTGCGCGACCGGCAGCCAGCCGTCCGTCTCCACATCGATCTGGCCCGTGGACAGTCCGGTCCACATCGGCCCGACGTCGAGGTTGCGGATGTTCGGCTTGTAGCCGCGCTTCTCCAGGACGTTCTTCCACAGGTACGTGGTGGCGATGCCCTCGTCCCACGCGGGGTAGCCGATGTTCGGTGCCTTCCCGGCGTCCTTGCCCTTCGCGTAGGCGGCGTCGGCGGACGGCGCGACCTTGTCGACCAGGCCGGGATGCTTCTTCAGCCAGGTGCGCACGCCCTCCTGCTCATGGCCCTGACCGGCGTCCTTGATGTCGTTCTCAAGGCTGGTGAGCTGCTTCTCGTCCAGGTGGAACTTCTTCATCCACCTGGCGACCTCGGGCTCGTCCTTGGCGAAGCCCTTGCGGCCCAGCAGGTGCAGGCCGTCACCGGAGCCGAAGGAGCCCTTGGGGTCCTTGAGCTTGGTGAGCTTGTACTTGTCGTACGCCCAGTGCGGCGACCACAGGGTGACCGCGATCGGCTTCTTCGCGTGCAGCGAGCGGTCCAGCTCGGTGAGCATGGACGAGGTGCTGGACTCCTGGACCTGGTACTCGCCGCCCAGGCCGTAGTCCTTGAGGACCTTGTCCTTGAGGATCTTCATCTCGCCGGCGCCCGGCTCGATGCCGGTGATCTTGCCGTCGAACTCGCCGCCCCGGCCCTTGAGGTCGTCGAGGGTCTTGACGCCCTTCATGTAGGACGGGACCGCGATCTCCAGGGAGGTCTTGTCGTACCAGGTGCCGAGGTCCTCCAGCTTGTCCTGGTACTTCTTCCAGTAGGAGGCGTGGGTGGTCGGCAGCCAGGCGTTGGTCTGGACGTCGATGTCACCCCGGGCCTGCCCGGCGAACAGCGGGCCGGCCTCCAGGGCCTGGACCCTGGGCTTGTAGCCGCGCTGCTCCAGGATCTCCTTCCAGAGGTACGTGGTGGCCTTGCCCTCGTCCCAGTTGACGTAGCCGAGGCTGACCGGACGGCCGTTGCCGCCGCCGGACCGGCCGTCGCCCTTGCCGAGGTAGCCCATCCCGCCGGCGAGCAGCGCCAGCACGACGATGCCGACCATGGCCACGGAGGTGGCGGGCCGCCAGTGGAGGAACTTCAGTCCGCCGAGCGTGGCCTGCGCCTTGGCCAGCGCCCGCCGGCCGAGCGGGGAGACCCGCTGGTTGAGCGCGCCGGTCATCCGGTCCAGGTACATGGCGAGGATGACGACCGCGATGCCGGACTCGGCGCCCAGCGCCACGTCGACCGAGCTGATCGCGTTGTAGACGGACGCACCGAGACCGCCGCCGCCGACCATGCCGGCGATGACGACCATGGACAGCGCCAGCATGATGACCTGGTTGATACCGGCCATGATCGTGGGCAGCGCCAGCGGCAGCTGGACGCGGAAGAGCGTGCGCCGCGGGTGGGTGCCGAACGCCTCGGCCGCCTCGACCAGTTCCCCGTCGACCTGCCGGATGCCGAGTTCGGTCATCCGGACCGCGGGCGGCATGGCGAAGACGATGGTGGCGACGATGCCGGGGACGACACCGAGGCCGAAGAAGAGGATGCCGGGGATGAGGTAGACCATCGCCGGCATCGTCTGCATCAGGTCGAGGACCGGGCGCAGCACCCCGCCGACGACCCGGCTGCGGGCCGCCCAGATACCGAGCGGCACCGCGACCACGACGGTGATCAGGCAGGCCACCAGCACCAGCGAGAGCGACTCGATGGTCGGGCCCCACTGTTCGACCGAGTCGATCAGGGCGAAGCCGAGGAAGGCGAGGGCGGCGGCCGGCAGCCCGCGCAGCCACCAGGCGAGCACCGCGAAGATGCCGGCCAGCAGCAGCGGCTCGGGGCCGGCGAGGACGGTGTGAATCCCGTCGTAGAGACCGTTCAGCACCTTCGTGATGAGGGTGAAGAGCCAGTCGAGGTTGTCACGCAGCCAGTTGACGGCGGTCTCCGCCCAGCTGCCCATCTGAATCCTAGGCACCGGCGTTCACCTTGTCCTCGGGCTCGTTTCCGGCCGGCGCGTCCGCCGCGGGGGTCTTGCCGAGCGTCACCGCCGTGCCGCCGGCGGCCGGGGCGGGAACCCCGCCGGCCGGGTCCTGCCGGTCCGCCTCGCCGAGCACGGCGAGCAGCCGTTCGGCCGTCACCGCACCGACCAGCTCTCCGTGCTCATCGGTCACCGCGACCGGAACACCGCTGGTCGAGCAGGGTGTGAACAGCTCGGCCAGCGGGGTGTCCACGCCGACGGTGGCGGGCGCCGCGGCCCGGAACTCCGCCGCGGTGCCGAGCTTGCCGCCCTCCGGGGTGGTCGCCCCGAGCACGGTCCCGACCTCGGCCATGACCGCGCCCGCGGTCAGCACCCGCGCCCGGTCCACGTCCTGGGTGAAGGAGGCGACGTAGTCGTTGGCCGGCGTGACGAGGATGTCCTCGGCGCTGCCGGTCTGCACGATCCGCCCGTCCCGCATCACCGCGATCCGGTCGCCGAGGCGCATCGCCTCGTTGAGGTCGTGGGTGATGAAGACGATGGTCTTCTTCAGGGTCTTCTGGAGTTCCAGCAGCTGGTCCTGCATGTCGCGGCGGATCAGCGGGTCGAGCGCGCTGAAGGACTCGTCCATCAGCAGCAGGTCGGCATCGGTGGCCAGTGCCCTGGCCAGGCCCACCCGCTGCTGCATCCCGCCGGACAGCTCGTCGGGCCAGGACTTCTCCCAGCCCTTGAGTCCGGTGAGTTCCAGTGCCTCGGTGGCGCGCCTGGTGCGCTCGGCGCGCGGGACGCCCTGCACCTCCAGCCCGTAGGCGGCGTTCTCCAGCACACTGCGGTGCGGGAAGAGCGCGAAGTGCTGGAAGACCATGGAGATCTTCTCGGAGCGGACCTTGCGCAGTTCCTTGTCGCTGAGCGAGGTGAGGTCCTGGCCGTCGATCCGGACGGTTCCGGCGGTCGGCTCCAGCAGCCCGTTGAGCATCCGCAGCAGGGTGGACTTGCCGGACCCGGACAGACCCATGACGACGAAGATCTGGCCCTCGTCCACCTCGATCGACGCGTCGATCACCGCGGCGGTGGTGCCTTCGGCCCGCAACTCGTCCCGGCTCGCGCCGGCTTCGAGTGCGCGGACCGCGTCCTCGGGTCGTCTGCCGAACACCTTGTACAGGTGCTCGGCTTGAAGCCTGGACACATATGCCTCTCTTGTTGTGCGGGGAACGACCTGCCACCCCCGTAGCCAGGTCGTGGAGCGGCGCGGGTTCGGCCCGCCTTTTACCGGTCGAATAGTTGAATCTCGACCGGGTCCACTCCCGGCTGCGCGCCTGCCCCTCTTTATCTGGCTCAAACACGACGGTGATCCGGCTCACACCGGTGTGACGTAAGGGGCATACGGCAAGATGCGGGGGGTGAATCGACGCCTGATGCTCCTCGACACCGCCTCGCTCTACTTCCGCGCCTATTTCGGGGTACCGGAATCAGTCAAGGCCCCGGACGGCACCCCGGTGAACGCGGTGCGCGGCCTGCTGGACTTCATCGCCCGGCTCGTCCAGGACCACCACCCCGATGACCTGGTCGCCTGCATGGACTTCGACTGGCGCCCCCAGTGGCGGGTCGACCTGATCCCCTCCTACAAGGCGCACCGGGTCGCCGAGGAAGCCCCGGCCGGCTCCGCCGAGCCCGACGAGGAGGAGATCCCCGACACCCTGTCGCCGCAGGTCCCGGTCATCGAGGAGGTCCTGGACGCGCTGGGCATCGCCCGTATCGGAGCGGACGGCTACGAGGCCGACGACGTCATCGGCACCCTGACCGCACAGGCCGCCGGCCCGGTGGACATCGTCACCGGCGACCGCGACCTCTTCCAGCTCGTCGACGACCGGCGCGGCATCCGCATCCTGTATCCGCTCAAGGGCGTCGGCACCCTCCAGGTCACCGACGAGGCGCTGCTGCGCGAGAAGTACGGCGTGGACGGTCCCGGCTACGCCGATCTGGCGCTGCTGCGCGGCGACCCCAGCGACGGCCTGCCCGGCGTCCCGGGGATCGGCGAGAAGACCGCCGCCAAGCTGCTGGCCACCTACGGCGACCTGGCGGGCATCCTGGCCGCCGCCGAGGACCCGGCCTCGAAGGTGACCCCCGCCCAGCGCAAGCGGCTGCTGGAGGCGCGCCCCTATCTGGCGGTCGCCCCGAAGGTCGTGAAGGTGGCCTCCGACGTGCCCGTCCCCGCCGTCGACCACGCCCTGCCCGCCGAACCGGCCGACCCCGAGCGCCTGGAGGCACTCGCCGCACAGTGGGGGCTGGGCGGCTCCCTGCACCGCCTGCTCCTCACACTCCGCCGATGAACTGTTAGGTTAGGTATACCTAATAACTTTGGCGTCAGGGGAGATTGCCGTGGCAGCAGAGCGTCCGTCCCGCAAGAAGCCCACCGTGCACCGCGCCCGGGTGCAGCGCACCGAACAGCTCACCCCGCACATGGTCCGGGTCGTGCTGGGCGGCGAAGGGCTGGCGGAGTTCGCGGCGGGCGCGTACTCCGACCATTACGTCAAGCTCGTGTTCCCGCAGCCCGGCGTCGTCTATCCCGAGCCGTTCGACATCGCCCAGATCCGCGCCGACTTCCCGCGCGCCCAGTGGCCCAGCACCCGTACGTACACCGTGCGCGCCTGGGACGCCGCGACCCGCGAGATGACGGTGGACTTCGTGGTGCACGGCGACGAGGGCCTGGCCGGGCCCTGGGCGGCCGCGGCCCGGCCGGGCGAGGAGATCCTCCTGCTCGGCCCCGGCGGCGCGTACGTCCCGGAGGCCGGTGCCGACTGGCATCTGCTGGCGGGCGACGAGAGCGCCCTGCCGGCCATCGCGGCCTCGCTCGCCCGGATGCCGGCCGGGGTGCCGGTGCACGCCTTCATCGAGGTGGCCGGCCCCGAGGAGCGCCAGGAGCTGGACGTCCCGGCCGGCGCCGAGACCCGCTGGCTGTACCGCGGCGGCGCCCCCGTGGGCCGTGAACTGGTCGCCGCCGTCCGGGCGCTGGAGTTCCCGTCCGGCCGGGTCCAGGCCTTCGTGCACGGCGAGGCCGGCTTCGTGAAGGAACTGCGGCGGCTGCTCCGCGTCGAGCACGGGGTCCCCCGCGAGGCGCTGTCCATCTCCGGCTACTGGCGCACCGGTCACAACGAGGACGGCTGGCAGGCCTCCAAGAGCGAGTGGAACCAGCAGGTCGAGGCCGAGCAGGAGACCACCGCGGCGGCGGCCTCCTGACCCGGAGGCACAGCACGGGCCCGCCACCGGCGAACTCCTCGCCGGGGGCGGGCCCACCACCTCACCGCAGGCCTGAGAAGGCCGCGCACCGGACGTACAGTCCGGACTCCGGCGCCTGACGCACGCCACCGACCGCCCTCCCCGGCCCCCTCACCCCTCCGTGGCGTCCTCGAACCTACGGGCCGACGCGTCCACATGCGCGAGCCGCCGCATCGCCGTGAGCACCGCATCCCCCAGGACCGTCCCCACCACGACGCTCTCCACCAGCACCTCGACCTCGGCATGGCGTCCCGCCCAGGCCAGATCGGCGGCGGCCACCCGCTCGCAGGCCACCGCGTAGTCGTCGACGACCTCCTCGAACTCGCCGTGCCCGACGCCCCGGAAGGTGGCCAGCGCGAGGGCCAGCTTCTCGGCGGACGGGTCGTCCGGTTCGATCCGCCAGCCCCGGCGGCGGACCAGCTCGGCGACCGTCCGCCGCGCCTGCTCCATCCCCGTCGGCGCGACCGCCGGCCGCGGGGTGATGGCCTCCTGCGCCGCGCCGAGGACCTTGTGGACCGACTCCGCCGGTGAGTCGACGGCGGCCAGCACCTCCCGCACGGCCGACACCGAGAGCCCCCCGACGTCGATCATCCCGCGGATCAGCCGCAGCCGGCGGACATGGCCGACGTCGTAGCGGGCCTGATTCGGGCTGGTGAGCCGCCCCGCGGGCAACAGCCCCTCGCGGACGTAGTACTTGATCGTCGGGATCGCGACCCCCGTCTCGCGACTCAGCTCCCCGATGCGCATCCGCCACCTCCCCCTCGCCGGGTCCGTCCCCGGCGTTCGCACCGCCCGGGTCCCGCACCCGGCCTGACCATTGCCCCATGCTAGATAGTCCAGCTATCCGACAGTGCCGGGGCCCCCTCTCCCCCTACGGGCCCTCCCCTGCTCCCTCACAGCCCCTTCCCCCGGACGGGGGCCGTATCCGCCGCCCCGGGCAGCCCGTCTACGGCGTATGGCAGACCGCTTCGACGTTGTTGCCGTCGGGGTCACGGACGAACGCCCCGTAGTACGCCGCGTGGTACTCCGGCCACAGCCGTGGGGCGTGCAGGGACTCGGCGCCGGCCGCGACGGCGGCCGCGTGGAAGGCGTCGACCGCCGCACGGTCGGGCGCGGCGAAGGCGAGGTGCACCTCCCGGACGGGACCGCCGTCGCCCGCGGGGACCAGCCAGAGGCTGTGCCCGGTGGTGCCGAAGCTGACGAACTCGCCGAATTCCTTGGTCCGTCGGGCCCCCAGCGGGGCAAGGGCGCGGTCGTAGAAGGCCGCACTCGCCGGAACGTCCGCCACCTGGATCGCGATGTGATCAATCATGCCGCCAGCGTTCCACCGGACCGGCAACACGGCACCGGTTTTTCCGGCAGAGCCCCAGCCGGTTCCCTCCGCCCGGCACCGCCCCGGCCCGGCCCGGCCCGGCAGACGGCCTGTCCGTATCCCGTCGGCCCCTGAACTCCACCTCCCGCGCCGGGAATTGGCGCCTGATCCACGAGAAGACGAGGCCCCACCCATGCCTGTGTGCTGTTCGCCTACGGTTCCGGCTCCCCCTGCCCCTCCCCGGCCTTCGACCACGAGGGCAGCCACTACTACGGCACGCGGCGCCGCACCCCGTCCGTACGGGGTGCGGCGCCGCACCGCTCGGGCCGTCCCGGCGGCCCTGATCGCCCCTCAGCCCACCGACGAGTACGCCACCACGCCGCGCAGCACCCCGTCCATGGCCTTGCGGGCCGTGTGGGCGACCGTGCCGCCGGGCGGGGCCGCGGCCGCGATCTGGCCGAGGACGTCGATCAGCTGCTTGCACCAGCGGACGAAGTCACCGGCCGGCATCTCCGCCTCGCGCAGCACCTCGTCCAGGCCGAAGCCGGAGGCCCAGCGGTAGGCGGCCCAGGCGAAGCCGAGGTCCGGCTCCCGCTGGCCGACGCCCTCCGCCTGGTTGATCTTGTGATCCTCCTCCAGGGCATCCAGCCGGCCCCAGATGCGGACCATCTCGCCCAGCGCGTCCTTGGCCTTGCCGGCCGGCAGCTTGGGCGCCACCGCGTCATCCGCCTGCCGCGCCTCGTACACCAGCGCCGAGGCACAGGCCGCCAGCTCCGCCGGGCCCAGCCCCTCCCAGACGCCCTCGCGCAGACACTCGCTCGCCAGCAGATCCAGCTCGCCGTAGAGCCGGGCCAGCCGCCGGCCCTCGTCGGTGACGGTGTCGCCTTCGAGGTAATCCAACCCGGTCAGCAGCGCACAGATCCGGTCGAAGGTACGGGCGATGGTGTTCGTCCGGCCCTCGATCCGGCGCTCCAGCTGGTGGGTGTCGCGCAGCAGCCGGTGATAGCGCTCCGCCCAGCGGGCGTGATCCTCCCGCTCGGCACAGCCGTGGCAGGGGTGCGCCCGGATCTCCGTCCGCAGCCGGCCGATCTCGCGGTCGTCGGCGGCCTCAGCGCGGGGCTTACGATGCCGCGACGGCACCATATGACCGGCCTTGGTCCGCAGCGCGGAGGCCAGATCACGGCGCGACTGCGGGCTGCGGGCGTTGAACGACTTGGGAATCCGCATCCGGTCCAGCGCCTTGACCGGCACCGGGAAGTCGATCGAGGCCAGCCGCTTGACCTGCCGCTCGGCGGTCAGCACCAGCGGCCGCGGGCCGTCCTGCGCCTCGAAGCCGCGGTGGCCGTTCGTCCGCCCCGACGGCATCCCGGGGTCGAGGACCAGCGCGAGCCCCGCGTACTTGCCGGTCGGCACATGGATGACATCGCCGGGCTTCAGCTTCTCCAGCGCCGCCGCGGCCGCCACCCGCCGCTGTGCCGCGCCCTGCTTGGCCAGCTCCGTCTCACGGTCCTTCAACTGCCGCCGCAGCGCGGAGTATTCCTCGAAGTCCCCGAGGTGGCAGGTCATCGAGCCGCGGTAACCCTCCAGCCCCTCCTCGTTCTTCTGCACCTGCCGCGAGATCCCGACCACCGACTTGTCGGCCTGGAACTGCGCGAAGGACATCTCCAGCAGCTCCCGCGAACGGTGCCTGCCGAACTGCGAGACGAGGTTGACCGCCATGTTGTACGACGGCTTGAACGAGGACCGCAGCGGATAGGTCCGCGTCCCGGCCAGCCCCGCCAGCGCGCCCGGGTCCATCCCCCGCTGCCACAGCACCACCGCGTGGCCCTCGATGTCGATACCGCGGCGTCCGGCCCGCCCGGTCAGCTGGGTGTACTCGCCGGGGGTGATGTCGGCGTGCTGCTCGCCGTTCCACTTCACCAGCTTCTCCAACACCACCGACCGCGCGGGCATGTTGATGCCCAGCGCCAGGGTCTCGGTGGCGAAGACGGCCTTCACCAGGCCCTTCACGAACAGTTCCTCGACGACCTCCTTGAAGGTCGGCAGCATGCCGGCGTGGTGCGCGGCGATGCCCCGCTCCAGGCCCTCCAACCACTCGAAGTAGCCCAGCACATGCAGGTCGTCGTCCGGAATCCCGGCCGTCCGCGCCTCCACTATGCGACGGACCTGCTCGCGGCCCTCCTGGTCGTTGAGCCGCAGGCCCGACACCAGGCACTGCTGCACGGCCGCCTCACAGCCAGCCCGGCTGAAGATGAAGGTGATCGCGGGCAGCAGGCCCTCGTTGTCGAGACGGTCGATGACCTCCGGCCGGCTCGGCGTCCAGATACGGGCGCGCTGCCGCCGCTCCCGCTCCCGGTCCGCCTCGCGCATGCTGCGGCCCCGGCGCTTGTCCCGGCCGAACGTCGGCCGGCTGTTCTCCATCCGCGCGAGCCGCTCCAGGTCGGGGTTGACCTCACGACGCCCGCCGCTGCGCCCGTCCCGCTCCTCGAACAGGTCGTATATCCGGCGCCCCGCGAGGACGTGCTGCCACAGCGGCACCGGCCGGTGCTCGGACACGATCACTTCGGTGTCGCCCCGGACGGTGTCCAGCCAGTCGCCGAACTCCTCGGCGTTGGACACCGTCGCCGACAGTGACACCAGCGTCACCGACTCCGGAAGATGGATGATCACCTCTTCCCATACGGCGCCGCGGAAGCGGTCGGAGAGATAGTGCACCTCGTCCATGACCACATAGCCGAGGCCGACCAGCGACTGCGATCCGGCGTAGAGCATGTTCCGCAGCACCTCGGTGGTCATCACGACCACCGGAGCCTCGGAGTTGACGCTGTTGTCACCGGTCAGCAGACCGACCTTCTCGGCGCCGTACCGCTTCACCAGATCCTGGTACTTCTGGTTGGACAGCGCCTTGATGGGCGTGGTGTAGAAGCATTTTCTGCCCTGCTCCAGGGCCAGGTGGACGGCGAATTCGCCGACGATCGTCTTGCCAGATCCGGTGGGGGCCGCGACCAGCACACCCTTGCCGGCCTCCAGGGCCCGACACGCCTCGACCTGGAACGAATCCAGCCCGAAGTCATACATTTCACGGAAAGGGGCGAGTGCGGTGGCCTGCTCGGCCGCCCGGAACTTGGCGGCGGCATAGCGCTCAGCAGGGGACATGTCCTCGGTCATCGTGCTTACGAGCCTACCGGCCAGGTCTGACAACGACCCGATCTTTATGACGCCGGTTGCCGTGGGCTGGGCGCCGTTCGCCTACGGCGGGTGGGTGGTGGGTCGGAGGGGACGCCCGGTAAGCCGTCCTCGGCGCGGGCGATGCTGGTCTCAGAGGTTCTTCACCCCGTTGTTCGCTCCGGGTCCTGCGGGCGGCTCACCGGACATCCCCTCCGACCGCCGTCCGTACGCGACTGACCCGCCGTACCGATCACCGTTACGGCAGACCCGTACGGCATCCCCTTGGCAGGCAGCTGGTTCAGCCCACCCGCAGCTTGGGCGCGGCTGAGTCATGGCTGTGACGCGCGGTGTCACCGGTCCGGAGTCGGCAACGGGGGACGGTCGGAGGGGATGTACCGGGGACCGCCCGCAGGACCGGAGCGAACACCGGGGCACTCAATCCCATGGACCCGCGTCGCCCGCGCCGAGGACGGGCCCCGGTGCGTCCCCTCCGACCCCCGCGGCAACCACGAACCCCGTACGGCGCCAGCCCCGCAGGGCCCGCACCAACCCCGACACGGCGACCAGATCGCGCCCCCAAAGGGGCGCGGGGAACTGCGCGCCCAGCCACAACCGCACCCCGCAGACAAACGAAACGTCACCCACCGGTCACGTGAAGTCGTCGTACCCCCCACGACGCCCCGCATCCCCGTCGCCCGCCTCACCACTCGCCTGCCCCGGAAGCATCCGGCCGGAGGCCACCGGCTCGATCTCCCCGACCTCGCCGGGCGTCAGGTCGAGTTCCGAGGCCTCGTCGTCACTCAGCCCCGCGTCCGGGTTGCTGAACTTACGGCGACGGTCGTTGAAGAGGCAGATGCCGACGGCACCGAAGTACAGCACCACGATCGGCGCGGCCAGCAGCCCCATGGTCAGCGGATCACCGGTCGGCGTGGCGAGGGCCGCGAACACCGTGATGCCCAGCACCATGAACCGCCACCAGCTCAGAATGCGGCTGCCGGTGAGCACGCCGCCGAAGTTGAGCAGCACCAGAAGCAGCGGAAGCTCGAAGGCCAGGCCGAAGACCAGCACCATGCGCGTGACGATGTCGAAGAACTCGTCAGCGGGGAAGAGGTTGGCCCAGTCGCTGGGGGTCAGGCCGAGCAGCGCGCCCGCGGTGGTCGGCAGGACCGCGTAGGCGAGGTACGCGCCGCCCAGGAAGAGCGGGACACCGGCACCGACGAAGCCGAGGGCGTACTTCTTCTCATGCCGGTGGAGACCCGGCGCGAGGAAGGCCCAGAGCTGGTAGAGCCACACCGGGGTGGAGAAGACGACGCCGGTGGTGAGGGACACCTTGAGCATGATCGTGAACGGTGCGAGCAGACCGTTCGCCACGACCTGGGCGCAGGGGTGGGTGCGCGGGCCGGTAGGCGCCTTGGGGCAGCCGACCGAGTCGATGACCGGGCCGGTGACGAAGTGCGCGATCGCTTCGTACTGCCACATCGCGACGGCGGTGATGACCATGATCGCCAGCACCGATTTCAGCAGCCTGTTGCGCAGCTCACGCAGGTGCGCCGCGAGCGGCATCCGCCCCTCGGGGTCCTTCTCCTGCTTGCGGGCAGACTTGGGCAACCCACTTCCTCGTCTCGTACAGCAGCCGCCGCCGACCGGGTCGGTGTGACTGGATCGGTTCGGTCAGCTCTGGTTGGTGCGGTTCGGCTCGGCCACGGGGCGCGAGCTGCTCACGTCACCGGGAGCCGCCTGAATCGTACGAGGGGCCTGCTGAGCAGCATCGGAGGGAGCCTCGGAGGAGGAGGCGGCGCCACCGTCCGCGTCGCCCTCCTTCTTCATCGCCTTGGCCTCGCTCTTGAGAATGCGAGCGGACTTCCCGAGCGAACGCGCCATGTCCGGAAGCTTCTTCGCGCCGAACAGCAGCACAATGACGACGAGGATCAGAATAATCTCGGGGGCCCTCAAGTTGCTGAACATCTGCGACTACCTTCTCGCCGGGGCGGCGTCTGCTGTGGTGCCTGCCGAATGGGGTCGGACTGGCGTCCTGGTGCTAGCTCGATCGTAACGTTCGGTGGTGAACGCCGGGCAATGCCCGTGCATCTTCCGAATTGCCTGGACCGCCGCGCTGTATGAACCGCAGAGGAAGCGTACCCCTCTGCCCTCCGGCGGAGCAGAGCGCACAGTCGGGCGGCGACATCTCACTCCCGGCCGGCCTCGTGTGCCCGGGAGGCGAGCGGCAGTGCCGCCCGCTCCAGGTCCTCGCTGGCCCGCTGAATCCGCTCCGAGGTCGCTCCCACCTGGCGGGCCAGCCGTCGCACTTCGACGAAGACGCGGACGGCGAGGACGCCGAGCACGGCGATCCCGGCGAAGCCGAGGGCGATTGCGATCATGGGCCAGAGCATGGGAACGAGCCTAACGGTCAGCCCGTGTGCAGCCGCAGCGTGCGGACCCCGCCGCCGGTGAGCAGCTCGATGATCCGCTCGCCGGCCGGCTTGCGCACCGCGCGGCGGCAGTCGGGGCAGGTGAAGGAGTAGAAGGTGGTGCGGCTGCTGCCGCCGATGGCCAGCCGGAAGGCGTCCGAGGCCAGTTCGAAGCGGCCCCGGCAGTCGGGGCAGGCTGCCTTGAAAAGCACCGGAGCCGTCCGGCCTGTCAAGGTGGGGGTCGCCATCGTCATCCTTCGCCGCCTCGTCCTGCGCGCCGCGCCGCACGGCGTGCCCGGCTCACCGCGCTCACTCGCCGTACGCCGCGAGGGCCAGCTCGGCGGCCTGCCGGGCGCTGTCCGCGAGCGCCTGCGGCGCCACGATCCGGCCGTCCCGTCCCAGCCGCAGGGCCAGCCGCCGCAGCGAGGCCGGGTCGGGGGTGCGCAGGGTGATGCGCAGCCCGCCGTCGGGGAGCTCCTCGGCGCTGTCGTGCGGGTAGTACTCGGCGACCCAGCGGCCGCCGGGCCCGACCTCGATGGAGACCTCGGGGTCCTCGGCCGCGGGCTGCACCAGGCCCTCCGAGAGGTCGCGCAGCTCGACCGGGGGCGGGTCGGCAGGCGCGTCCAGCAGCTTGATCTCGGCGACCCGGTCGAGCCGGAAGGTCCGGCGGGCCTCCGAGAGCCGGCACCAGGCTTCCACGTAGGTGTGGCCGACGGCGAAGAGCCGGATCGGGTCCACCTCGCGCTCGGTCAGCTCGTCGCGGGCCGGGGAGTAGTAGCGCAGCCACAGCCGGCGCCGCTCGGCGATGGCGCGGTCCACGTCGGCGAACACCCCGCCCTCGGATTCGAAGGTCACCGAGAGCCGGGAGCTGGCCCCGGCCGCCTCGCCGGCCGCCGCCTCCAGCTTGGCGGTGGCCCGCAGCAGCGCCTGCCGGTCGCCCTCGCGCAGTCCGGGCAGGGTGGCCACCGCGCGGGCCGCGACCAGCAGGGCGGTCGCCTCGTCGGCGGCCAGCCGCAGCGGCTCGGCGACGTCGTCGGGGTTGTGCCACCAGATGCGGTCGCCGTCGGTGTCGATGTCCAGGAGGTCGCCGCCGCGGAAGCTCGTTCCGCACATCGGCAGGACGTCGAGGTCGGCGATCAGCTCGTCCTCGGTGATGCCGAAGGCGCGGGCGACGTCCCCGACGCGGGCGCCGGGGCGCTCACGGAGGTAGGTCACCAGGGACAGCATCCGGCGGGTCTGGTCGATCGCGTTCGTCGCCATGGGTCTCGTTTCCCTCTCAGCCCTTGGCCACGGCACGCAGCCGGTCGATGACATCGGCGCGCAGTTCCGCGGGTTCCAGGACGATCACGTCGGGGCCGAACTCCACCAGCCAGGCGTCGAGTCCGTGCCCGTTGGGGATCTCCAGCTCCTCCCAGCCGTCGCCCAGTGCGCGGACGGTGAGCGCGCGGGCGCGCAGCGGGTAGCCGTGCTCGGCCCGCAGCCTGATCCTGGCGGTGCCGGTGGCGGTCTCGCCGGCCCAGCTCTCGACGGTCTCGCGGACGGTGACGTGATCGGGCACCGGCGCGGTGAACGCCCCTTGGCGGGAACGGACCTTGCCGGTGATCCGGGAGAGCCGGAAGACCCGCTCGGCCTGGCGCTCGCGGTCCCAGCCGGCGACGTACCAGTGGCCGCGCCAGCATTCGAGAATCCAGGGTTCGACCTGCCGCTGCTCGGGGTGGGCGGCGTTCGACTTGCGGTAGTCGAAGACGACCGGCCGGCGGTCCCGGCAGGCCAGCATCAGCGGTTCGAAGGCGGCCTCATGGGCCGGGATACGGGGTTCCAGCGCGCTGTGCGGCGCTCCGGCGTCGTAGTCGGCGCCGTCCCCGGCCAGCGGCATACCGGCCGCGCGCAGCTTCTGGAGCGCGCCGCTGGCGGCGCCCGCCAGCCGGGCCTGCTGCCAGATCTTCGCGGCGAGCCCCAGGGCGGCGGCCTCCTCGGCGTCCAGGGTGATCGGGGGCAGGCGGTTGCTGTCGCGGCGGGCGAGGTAGCCGATGTCGCCGTCGATGCCCTCGACGGTCTCGATGACCAGGCCCAGCTCGCGCAGGTCGTCCTTGTCCCGCTCGAACATCCGGTTGAACGAGTCGTCGCTGTTCGCCTCGATGTAGGCCTCGATGGACGACCGCAGTTCACGCTTGGTCAGCGGGCGTCGCGTCCCCAGCAGGCACAGCGCCAGATTCATCAGCCGCTCGGCCTTGGCAATGGCCATCGACGCCCTTTCTCGTTTGAACTCCCGATCGTTGACCGTACCGCTCGGGGTGGCCCGGGCAAAAGCGGGACGGGGCGGCCCTCGGTCCCCGCGCCCGCCCGCCGGCCCGGCAGGAGTGCGGGCCGGAGACGTGCGAGGGCCCGTGCCGTGACGGCACGGGCCCTCGGTCACGTCAGCTGCGGTCGCGCACGGCGACCGGCGCCGGTCTCAGACGGAGACCAGGTCGCAGACGAAGATCAGCGTCTCGCCCGGGGCGATGCGGCCGCCGCCGGCGCCGCGGTCGCCGTACGCGAGGTGCGCGGGGATGGTCAGCCGGCGGCGGCCGCCGACCTTCATGCCCTGCACGCCCTGGTCCCAGCCGGCGATGACCTGGCCGGCGCCCAGCTGGAACTGGAGCGGCTTGCCGCGGTTCCAGCTGGCGTCGAACTCCTCGCCGGTGCTGAAGGACACGCCGACGTAGTGGACGGAGACGGTGTCCCCGGCCTTGGCGACCGGCCCGTCGCCCTCCGTCAGGTCCACGATCTCGAGCTCGGTGGGAGCCGGGCCCTCAGGAAAGTCGATCTCGGGCTTGTCGATGCTCACGGATGTGCTCCTACTTACGAATCTTTACGATTACCGGGCCAGTCTTGCAGATCTTGCGAGGCCCGCCGTCAGACCGTGCCGACGATGTCGACCGAGAAGACCAGGGTGTTCTTGGCCAGCTCGTGCTGCGGGCTCGCGCCGTAGCCCAGCTTCGGCGGGATCACGATCTCCACCCGGTCACCGACGTGCTTGCCGACCAGCGCCTTGTCCCAGCCCTGGACGACCTGCCCGGTGCCGATCTGGAAGGCCGTCGCGCCACCGTGGTCCCAGGACGAGTCGAACTTCTTGCCGTCCTCCCACTTCACACCGGTGTACTGCGCGATCAGCCCGTCACCGGCCTTGACCTCGGGGCCCTTGCCCTTGACCAGGACCTGCTCCTTGAGGTCCTTGGGGGCCTTCTCGCCCTTGGGCACCTCGATCTTCGCGGCCTTCCCGTCGGGCGCGGTCACCTTGGGCAGCCCGTCCTCCGGCTCCGCCTGCTCACCCTCGGCCTTGGCCTTCTTGTCGACCTTCTTCGCCCCGACGACATCGACGACCCACACCAGGCCGTCGCCCGGCTTGATCCCGGCCTGCGGGTTCAGGCCCGCGCCGATCAGCGCCTTGGCAGTGCCCTCGACCTCGACACGGCTGCCGACCTTCTGCCCGGCCATCGCGGACAGCACCTTCGGCGGCAGCATCTGCTGCGTCATCTGGTCGGTGACCTCGGTCACGACCTGGGTACGCGGACCGCCGGGCTTGCTGCCGGGCTGCGGCGTCCAGCTGCCACCGAGGTTGCGGCCCTTCATGGTCTGCGCCGCGAAGTCCAGCCGGACCAGGTCGCCCTTCTTGACCGTCGCGCCCTTGCCCTCGACGAGGGTCTTGGTGACGGGCTTCTCGGCCGGTTTGGCGCCCTTCGGCACCGTGATCTTGGGCTTCTCCCCGGCCTTGCCCTCGACCTTGGCGACGGCTGCGCCGGACGAGCCCTTGCCGTCGTCGGAGCCGCAGGCGGCGGTGAACAGCAGGATCGGCACGGTCAGCGCGGCAGCGGCGCGACGGGTGTTCTTCGTGAGGTTCATTCGTCCAACTCGGGCTCGTGGGGTGGGTGGGCAATGCCCGCCACTCTACGACCTGTGCCGCCGGACGTTTCCCGCCACAACACGGCAATGTGCCGGGAGCTCGGAGCTCCCGGCACACCACCGCATTCCCCGCGGGTCACATGCCTGCGATCAGCTTCTCCACCCGGTCGTCCACGGAGCGGAACGGGTCCTTGCACAGCACCGTGCGCTGCGCCTGGTCATTGAGCTTGAGATGCACCCAGTCGACCGTGAAATCGCGGCGCTGCTCCTGCGCCCGGCGGATGAAGTCGCCGCGCAGCCTGGCACGGGTGGTCTGCGGCGGCACCGACTTGCCCTCGAAGATCTTCAGGTCGTTGCAGATCCGCGCCGCCTGCCCCTTCCGCTCCAGGAGGTAGTAGAGGCCCCGGCGGCGGTGGATGTCGTGGTACGCGAGGTCTATCTGCGCCACTCGCGGGTGGGACATCGTGATGTTGTTCTTGGTGCGATACCGCTCGATGAGCTGATGCTTCATCACCCAGTCGATCTCGGTCGCGACCCGGCCGAGATCCTCGTCCCGGATCGCCTCGAGCGTACGGCCCCACAGCTCCAGGACCCGCTCGACGGTGCCCGTACGGATTCCGCGGCGCTCGCAGAAGTCCACGGCCTTCTCGTAGTACTCCTGCTGGACCTCCAGCGCCGAGGCCTCGCGCCCACTGGCCAGCCGCACCTTGCGCTGGCCGGTGATGTCATGGCTGACCTCGCGGATCGCCCGGATGGGGTTCTCCAGCGTCAGATCGCGCATGACCGTGCCCGCCTCGATCATGCGCAGCACGAGATCGGTGGCGCCGACCTTCAGCATCATGGTCGTCTCGGACATGTTGGAGTCGCCCACGATGACATGGAGCCGGCGATAGCGCTCGGCGTCCGCGTGCGGCTCGTCGCGGGTGTTGATGATCGGCCGGGAGCGGGTCGTCGCCGAGGAGACGCCCTCCCAGATGTGCTCCGCGCGCTGGCTGACGCAGTAGACCGCGCCGCGCGGGGTCTGCAGCACCTTGCCCGCGCCGCACAGCAGCTGACGGGTGACCAGAAACGGAATGAGGATGTCCGCGAGCCGGGAGAACTCACCGTGGCGGGCGACGAGGTAATTCTCGTGGCAGCCGTAGGAGTTTCCCGCCGAATCGGTGTTGTTCTTGAAGAGGTAGACGTCGCCCGCGATTCCCTCCTCGTGCAGACGGCGTTCGGCGTCGACGAGCAGGCCCTCGAGAATGCGCTCACCGGCCTTGTCGTGGGTGACCAGCTCGGTCACGTTGTCGCACTCGGGAGTTGCGTATTCCGGGTGCGAACCCACGTCCAGGTACAGGCGGGCGCCGTTCCGCAGGAAGACATTGCTGCTGCGGCCCCATGACACGACACGGCGGAAGAGGTAGCGCGCCACTTCGTCAGGCGACAGTCGGCGCTGTCCCCTGAACGTGCACGTGACGCCGTACTCGTTCTCCAGCCCGAAAATGCGGCGGTCCATGACTGAACATTACGCCTGACGGCCTGCTCTGAAACCGGGTTCGGCCGCCCCGTTTCGATCATTTTCCGTCGTGGCGGCCACAGTCGTCCGCCGCACGGGCTCCCCCAGAAATCGCTTCGTCGACAAAAGGACGAGCAGTGCGGCGATTCCACCGGCACCGGCCACCGCGAAGCCGGCGACCGCGCCACCGCGCTCCACCGCCGGACCCACCACGGAGGCGCCCACCGCCGATCCGACGCCGAACGTCGTCACCAGCCAGGAAAACGCCTCGGTCACCGTGCCCTTGGGCGCATGCCGGTCCACCACCACGAACGCACAGGCCAGCGCCGGCGCCAGGAACACCCCGGCGACGCCGGTCAGCGCCGTCATCCCCACGACACCCGGCACCAGCACCAGCGGCAGATACCCCAGCGCCAGCAGACCGACCAGCAGCCGCAGCCGGCTCTCCGGCCGTCCCGGCCACTCCCGGGCGCCGTAGACGAGACCGCCGGCCAGCGCGCCGACGCCGAGCGCGGACAGCAGCGCGCTGGAGACCATGCCGCCGCCGTGCTCGTCGGCGTACGCGACCGCCGCGACCGCGATCGCCCCCATCGCCAGCCCGACGAAGAAGAACGCCCCGATCAGCACCAGCAGCCCGGCCGAGCGCAGCGCCCCCAGCCAGTGCGCCTCCCGGGGCCCGCTGCGCCACCGCCGGGACGGCTCGGAGACGACCACGGAGAGCGCGCCGAGCACCCCGAGCAGGTTGATCACCAACAGCGCCGCGCCCTCGGACCAGGCCGCCACGCACAGCGTCACCAGCAACGGGCCCACCGCGAACATGACTTCCTGCGCCACCGCGTCCAGCGCGTAGGCGGCGTGCACCCGGTCCGGGCGTTTGAGGACCCCGGGCCACAGCGCCCGCAGACCGCCCTCCAGGGGCGGGGTGAAGAATCCGGCGATCACCATGGCGGCGTAGGCGAGCCACAGCACGTCCAGGCCGACGGCCACCAGCAGCGCCATGCCGAGTGCCGAGAGCACCGAGGCCGGCAGCATCACCCGCGGCTGGCCGAAGAGGTCCACGGCCCGGCCGAGCAGCGGCTGGCCGATGGCGGTGAAGAGCCCGTAGACCGCGGAGAGCGCGCCGGCCAGGGCGTAGCTGCCGCCCTCGGCGCGTACGAAGAGGACCACGGCCAGCGCCGCGGTGGCGTTCGGCAGCCTGCCGACCAGCGTGCCCGCCAGAAGCCGGGCCGCATGCCGGGTCCTGAGCAGCTCCGCGTATCCCGCGGCCATCCCCGCCCCTCTCTGTCCGGCCGAGCCGGACGTGTTACGTATAACCCTGAGCGCTATACGTACCATGACCACCACCCGCCGTCCACTCGCGGCGGCAGAACGTGAGGAGCGAGACACCCGGTGAGCAGCAACGAGGCCGCACCCTCCCCCGGCGCCCGCACCGGCTCCCCCGGGGCGGGCGGGGCCGCGCGTCCCGGGGGCCCGGCCCCCCGCGTCACCAGCCGGGACGTGGCCCGCGCCGCCGGGGTCTCCCAGGCCGCCGTCTCCCTCGTCCTGGGCGACAAGTGGCGCGGCCGGGTCTCCCCCGGCAAGGCGGACGCCGTCCGCGCCGCCGCCCGTGAACTCGGCTACCGGCCCAACCTCGCCGCCCGCAGCCTGCGCATGGGCCGCACCCGCACGGTGCTGCTGGTCGTCCCCGTCCTGACCACCGAGTTCTTCGCCCGCGTCTACACCGGCGCGGCCCGGGTCGCCGCCGACCACGGCTTCGGCGTGGTCCTCTACCCCTCCCCCGAAGGCACCGGGCCCGCCCGCAACCCGTTCGACTCCGCAGCGGCCACCCTCGACGGAGTGATCGCCTCGTCCATGGCCGCCGAAACGCTCACCGCGCTCCGGGACGCGGACCTGCCCCTGGTCATGCTGGACAGCGACCCCGGCGACGACCGGGCGGATGCCACCGTGAACCTCGACATCGCCGACGGCGCACGGCAGTTGACGGAGCATCTGAGCGCGCTCGGCCACCGCCGCATCACCCACCTCGCGGCCGATGTCCGGTCCTGGACCTTCGAGGTGCGCGCCCGCGCCGTCGCCGACAGCCTGCACGGCGTGCCGGGCGCACTGCTGCGCCGTCAGCCGTCCGCCCTCGGGGGCGACGCCGGGCTGCACGCCGCACACGCCGCCCTCACCGGGCCCGGCCCCCGCCCCACGGCGCTGCTCTGCGACGACGACATCATCGCCGCGGGCGCCTGCAAGGCCGTCCGCCGCCTGGGCCTGCGCGTCCCCGAGGACGTCTCCGTCACCGGCTTCGACGACCTGGCCCTGGCCGTCGCCGTCGAACCGGAGCTGACGACCGTACGGCTGCCCGCCGAGGACTTCGGCGCGGCCGGGATGCGGGCCCTGATGGCGGTCCTCGACGGCCGCCCGGCGCCCGCCGCCACCCTGCCCGTGGAGCTGGTCACCCGCGGCTCCACCGCCCCGCCCGCCGGGGCCCCCGGCAACGCCGAGCGCCCCGGCGGGCGGTGACCCACCGGGGCGCGTGCACCGGGCCGCGGGCCCGGAAGCGATACCTCGTCAGAGCTTGGGGCCGGACTCCCCCTCGGAGTCGTCCTTGCCCTTGCCGCCCTTGCCGCCGGTGCCCTCGTCGGACGCCCCGGCCGCACCGGAGTCGGCGTCCGCCGCCGGCTCGCCGGCGCCCGTGGCGGTGTTCTCGTCGAGCAGCCGCGACAGCTGCCGCCCCAGGATGCGCTTGAACTTGCGCTGCTGCGGGCGCGTGCGGTCCAGGGTGGCGACCTCCAGCTGTTCGGCGGTCAGCGTGCGCTCACCGCCGTTGGTGTCCCGCGACAGCGACTCCACCGCCAGCTTCAGCGCCTCGGCCAGCGTCATGCCGTCGCGGTGCCGCTGGTCGAGGTAGCTGCTGATCTGGTCGGCATTGCCGCCGACGGCCACCGAGCCGTGCTCGTCGACGATCGAGCCGTCGTGCGGCAGCCGGTAGATCTGGTCGTCCTCGGGCGCGCTGCCGACCTCGGCCACGATCAGCTCGACCTCGTACGGCTTCTCGGCGGCGCTGGAGAAGATCGTGCCGAGGGTCTGGGCGTAGACGTTCGCCAGGCCGCGCGCGGTCACGTCCTCGCGGTCGTAGGTGTAACCCCGCAGATCGGCATAGCGCACACCGCCGATCCGCAGATTCTCGAACTCGTTGTACTTGCCGACGGCCGCGAAGGCGATCCGGTCATAGATCTCGCTGACCTTGTGCAGGGCGCGGGAGGGATTCTCGGCGACGAAAACCACGCCGTCGGTGTATTGCAGCACCACGACACTGCGGCCGCGCGCGATGCCCTTGCGGGCGTATTCGGCGCGATCGGCCATGGCCTGCTGGGGTGAGACATAGAACGGCGTCGACACCGGCTATCCGTCCCTTCCTGTCAAGAGCTCTCTCAGTGGCTGGAGGCACACCCAGCGGTAGCTGGGGGAGCATTGCGGAACATCCGTCCCGTCAGAGCAGCGCGGCACGCGGACCGTCGGGCTGCTCCTGGCGGCGCTCGTGAATGGCACGGGCGATCTCCGAGACCTCGGCCTCGGTCAGCCGCTTGAAGCCGTCCTCGGTGATCACCGTGACGATCGGGTAGATCCGCCGCGCCATGTCCGGTCCGCCGGTCGCCGAGTCGTCGTCCGCGGCGTCATAGAGCGCCTGGACGACGGCCGTGGCGGCCTGATTCTCCGTGAAGTCCTCCTGGAAGAGCTTCTTGAGCGAGCTGCGCGCGAAGACCGAGCCGGAACCCGTCGCCGCGAAACCCTGCTCCTCCGAGCGCCCGCCGGTCACGTCGTACGAGAAGATGCGGCCCTTCTCGCGGTCCAGGTCGTAGCCGGCGAAGAGCGGCACCACGGCCAGGCCCTGCATGGCCATCCCGAGGTTGCTGCGGATCATCGTCGACAGACGGTTCGCCTTGCCCTCCAGGGAGAGTTGGGCGCCCTCGACCTTCTCGAAGTGCTCCAGCTCCAGCTGGAAGAGCTTGACCATCTCCACCGCGAGGCCCGCCGTGCCCGCGATGCCGACCGCCGAATACTCGTCGGCCGGGAAAACCTTCTCGATGTCGCGCTGCGCGATGACGTTGCCCATGGTCGCCCGCCGGTCACCGGCGAGGACCACGCCCCCGGGGAACGCCGCGGCCACGATCGTCGTGCCGTGCGGGGCCTCGATGGCGCCCTGCACCGGCGGCAGCGGGCGGTTGCCCGGCAGCAGATCGGGTGAGTGCGCGCCCAGGAAATCCATGAAAGACGAGGACCCAGGCGTCAGGAAGGCAGCTGGCAGACGCCCGGTGCTTCGAGTATTGGCTTCCACACGAATCCTTCCGGATATGCGATGGCCCTGCGCATCGCGTCGGGGTCATCCCTCAACTTGCCGAGTGCCGAGTTGCAGTTGATGCAGCGTACGCCTCGGACCTTACCCCTTTCGGGGGCGTGATCCACATGCCCGGGGCCCTGCCCGGACGGATCGTGCGGAGAGCGGCCCCACCGTGCTCCACGGGCCCGCCCGGAAGCGGCAACGCCCTCCGGGCCGGCCATCCGGAATACGGCGCCCCGCATTCCGCGCTCCTGCGGCGAGGGGTTCCGTGGTGAATTCCCGGGGCGTGCGAAGCGCCGGTTTCCCGGCGGCCGGCTGATCTCACCGGATGTGCCCGAAGGCCGCGCGCGGGCATCCCTTTCCGCACCGCGCGCAACGCTTCGGTCCCCCCGCGCCGAACCTGTCCGGTCTGCTCTACTCTCCGCCCTTTTGCACGAAGCTCCGCACGAAATCCTCTGCGTTCTCTTCGAGCACATCGTCGATCTCGTCCAGGACGGAATCCACGTCGTCCGACAACTTTTCCTGGCGTTCCTTGAGGTCTTCCGAAGCCTGCGCGTCCTGCGTCTGCTCCTCGACCTCTTCGGTGGAACGCGTGGCCTTCGCCTGTCCGCCGCCGCTGTCCTTGGTCGCCATGTCCCTCACCCCGCTCGGTTCGCCCCGCTCGATGTGACCTTCAAGATCCGACCCTACAAGCAGGGTCCGACATCGGCCCTGCAGTTGCTGCAACGCCCGGGAGTCACCTCGATGATTCCCGCCCCGCATCGATTTCAGCCGTGAATCGGCCTCGGATCGCCGGAAAATTTGTCGTGCACCTGCCCCGGCTCAGCGCCCGGAGAGCGTCCTGACCAGCTCCTCCGCGGTCTGGCAGCGGTCAAGGAGCTCCTTGACGTGCTTCCGGGTCCCCCGCAGCGGCTCCAGTGTCGGAACCCGTTGCAGGGAGTCACGGCCGGGCAGATCGAAAATGACCGAATCCCATGAGGCCGCGGCGACATCGTCCGCGTACTGCTCCAGGCAGCGGCCGCGGAAGTACGCCCTGGTGTCCTCCGGGGGCTTCTGCTCCGCCCGGGTGACGTCCGCCTCGTCCAGGAGCCGCTTCATCTTGCCGCGGGCCGCCAGACGGTTGTACAGGCCCTTGTCGGGGCGCACGTCGGCGTACTGCAGGTCGATGAGGTGCAGCCGCGCCGCGTCCCAGTCCAGGCCGTCACGGCGCCGGTAGCCCTCCATGAGCTCCCGCTTGGCGACCCAGTCCAGCTCGCCGGACAGGCTCATCGGATCGTTCTCCAGCCGGCCGAGCACGTCCTCCCACCTGGTCAGGACGTCCTTGGTCTGGTCGTCCGCATCCGCTCCGTAACGGTCCTCGACATATTTGCGGGCCAGCTCGAAGTACTCCATCTGGAGCTGTACCGCGGTGAGTGTGCGGCCGCTGCGGAGCGTGATCAGGTGCTGCAGACCGGGGTCGTGGGAGACCTGGTGGAGGGTGCGGACGGGCTGGTCGATGGCCAGATCGACGGCGATGAACCCGTCCTCGATCATGGAGAGCACCAGAGAGGTGGTGCCCAGCTTCAGATACGTCGAGATCTCGGAGAGGTTGGCGTCCCCGATGATCACGTGGAGCCGGCGGTACTTCTCCGCGTCCGCGTGCGGCTCGTCGCGGGTGTTGATGATCGGCCGCTTGAGCGTCGTCTCCAGGCCGACCTCCACCTCGAAGTAGTCGGCGCGCTGGCTGAGCTGGAAGCCGTGCTCGTGGCCGTCCTGGCCGATTCCGACCCGGCCGGCGCCGGTGACCACCTGGCGGGAGACGAAGAACGGCGTCAGGTGCCGCACGATGTCCGAGAACGGGGTCTCCCGCTTCATCAGGTAGTTCTCGTGCGTCCCGTAGGAGGCGCCCTTGTTGTCGGTGTTGTTCTTGTAGAGGTGGATGGGCTGGGCGCCGGGGACCTGGGCGGCCCGCTCGGCGGCCTCGGCCATGATCCGCTCGCCGGCCTTGTCCCAGAGGACGGCGTCGCGCGGATTGGTGACCTCGGGGGCGCTGTACTCGGGGTGCGCGTGGTCGACGTAGAGCCGGGCGCCGTTCGTGAGGATCACGTTGGCCAGGCCGATGTCCTCGTCGGTGAGCTGGCTGGAGTCGGCGTTCTCCCGTGCGAGGTCGAAGCCGCGGGCGTCCCGCAGCGGGTTCTCCTCCTCGAAGTCCCAGCGGGCACGGCGTGCCCGGTGCATCGCGGCCGCGTAGGCGTTGACGACCTGGGATGAGGTGAGCATGGCATTGGCGTTCGGGTGGCCGGGGACGGAGATCCCGTACTCCGTCTCGATTCCCATTACTCGCCGTACGGTCATGCGGCCCTCCTAGCCCGGCGGCGCCCCCGGATGGGGTCGGCGCTCAAGTACCGCTGTGCTTCCGGTCCGTGTGCGTGCCCCACGCCCGCACAGCGTGACGCAGCGATACCGAAGAGCCTAGAACGCCTCTGCGGCGCTGGGGAGATCATTACAGTCATTGCTCCAGTCCGGTTTTCCCTGATGCACCGCGCCCTTATGGGGAGCGGTTCCGGTGCCCCCGAAAAAGCGTCCGGCTGCGGACGCCCCGTGCAGGACATCCGCAGCCGGAGAGCGGTGTTACAGGTATTGGCCGGTATTCGCCACCGTATCGATGGAGCGACCGGTGTCCGCGCCCTGCTTTCCGGTGACCAGCGTACGGATGTATACGATCCGCTCGCCCTTCTTTCCGGAGATCCGGGCCCAGTCGTCCGGATTGGTGGTGTTGGGAAGGTCCTCGTTCTCCTTGAACTCATCCACGCAAGCCTGGAGGAGGTGGGAAACCCGAAGCCCCTTCTGATTGTGTTCGAGGAAGGCCTTGATGGCCATCTTCTTTGCGCGTCCCACGATGTTTTCGATCATCGCGCCGGAGTTGAAGTCCTTGAAGTAGAGGACTTCCTTGTCACCATTGGCATAGGTGACCTCCAGGAAGCGGTTTTCCTCGGATTCCGCATACATCTGCTCGACGACCGACTGGATCATTCCGCTGACCGCGGCCTTCCGCGAGTCGCCGTGTTCGGCGAGATCGTCGGAGTGCAGCGGGAGCCGCTCCGTGAGGTACTTCGAGAAGATGTCCTTGGCGGCCTCGGCGTCCGGACGCTCGATCTTGATCTTCACATCGAGGCGGCCGGGGCGCAGGATCGCCGGGTCGATCATGTCCTCGCGGTTCGAGGCACCGATCACGATGACGTTCTCGAGGCCCTCGACGCCGTCGATCTCGGAGAGCAGCTGCGGGACGATGGTGTTCTCCACGTCCGAGCTGACGCCGGACCCCCGGGTGCGGAACAGGGAGTCCATCTCGTCGAAGAAGACGATGACGGGGGTGCCCTCGCTCGCCTTCTCCCTGGCGCGCTGGAAGACCAGGCGGATGTGCCGTTCCGTCTCGCCGACGTACTTGTTGAGCAGCTCCGGGCCCTTGATGTTGAGGAAGAAGCTCTTCCCCGCGGGCTGCCCGGTCACCTCGGCGACCTTCTTGGCAAGGGAGTTGGCGACCGCCTTGGCGATGAGTGTCTTGCCGCAGCCCGGCGGGCCGTAGAGCAAGACGCCCTTGGGCGGGCGGAGTTCGTGCTCCTTGAAGAGGTCGGGGTAGAGGTACGGAAGCTCGACCGCGTCCCGGATCAGTTCGATCTGGCCGCCCAGACCACCGATCTTGGTGTAGTCGATGTCCGGGACCTCTTCGAGGACGAGTTCCTCGACCTCGCTCTTCGGGATGACTTCGTAGACGTAGCCGGAGCGGGGTTCGAGGAGCAGGGCGTCGCCGGGGCGGATGGTGATGTCCAGCAGCGGCTCGGCGAGCCTCACCACCCGTTCCTCGTCGGTGTGCCCGATCACCAGGGCACGCTCGCCGTCCTCAAGGATCTCCTTGAGGGTGACGATGTCGCCGGCGCTCTCGAACTCCATGGCCTCGACCACGTTGAGCGCTTCATTGAGCATGACCTCTTGGCCGCGCCTGAGGCCGTCGGTCTCCACGCTGGGGCTGACATTCACCCGGAGCTTTCTGCCTCCGGTGAAAATGTCGACCGTGTCGTCCTCGTTCGCCTGCAGGAAGACACCGAAGCCGGCCGGCGGCTGCGCGAGCCGGTCGACTTCCTCCTTCAGGGCGACGATCTGGTCGCGAGCCTCGCGGAGAGTATTGGCGAGACGCTCGTTCTGCGCCGAGACGCCGGCCAGGTTGGTCTGCAGCTCGACGATCCGCTCTTCGAGAATCCTCGTGTGCCGCGGAGAGTCGGCGAGCTTGCGTCGCAGGACGGCGATCTCCTGCTCGAGATAGGCAACCTGGCCGGCGGGATCTTCAGACCCCCGCCCCGGCCGGATGCCGCGGTTGATGTCGTCGTCGTGGGCTGCCACGGTCCTCACCTCCTCCAAGGAGCTGGACGCTTCCTGACCCTACCTGGGCCGGTGCAGGTTGAAACCCCTAGATCGAAAAGACTGTCGGGGCGTGTCCGATCTTCACCCTTGCGCACGTCCTCACGCCAAGGGAATACCCACCCAACAACATCGGAAAGCGAGCGGTTGTATCGTCGACTTGGTCAACACCCGTCAGGGCTGGCGCCACTTAGACAAAAACGGTTCACGTACGCAGGAACGGCAGGCGAGATGACCGCACAGGACGAAGCCCCAGAGCTGGAAGTATGGATCGACCAGGATCTGTGCACCGGGGACGGCATCTGTGCGCAGTACGCGCCGGAGGTCTTCGAGCTCGACATCGACGGTCTGGCCTATGTGAAGAGCACCGAGGACGAGCTGCTGCAGGACAAGGGGGCGACAACGCCCGTCCCGCTGAAGCTGCTCGATGACGTGCGGGACTCCGCGAAGGAGTGCCCCGGGGACTGCATCCACGTCCGCCGCGTCAAGGACCTCGTCGAGGTCTACGGCCCGGACGCGGAGTAGCCCGGCCGAGACGGAAAGCTTCCGGCGGGCACGCCCTGTGACGGGTCAGACGCGGGCGGTGCCCATGGCGGCGGGGAGTTCGCTCTGGACGAACTTCCCGCCCTTCCACTGCCACTTGAGCCCCTGGCGCACGTCCGGGCAGCAGCGCGGGACGTCGCGGGTGGAGTAGCCCAGGACCGCCGCCGAGATCGCGCCATCCTCGACGGCGAGGGTTTGGACGCTGCGCTGCTGGGTGGGCGCGAGGAGTGTCGCCACGACCCGGGGGGCGGCCTTGCGCCCGGCCGGCTGTGTGAGGACGTAGACGCCGCTGGGCGGGGAGCCCGTCCCGCTGTGGCACCGGACCACCGCGACGGTCTCGGTCGTACCGTCGCCGTCCAGGTCGCCGGAGGCCTTTTTCACCACGTCGAGGCGGTTGGGGCCGCAGTCGACCGGGAACGTCGCCCCGGCCGGGTCGGGGGCCGCTGCGGAGGGCCGGCCGGCGGTGGCGTCGCGGGCGGTGGTGGCCGTGGCATCGGGGGGCTGGACGAAGGAGGCGGCTGCGACGACCGCCGAGATGGCGGTGGCGGTGGCGAGCCAGTGCACGGGGCGCGGCTGGGTGTGCAAGAGGTCCTGGCCTGCCATGGGCTGCACGCGGGGTAACTCCTGTGAAGTGCTGAAGCGGTGGGAGTGCCCAGCATCGTTCCACAGGAGGGGGCGGCAAGGAACCAGCTGGGCCGGAGTTTTCCGTGCGGATCGGGGGTGGAGACGCAGCGGCGCCGCCGGCGGATTCCCGTACGGGAACTCGTCGGCGGCGCCTGGTGGTTCGGTGGCCGGTTCCGGACGGTCAGCCGCGGTCGGCCGAGGCGCCTCCGGAGGCCGCCGCGGCGCTCTTGCCGGGGCCGCTGTAGTCCTCGCCGTACGCACCCTTGGCGGGGCGGCGGCGGCGCAGCGGGGGCTCGACGCCGTCGGCGAGGCGGCGGGCGGTCAGCAGGAAGCCGGTGTGGCCGATCATGCGGTGGTCGGGGCGGACGGCGAGGCCCTCCACGTGCCAGGTGCGGACCATGGTCTCCCAGGCCGACGGCTCGTTGAAGGTCCCGTGTTCGCGGATCGCCTCGACGGTGCGGGCCATCTGCGTCGTCGTCGCGACGTAGGCGCAGAGGATGCCGCCGGGGACCAGGGCCTTGGAGACGGCCTCCAGGCACTCCCAGGGGGCGAGCATGTCGAGGATGACGCGGTCGACCTCGGTGTCGGAGAGGTTGTCCTGGAGGTCACCGACGGTGAGCGTCCATGCGGGGTGCGGGCCGCCGAAGTAGCGCTCCACGTTCTGCGTGGCGATCTCGGCGAAGTCGGCGCGGCGCTCGTAGGAGTGCAGCATGCCGTCGTCGCCGATGGCGCGCAGCAGGAAGCTGCTGAGCGAGCCGGAGCCCACACCGGCCTCGACGACGCGGGCGCCGGGGAAGATGTCGGCCATCGCCAGGATCTGCCCCGCGTCCTTGGGGTAGACCACGGCGGCGCCGCGGGGCATGGACAGGACGTAGTCGGGGAGCAGCGGGCGCAGCGCGAGGTAGGCGACGTTCCCGGTGGTACGGACAACGCTGCCCTCGGGAGCACCGATCAGCTCGTCGTGGGGGAAGGCTCCCTTATGGGTGTGGAAGCTCTTGCCCTCTTCGAGCGTGAAGGTGTAGTGGCGTCCCTTGGGGTCGGTGAGCTGGACCTGGTCCCCGACCTTGAAGGGCCCGCGACGGCGGGCGGCACCGGTCGGTTCGGACATGTGACCAGCCTACCGGCCCGCCGGGGCGCCGCCGACCAGTGGGCCGGGCGAACGGGCCCCGGTCAGGCGGCCTTGCGGGCCATGGCGGAGACGAAGGCGCGCTCGACGTCGGCGGTGGACAGCACGCCGTAGATCTCACCGGTCTCCTCGACGACGAGGTATTCGGTGGCGGGGGTGGCCCGGAGGTATTCCAGGAGGTCCTCCCCGGCGAGTTCGGCGGAGACCCGCATGCCGTCCTTGAGGTCCTGGGCGAGGGTGCCCACGGCGACCCAGGGGCGGCGGTGGTCGGGGACGCCGACGATGGCGGCCTCGCGGACGAGGGCGGTGGGCACGCCGTGGGGGTCGACGACGACCAGGGCGCGGGCCCCGGCGTCGTTGGCGCGGCGCAGCGCCTCGGAGAGCGGGGTGCCGGTCTCCACGGGGACGGCGCGGCGGGTCAGGGTGCGGGCGGTGAGGTCGGGGAGGCGTTCGCGCAGCCGGGCCATGCGCAGGCTGTTGCCGGCGCCGGTCCAGATGATGGCGGCGAGGATCGCGGCGAGCAACGCGTCGGTGAGCGAGTCGGCGCCGCCGATCTCCGGACGGGCGGTGCCGAGGGCGCCGGTGTGGGTGAGCAGCGGCAGCCCGATGAGGACGGTGACGGCGAGCGCGCGGCCGACCCAGGCGGCGGCGATGGTGCCGCTCATGGGCCTGCCGGTGAGCTTCCAGACCAGGGCGCGCAGCATCCGGCCGCCGTCCAGCGGGAGGCCGGGCAGCAGGTTGAAGACCGCGACGATGAGGTTGGAGATCATCAGGCCCGCCAGCAGGACACCGGGGACCGTGCCGGCCTCGACCAGCTGGACGCCGCCGTAGAAGACGCCGGCGAGGACGAGGGAGAGCAGCGGGCCGACGAAGGCGAGGACGAACTCCCTGCCGGGGGTCTCGGTCTCCTTCTCGATCTCCGAGACGCCGCCGAAGAACTGGAGCTGGATGCGGCGTACGGGGAGCTTGAAGCGGAGCGCGGCGACGGTGTGGGCCAGCTCGTGGACGAGCACCGAGGCGTAGAAGGCGACGGCGAAGAACAGCGAGACCAGATAGCGGGCGACGCCCAGCTCGGGCAGCACGCGCTCCAGCTGGCCGCCGAAGACCCAGGTGATCAGGGCGGCGACCACGAACCAGCTGGGTGCCACGTACACGGGCACGCCGAAGGGACGGCCCATCAGGATGCCGCCGCCGCTCCTCTTCTTGCCCGGCGCCGGTCCCTTGGGTGTCTTGTCGTGCTCGGGCGGCCGGGACCGCACGGACTCCTCGGGGTCCTGCGACTTCCCGCTCTCGTCCACGGCGTCCCCTCATCGAATACGGCATTCGCCCCTGCTCGGCCTGATATCTCGATCATGCAGGGAGAAGGGGTCCGCCGTCGATGGTATGCGGAGCGCTTCGGCCCGTTACGCTGCGGGGCCCCCGCGCCGGTGACCCGTCCGCGCCTGTCAGTGGCGGGCCGTAGGGTTTTGTGGCATGGGATGGAGCACGGAGCAGGCCGGGGCGGGCACGCAGAGCGGGCGGAGCGGCGGTGAGCCGGGCGCGGAGAGCGCCGGGGCGGGGGCGCGGGGCGGGGAGCAGCCGCGGCCGCCGGTGGCGCTGTCGCCGTCGCGGGCGAGTGATTTCATGCAGTGTCCGCTGCTGTACCGCTTCCGGGTGATCGACCGGCTGCCGGAGAAGCCGAGCGCGGCGGCGACCCGCGGCACGGTCGTGCACGCGGTGCTGGAGCGGCTCTTCGACGCGCCGGCGGCGGAGCGTACGTCGGACGGGGCGCGGGCGATGGTGCCGGACGAGTGGGCGAAGCTGCTCGGCAAGCGGCCGGAGCTGGCGGAGCTGTTCGCGGACGACCCGGAGGGCGAGCGGCTGGCGGGGTGGCTGGCGGAGGCCGAGACGCTGGTGGAGCGGTGGTTCTCGCTGGAGGACCCGACGCGGCTGGAGCCGGCCGACCGTGAGCTGTATGTGGAGACGGTGCTGGAGTCGGGGCTCCAGCTGCGGGGGTTCATCGACCGGGTGGATGTCGCGCCGACGGGCGAGGTGCGGATCGTCGACTACAAGACCGGCAAGGCGCCGCGGCCGCAGTTCGCCGAGGGTGCGCTGTTCCAGATGAAGTTCTACGCGCTGGTGGTGTGGCGGCTGCGGGGTGTGGTGCCGCGGCGGCTCCAGCTGGTCTATCTGGGCAGCGGCGATGTCGTGACGTACGACCCGGGCGAGGCCGATCTGCGGGGTGTGGAGCGGAAGTTGCTGGCGCTGTGGGAGGCGATCCAGCGGGCGACGGCGACCGGCGACTGGCGGCCGCGGCCGACGAAGCTGTGCGGCTGGTGCGACCACCAGGCGCACTGTCCGGAATTCGGCGGCACTCCCCCGGTGTATCCGCTGCAGGTGCGCCCGCCCGAGGGCGGTGTGCCGCCGCAGGGCAGAATGGGGGACATCTAACGAAGGAGAGCTCGTGGCCATCCGCGTCCTGCTGGTCGACGACCAGCCCCTGCTGCGTACGGGATTCCGGATGATTCTGGAGGCGGAGCAGGATCTGGCGGTCGTCGGGGAGGCCGGGGACGGCCTCCAGGCACTGGAGCAGGTGCGGGCGCTGCAGCCCGATGTGGTGCTGATGGACATCCGGATGCCCCGGATGGACGGTGTCGAGGCGACCCGGCAGATCACCGGCCCGGCGAAGGACGGCCCGGCGAAGGTGCTGGTGCTGACCACCTTCGATCTGGACGAGTACGTCGTCGAGGCGCTGCGGGCGGGGGCGAGCGGCTTTCTGCTCAAGGACGCGCCCGCCAACGAGCTGGTGCAGGCGATCCGGGTGGTCGCGGCGGGCGAGGCGATGCTCGCGCCGAGCATCACCCGCCGGCTGCTCGACAAGTACGCCGGGCATCTGCCGTCGGGCGAGGAGCCGGTGCCGGACACGCTGCACACCCTCACCGAGCGCGAGGTGGAGGTGCTGAAGCTGGTGGCCCGCGGGCTGTCGAACGCGGAGATCGCCGCGGATCTGTTCGTGAGCGAGACCACCGTCAAGACGCATGTGGGCCATGTGCTGACGAAGCTGGGGCTGCGCGACCGGGTGCAGGCGGCGGTGTACGCGTACGAGAGCGGGCTGGTGCGTCCCGGCGCCCAGTAGGCGGTGCGGGTCGGACGGCCCGGCGGACGGACGACGGCGGGGCCGGCCCGGGAGATTCCCGGACCGGCCCCGCCGTGCTGCCGGGATCAGGCCTCGGTCGCCTTGCTGATCTCCCAGAAGCGGAAGACGGTCGAGGGGTCCAGCGTCCATTCCAGGCCGGAGACCCCGTCGCGGGCCACCGCGTACTGCTTGCCCTGCCAGATCGGGATCATCGGCACGTCCTCGGCGACGATGTCCTGCAGCTCCCGGAACTGGTCCTTGGTGGCGCCGCGGTTCGGCTGGTCGGCCGTCTTGGGCAGCAGCCGGCCGGTGATGGTGGGCGAGCTGTAGTTGTTGGCCACCACGCTGTCCTTGCCGAAGAACGGCGCGGTGAAGTTGTCGGGGTCCGGATAGTCGGGTATCCAGCCCTTGACGTAGACGCCGAACTTGCCGTCGGCCATGCCCTGTTCGTACTCCTTGGTGGGCAGGGTGCGCACCTTGGCGTTGAACAGCCCGCTGGCGTTGAGCTGTTGGGCGATCTCCTCGAAGGCCGGGACGGTGCCGGGGCCGTAGCGGTCGGGGGTGGCCCACAGCGTGAGCGGCACCTTGCCGTTGAAGCCGGCGGAGCGCAGCGCGTCCTTCGCCTTGTCGGGCTTCGGGCGGTCGCCGTAGGTGTTGAAGAAGGAGGTGCTGTGGCCGGTGATGCCGGCCGGGACGATGGAGTACAGCGGCACCGCGGTGCGCTGGTAGACGTCCCGGACGAGGGTGGAGCGGTCCAGGAGGTAGGCGATCGCCTTGCGGACGCCCTGCTTGCCGGCGACCGGGTCCTTGAGGTTGAAGACCAGGTGCATGACCTCGGCGCTGGCGCCCTCGACGACCTGGGTGCCGTTCTGCTGCTCCAGCGAGGCGTTGTCGAGTGCCGCGATGTCCTTCATGGACAGACCGCGGTAGGCGACATCGACGTCGCCCTTCTCGACGGCCGTCTTGAGCTTGTCGGGGTGGTTGAAGAACTTCACGGTCATGCCGGAGTTCTTGACCTTGGCCGGGCCCTTGTAGGAGCCGTTGACGGCGAAGACGGCCTTCTGGGAGCCGTAGTCCTTGAGGGTGTAGACGCCGGAGCCGACGGCCTTGCCGTCGGTGCGCAGCCGGTCGGCGGGGTACTGGGCGTGGTCGACGATGGAGCCGGCGCCGGAGGCGATCTTCATGGGGAAGGTCGCGTCGGGCGACTTGAGCCGGAAGACCACGGTCTTGGAGTCCGGGGTCTCGACCTTGTCGAGCGCGGTGAACATCACGGCGGGGCCGTTCTTGTCCTTGATGCGCCGGGTGCGGTCGAAGGAGTACTTGACGTCCTTGGACGTCAGCTTGTCGCCGTTGCTGAAGGTGAGGCCGTCCTTCAGGGTGCAGCGGTAGACCTTGCTGTCCCGGTCGGTGAAGCCGCAGCGCTCGGCGGCCTCCGGCTCGGGGGTGGTGCCTCCCTTGGGGAAGCTCAGCAGGGACTGGAAGACGTTGTTGAACAACAGCCAGGAGCCGGGCTCATAACCGGCAGCGGGGTCGGTGGAGACGACCTTGTCCGTCATTCCCATGACCACGGGTTCGCCGTTGCCGGCCGCTCCGGAGTCGTCCGTGCCGCACCCGGCGACCGCGAGCAGAGCTGTGGTCAGCCCCGCCCCGATCGGGGCAGCCAGCCACTGGTCACGCTTCCTCACTAAACGGTCCTCACGTTCTGGGTCATGCCTGTCGGGCCGCGGCGGGGAGGCCGCGGCGGTGGTGGTGTGCTGCGGGGGTCGCATCCGCCGGCTCAGTCCGCGACGCCGCGGCTGAGCTCCCAGATCTGCAGACCCGAGGCGGAGTTGAGGGCCCATTCGAGGCCGGTGATGTCATCGCGGGCGGCGACGTACTGCTTGCCCTGCCACAGCGGGATGAGCGGTACGTCGTCGGCGATGATGTCCTGCGCCTGCTTGAAGTCGGCGCCCGCGGCGTTGCGGTCGGACTGCTGGCGGCTGGACGGGATGAGCTGCGACTCGATCTTGCCGTTGCGGTAAGGGGAGCCGAGGAAGTTCTGCTTGCCGATGAACGGCGCGATGTAGTTGTCGGCGTCCGGGATGTCCGGGAACCAGCCCATGTTGTAGACGGAGTACTTGCCGTCCAGGGCGTCGGTGCGGAACTGCTGCCAGCTGTCGACACCCTTGATGCTCACGTCGAAGAGCTTGGTGCGGTTGAGCTGGCCCTGCAGCGCACGGACTTCCTTGCCGGTGCTGGAGCCGTAGTGGTTCGTGGTGTACGTGAGCGTGAACTTCACCGGAGTGGTGATGTTCGCCTGCTGCAGGGTCTTGCGGGCGGCCGCGGCGTCGGGGTTCCCGTACTTGTTGAAGAACGAGTTGATGTGGCCGGTGAGGCCCGTGGGCACCATCGAGAAGAGCGGGACGCCGGTGTAGTCGTAGACGTTCCGCACCAGGTCCGAGCGGTTGACGAGCTGCGCCATCGCGCGCCGCACGGCCTTGTCGGAGACCGCCGGGTCCTTCGTGTTGAAGGCGAGGTAGCGGATCTCCTGGCCCGGCATCTCCTGGAGCGTGATGCCCTTGTCGCGGGCGCCCTGCAGGCCCTTGATCTGGTCGGGCGCCAGGCCGCGGTTCATCACGTCGATGCTGCCCTTGCGCAGCGCCCGTTCCGTCGAGACGGAGTCGTTGAAGAAGCGCATCTCGACCTTTTCGTTCTTCGCCTTCACCCCGCCCTTGTAGGTGGGGTTCTTGGTGAAGAAGGCCTTGGTGATGCGGTTGTTCTTACGCTCGGTCTTGAGGGTGTACGGGCCGGAGCCGACCACGTCGAACCCGCTGCGGAGGCGGCCCTTGGGGTACTCCTCGGGGTCGACGATGGCCGCCGCGGGCGTGGTGAGCTTCTGCGGGAAGGTGGCGTCCGGCTTCTTGAGGTGGAAGACCACCTCGCTGTCGCTGGGCGTCTCGACCTTGTCCACGCCGTCGAGCAACGAGACCGGACCATTGGTGTTGTTGATGGTCAGCATGCGCTCGATGGAGAACTTGACGTCCTGCGCGGTCAGGGCATGACCGTTCGAAAACTTCAGGCCGTCGCGCAGGGTGCAGCGGTACTGCTCGTTCTGGGTGTCGCGGAACCCGCAGGACTCGGCGGCCTCGGGCACCGGAGCGGTACCGGAGCGGGGCAGCCGCATCAGCGTCTGCAGCGTGCTCCGCATGATGTTCCACGCGTCGACGTCGTAGGCCTGCGACGGGTCGAGCGGCGCGGGCGCCGCCTTCGTCGCCTCGATGGGGGTGGCGACGCCCACCACGATCGGATCGACACCCTCGCCGGCGCCGTCCGTGCCGCCACAGGCGGCGAGGACGGGGGCGAGGAGACCGGCCAGCGCCGGCAGCACCAGGGTCTTGCGATTCATCGTGGGCAGGTTCCTTATCAGCGCAGAGGTGTTGCTCGCGTCGACATTAGTAGGAACGGCCAGCCGCGCTGAGACACAAAGGAGTTGTCTCGATATGGCACCTGGATAACGATGGCAAGGTGATCGATATCCGGACGGTGGAACGATTCACCTGTTGCTCCACCAATCCGGACACTTACCCCCGTGGAAAGCGCTCCCAAGACCCCCTGGAACACCTGCGGGGCCCGCTGTCGACGGCCCGGCGCGTGAGAAACGTCACGCGTTCAAGGGTCCATGGCGAAGCAACAATTCAGTCACTGTATTCGTCACGGAAAATGAGCGGGCCGCTCCCCTCGGTTCCCGGTGCCTTTCCCATAGCACGCTCAGTGCACGGTGCCACGGCTTTCCGTGATGAGCGTCCGGAGAAATGGCAGATCGACTTCTTCCAGCGAACGGACGACCGTGCGCCCCAGCGCCGGCGGGATCGGCGTCACCGAGGGCACCGCGACGACCGGGCAGCCCGCCGCCTCGCCGGCCGTCACTCCGGTCAGGGTGTCCTCGATGACCGCACAGCACGCCGGGTCCACCCCGAGCCGTGCGGCGGCCGTCAGATACGGGTCGGGGTGCGGCTTGGTGCGCTCCAGGTCGTCGCCCGCCAGGGTCAGCCGGAAGTTCTCCGGGCCGAGTGAGTGCAGCATCTGGTCGACGACGGCGCGGTGCGAGGCGGAGACCAGCGCGGCGGGCACGCCGTGGGCGGCCAGTTCGGCCAGCAGCCGGCGGGCGCCGGGCATCAGCGGGACACCACGTCCGACGCGGGCCAGGAAGGCGGCGTTGAGCAGCACGCTCAGCTCGGTCAGGCTGATGTCGACGCCGGTGGCCTGAATCAGATAGCCGGCGCTGCGGGACATCGGGCCGCCCACCACGACCTCGCGGTGCGCGTCGTCGAGGATGTGCCCGAGTTCGGCGAAGACCTCCGCCTCCGCCTCCCACCAGAAGCCCTCGGTGTCGACGAGGGTGCCGTCCAGATCGAGGAACACGGCCTGGAGGGTCGCGGCTTCGGCCGTGCGGGTGCCGACTGCGGGGATGCTGCTGGTCATCCATCCACCTCCGTTACGACGCCCCCGAAGGGACGAAAGGGCCGGTCGCCATCCCCGGCTGGGGATACGACCGGCCGCCACCGGACCGACAAGTGTACGACGGTATGCGCCGGAATGCGCGGCGCCACAGGTCAGGGCCGTCCGGGGGCTGCCCCGGGACGGCCCTGGCGCGTACTCACACGGAGTGACCGCGGGTGACCACGGGGTGCGTCCGTGAGGGGAGGCACCCCGTGGGCTCCGGCGGGCGTCCGCCCACTACCGGGCGTTGAAGTACTTGGCTTCCGGGTGGTGGATGACGATGGCGTCGGTGGACTGCTCGGGGTGGAGCTGGAACTCCTCGGAGAGCTCGACCCCGATCCGCTCCGGCTGGAGCAGGTCGGCGATCTTGGCGCGGTCCTCCAGGTCGGGGCAGGCGCCGTAGCCCAGCGAGAAGCGCGCGCCGCGGTACTTGAGCGCGAACATGTCCTCGACGTCGGCGGGGTCCTCCCCGGCGAAGCCCAGCTCGGCGCGGACGCGGGCGTGCCAGTACTCGGCGAGTGCCTCGGCCAGCTGGACGGACAGGCCGTGCAGTTCGAGGTAGTCGCGGTAGGAGTTGGCCTCGAAGAGTTCGGCGGTGGCGCCGCCGATCTTCGATCCGACGGTGACGACCTGGAGGCCGACGACGTCGGTCTCGCCGGACTCCTCCGGGCGGAAGTAGTCGGCCAGGCACAGCCGGCGGCCGCGGCGCTGGCGGGGGAAGGTGAAGCGGGTGCGCTCGGTGCCGTCCTCGTGCAGCAGGATCAGGTCGTCGCCCTTGGAGACACAGGGGAAGTAGCCGTGCACGACGGCGGCTTCGAGCAGGTTCTCGGTCTGGAGCTTGTCGAGCCAGCCGCGCAGCCGGGGGCGGCCCTCGGTCTCCACCAGCTCCTCGTACGTCGGCCCCTCGCCGGTGCGGGCCTGCTTGAGGCCCCACTGGCCCTTGAACAGTGCGCCCTCGTCCAGCCAGGAGGCGTAGTCGGCGAGCTGGATGCCCTTGACGACCCGGGTGCCCCAGAACGGCGGCGCCGGGACGGGGTTGTCGACGGCCACGTCGGAGCGCACCGCGCCCTCGGGCTCCTCGACCTCCAGTGCGGCGGTGTCCCGCTTGGGCACCCGGCGCTGCTTGAGTTCGGGAAGGGCCGCGCCGGGCACCCCGCGCTTGACGGCGATCAGGGCGTCCATCAGGCGCAGGCCCTCGAAGGCGTCGCGGGCGTAGCGGACCTCGCCCTCGTAGATCTCGTGCAGGTCCTGCTCGACGTAGGCGCGGGTGAGGGCGGCGCCGCCCAGGATGACGGGGAAGTCGGCCGCCATCTTGCGCTGGTTGAGCTCCTCCAGGTTCTCCTTCATGATCACTGTGGACTTGACCAGGAGTCCGGACATCCCGATGACATCGGCCTTGTGCTCCTCGGCGGCCTCCAGGATCGCCGAAACCGGCTGCTTGATGCCGAGGTTGACGACGTTGTAGCCGTTGTTGGACAGGATGATGTCGACGAGGTTCTTGCCGATGTCATGGACGTCGCCGCGGACGGTGGCCAGCACGATGGTGCCCTTGCCCTCGTCGTCGGACTTCTCCATGTGCGGCTCCAGATAGGCCACCGCGCTCTTCATCACCTCGGCGGACTGCAGCACGAACGGCAGCTGCATCTGGCCGGAGCCGAACAGCTCACCGACGACCTTCATGCCCTCCAGCAGCGTCTCGTTGACGATGGCCAGCGCGGGGCGCTCCGCCAGCGCCTCGTCGAGGTCGGCCTCCAGACCGTTCTTCTCCCCGTCGATGATGCGGCGCTGGAGCCGCTCGTCCAGCGGCAGCGCGGCCAGCTCCTCGGCCTTGCCGGCCTTCAGCGACTTGGCGGTGGCGCCCTCGAACAGCTCCATCAGCTTCTGCAGCGGGTCATAGCCCTCGCTGCGACGGTCGTAGACCAGGTCGAGAGCGGTGGTGACCTGCTCCTCCTCCAGGCGCGCGATCGGCAGGATCTTGCTCGCGTGCACGATCGCGGAGTCCAGGCCGGCCTTGACGCACTCGTCCAGGAACACGGAGTTCAGCACGAGCCGCGCGGCCGGGTTCAGACCGAAGGAGATGTTCGACAGACCCAGCGTCGTCTGGACGTCCGGGTGACGCTTCTTCAGCTCCCGGATCGCCTCGATCGTGGCGATGCCGTCCTTGCGGGACTCCTCCTGACCGGTGCAGATGGTGAACGTCAGACAGTCGATGAGGATGTCGCACTCATGGATCCCCCAGTTGCCGGTCAGGTCCTCGATCAGCCGCTCGGCGATGGCCACCTTGTGCTCGGCGGTACGGGCCTGGCCCGCCTCATCGATGGTCAGCGCGATCAGCGCCGCACCGTGCTCCGCCGCCAGCGCCGTGACCTTCGCGAACCGCGACTCGGGCCCATCCCCGTCCTCGTAGTTGACGGAGTTGATCACCGCACGGCCACCGAGCTTCTCCAGCCCCGCCTGGATCACATCCAGCTCCGTGGAGTCCAGCACCACCGGCAGGGTGGAGGCGGTGGCGAACCGGCCCGCCAGCTCGTCCATGTCCGCCACGCCGTCCCGGCCGACGTAGTCGACGCACAGGTCCAGCATGTGCGCGCCCTCACGGATCTGGTCGCGGGCCATCTCCACACAGTCGTCCCAGCGCCCCTCCAGCATCGCCTCACGGAACTTCTTCGAACCGTTGGCGTTGGTCCGCTCACCGATCGCGAGGTAGGAGGTGTCCTGACGGAACGGCACCGTCTGATAGAGCGAAGCGGCACCCGGCTCGGGACGCGGCCGACGCGGCGTCGGGGCGAGCCCGCGCACCCGCTCGACGACCTGCCGCAGATGCTCCGGCGTCGTCCCGCAGCAGCCACCGACCAGCGACAGGCCGTACTCACCGACGAAAGTCTCCTGAGCATCGGCCAGCTCGGCCGCCGTCAGCGGATAGTGCGCGCCGTCCTTGCCCAGCACCGGCAGGCCCGCATTGGGCATACAGGCGATCGGCACGCGGGAATGGCGGGCCAGGTAACGCAGATGCTCGCTCATCTCCGCCGGGCCGGTCGCGCAGTTCAGACCGATCATGTCGATCCCCAGCGGCTCCAGCGCCGTCAGCGCCGCGCCGATCTCCGAGCCCAGCAGCATCGTGCCGGTCGTCTCGACGGTGACCGAGCAGATCACCGGCAGATCCGCCCCCGTCACCTTCAGCGCACGGCGGGCACCGAGGATGGCGGCCTTGGTCTGCAGCAGATCCTGGGTGGTCTCCACCAGCAGCGCGTCCGCACCGCCGGCGATCATGCCCTCGGCGTTCTGCTGATAGGCGTCGCGCAGCGTGACGTACGGCGCGTGGCCCAGGGTCGGCAGCTTGGTACCGGGACCCATGGAACCCAGGACATAGCGCTGCTGCCCCGTGGAGGCGGTGAACTCGTCGGCGACCTCACGGGCGATCCGGGCGCCGGACTCCGACAGCTCGAAGACCCGCTCGGGGATGTCGTACTCCGCCAGCGCCGCGAAGTTCGCACCGAAGGTGTTCGTCTCCACACAGTCGACGCCTACCTCGAAGTACTCCGCGTGCACCGACCGCACGATGTCGGGCCGCGTCACATTGAGGATCTCGTTGCAGCCCTCCAGCTGCTGGAAGTCCTCCATGGACGGATCTTGCGCCTGCAGCATGGTGCCCATCGCTCCGTCGGCGACCACCACCCGCGAGGCCAAGGCCTCCCGGAGTGAGGTGGCGCGGGACGTGCTGGGGGACGTGGGCGTGTTCGAGGCCATGGAGATGCTCCCGTGGTTGCGACGGCTGTCGGCTTTGCACCCTCCTTCAGAGGGCGCACCCGGCCAGCGTAGCTGCCGGTCCGGTACACGTGTTCCCCGTTTCACGCCGTGGACAGCACCGCACCACCCCCCTGCCTGCACGGCCCATGATCGTTGACAGACTCCGGTGCGTTTATCAAGTGTCGCCAGATCGCTGACGAGAGTCGGCATGGGCCGATATCGTTCAGCATTGTCGAACCGCATACTTCCGGAGGTTGCCCGATGGCACGCACCATCCAGTCGCTGGAGCGCGCCGCAGCGATGCTGCGGCTGCTCGCAGGAGGGGAACGGCGGCTGGGGCTCTCCGACATCTCCTCCTCACTGGGACTGGCCAAGGGCACCGCCCACGGCATCCTGCGCACGCTGCAGCAGGAGGGCTTCGTCGAGCAGGACAGCGCCTCCGGCCGCTACCAGCTGGGCGCGGAGCTGCTGCGGCTGGGCAACAGCTACCTGGACGTGCACGAGCTGCGCGCCCGCGCCCTCGTATGGACCGACGACCTGGCCCGCTCCAGCGGGGAGGCGGTCTATCTGGGCGTGCTGCACCAGCAGGGCGTGCTGATCGTCCACCATGTCTTCCGGCCGGACGACAGCCGGCAGGTGCTGGAGGTGGGCGCGATGCAGCCGCTGCACAGCACGGCGCTGGGCAAGGTGCTCTCGGCGTACGACCCGGTGGCGCACAGCGAGGTCGTCGAGGCGGAGCGGGAGGCGTTCACCCCGCGCACGGTGACCGGGCTGGGGGAGATCGAGGGGCTGCTGGACCTGACCCGGGCGCACGGCTGGTCGGCGGACGTGGAGGAGACCTGGGAGGGGGTGGCCTCGGTGGCCGCGCCGATCCACGACCGGCGGCGGATGCCGGTGGGTGCGGTGGGGGTCACGGGAGCGGTGGAGCGGGTCTGCCAGGAGGGCGAGCTGCGGCCGGAAATCATCGCCGCTGTGAGGGATTGCGCACGGGCGGTGTCCCGTGATCTTGGCGCAGGGCGATTCTGACCGGATTCACCCCATAAGTTCACCTAAGTTTTTCGCCACGGAACCCTTGACGGGGTTCTACCGGTGAACAAAACTGCCGTTCGTCGGTCGGCATTGTCGAACACCTAACGGCAATATTCGCTATGGTGGGGCATTGCCGCGGGCCGACCACCGCCCTCTAGGAGGGCGCGGACCACCGGACGGGACCCGGGGTCCGCCTTCCCCTGGACGAAGGACAAAGGAGTCGCGGGTGTCCAGCTCCGACATCTTCATCAGCGAGACCATCGGTACCGCTGTTCTGATCTTGCTCGGCGGTGGCGTCTGCGCCGCCGTCACATTCAAGCGCTCCAAGGCGTTCAACGCCGGA
This sequence comes from Streptomyces sp. NPDC048612, assembly GCF_043199295.1. NCBI lineage: Bacteria > Bacillati > Actinomycetota > Actinomycetes > Kitasatosporales > Streptomycetaceae > Streptomyces > Streptomyces sp. NPDC048612. The sequence continues at coordinate 150,122 of NZ_JBICVV010000009.1, forward strand.
TGGGTCGCCATCGCCTTCGGGTGGGGCTTCGCCGTCCTCACGGGTGCCTACATCGCCGCGAAGTCCGGCGCACACCTCAACCCCGCGGTCACCATCGGCGTCGCCATCAAGGGCGGCATCGAGTGGAACCAGGTGCCGGTCTACTTCGCCGGCGAGATGCTCGGCGCCATGATCGGCGCGGTGCTCGTGTGGGTCACCTACCTCGGGCAGTTCCAGGCCCATCTGAGCGACCCCGAGGTCCTGGCCGACCACACGAGCGAGGAAGGCATGGTCGACCCCTCGGCCGCGCCGAAGGCGGGACCGGTCCTCGGCATCTTCTCCACCGGTCCGGAGATCCGGAACGTGGCGCAGAACCTGCTCACCGAGATCATCGCCACCGTCGTGCTGGTGCTGTCGATCCTCACGCTCGGACTGAGCGACAACGGCAAGGGCGTCGGCGTCATCGGCACCCTGCTGGTCGCGCTGGTCGTCACCGGTATCGGTCTGTCGCTGGGCGGTCCGACCGGGTACGCCATCAACCCGGTCCGCGACCTCGGTCCGCGCCTCGTGCACGCGATGCTGCCGCTGCGGAACAAGGGCGGTTCAGACTGGGGCTACGCCTGGATTCCGGTCGTCGGCCCGCTCATCGGCGGAGCCCTCGCCGGAGGCATCTACCAGGTGGCGTTCGCCTGAGCCGCCGGTCCGCCCGACTCCGCCCGCACAGACTTCTTGGAGCAAACCCATGAGCGACACCCCCAGCACCTCCTCGCACGGCAACGGCCCGTTCATCGCGGCCATCGACCAGGGCACCACGTCGAGCCGCTGCATCGTCTTCGACAAGGACGGCCGGATCGTCTCGGTCGACCAGAAGGAGCACGAGCAGATCTTCCCGAAGCCGGGCTGGGTGGAGCACGACGCCACCGAGATCTGGAACAACGTCCAGCAGGTCGTCGACAGCGCCGTTGAGAAGGCCGGCCTCACCGCCGCCGACGTCAAGGCGATCGGCATCACCAACCAGCGCGAGACCACCGTCCTGTGGGACAAGAACACCGGTGAGCCGGTCCACAACGCCATCGTCTGGCAGGACACCCGCACCGACGGGCTCTGCAAGGAGCTCGGCCGCAACGTCGGCCAGGACCGCTTCCGCCGCGAGACCGGTCTGCCCCTGGCCTCGTACTTCGCGGGCCCGAAGATCCGCTGGCTGCTCGACAACGTCGAGGGCCTGCGGGAGCGCGCCGAGCGCGGCGACATCCTCTTCGGCACCATGGACTCCTGGGTCATCTGGAACCTGACCGGCGGTGTCGACGGCGGCGTGCACGTCACCGACGTCACCAACGCCTCGCGCACCATGCTGATGAACCTCCACCGCCTGGAGTGGGACCCGAAGATCCTCACGTCGATGGAGATCCCGGCGGCCGTGCTGCCGGAGATCAAGTCGTCCGCCGAGGTCTACGGCCACGCCACCGGCGGTGTGCTGGCCGGTGTGCCGGTCGCCTCGGCGCTCGGTGACCAGCAGGCCGCGCTGTTCGGCCAGACCTGCTTCGAGCAGGGCGAGGCCAAGTCCACGTACGGCACCGGCACCTTCATGCTGATGAACACCGGCCACGAGCCGGTGAACTCCTACAACGGTCTGCTGACCACGGTCGGCTACCGCATCGGCGACGAGCAGCCGGTCTACGCCCTGGAAGGCTCCATCGCCGTCACCGGCTCGCTCGTCCAGTGGATGCGCGACCAGATGGGCCTCATCAACAGCGCGGCCGAGATCGAGACCCTGGCCAGCACGGTCGAGGACAACGGCGGCGCGTACTTCGTGCCGGCCTTCTCCGGCCTGTTCGCCCCGTACTGGCGCTCGGACGCGCGCGGTGTCATCGCGGGCCTGACCCGCTACGTCACCAAGGCGCACATCGCACGCGCCGTACTTGAGGCCACCGCCTGGCAGACCCGTGAGATCACCGACGCCATGACCAAGGACTCCGGCGTCGAGCTGACCGCACTCAAGGTCGACGGCGGTATGACCTCCAACAACCTGCTGATGCAGACCATCTCGGACTTCCTGGACGCCCCCGTGGTGCGCCCGATGGTCGCCGAGACCACCTGCCTCGGCGCTGCCTACGCGGCCGGACTGGCCGTCGGCTTCTGGTCCAGCACCGACGAGCTGCGCGCCAACTGGCGCCGGGCCGCCGAATGGACCCCCCGGATGGATGCGGCCACCCGTGACCGCGAGTACAAGAGCTGGCTCAAGGCCGTCGAGCGGACCATGGGCTGGATCGAGGACGAGGAGTAAACATGAGCACCCTGCAGAGCGTCCCGGCACTCGGGACGCACCCGGCCAGTGGTTCGCACGCGAGCCGCGCCGAGACTCGGGAGCAGCTTTCCAAGGCGACGTACGACCTCCTGGTGATCGGCGGCGGCATCCTGGGCATCTCCACCGCCTGGCACGCCGCACAGGCCGGGCTGCGGGTGGCCCTGGTGGACGCCGGTGACTTCGCCGGCGCCACCTCCTCCGCCTCCTCCAAGCTGCTGCACGGCGGTCTGCGCTACCTGCAGACCGGCGCGGTCAAGCTGGTGGCGGAGAACCACTTCGAGCGGCGTGCGGTGTCCCGCCAGGTCGCACCGCACCTCGCCAACCCCCTGACCTTCTACCTGCCCGTCTACAAGGGCGGCCCGCACGGCGCCGCCAAGCTGGGCGCGGGTGTCTTCGCCTACTCGGCGCTGTCCGCGTTCGGCGACGGCGTCGGCCATGTCATATCCCCGGCCAAGGCGCAGCGCGACGTGCCGGAGCTGCGGACGGACAACCTCAAGGCCGTGGCCGTGTACGGCGACGACCAGATGAACGACTCCCGGATGGCCCTGATGACCGTCCGTGCAGCGGCCGCGGCCGGCGCCACGGTCCTCAACCACGCCGAGGTCACCGGACTGCGCTTCACCCAGGGCCGGGTCACCGGTGCGGAGCTCAAGGACCGGGTGGAGGGCGAGGAGTTCGGCGTCAACGCCCGCCTGGTGCTGAACGCCACCGGCCCGTGGGTGGACCACCTGCGCAAGATGGAGGACGCGAACGCGGCCCCCTCCATCCGGCTGTCGAAGGGCGCCCACCTGGTCCTCAAGCGGACCGCGCCCTGGAAGGCCGCGCTGGCCACCCCGATCGACAAGTACCGCATCACCTTCGCCCTCCCCTGGGAGGACATGCTGCTGCTGGGCACCACGGACGAGGAGTTCGAGGGCGACCCGGCGGACGTCTCGGTCACCGAGAAGGACACCGCCCAGATCCTGGACGAGGCGGCCTTCTCCGTCCGCGACCAGCAACTGTCGCGCGATCTGATCACCTACTCCTTCGCGGGTCTGCGGGTGCTGCCCGGCGGCCCCGGCGACACCTCCAAGGCCAAGCGCGAGACGGTCGTCACCGAGGGCAGCGGCGGCATGCTGTCGGTCGCCGGCGGCAAGTGGACGACCTTCCGGCACATCGGCCGTACGGTCATGAGCAAGCTCGCGGCGCTGCCCGGCCACCCGCTGGCCGAAGACATGGAGCCGATCGCGCACCTGCCGAAGAAGCTCCCGCTGCCCGGTATCGCCAACCCGAACGCGGTCGCGCACCGGCTGCTCGTCGACGGCGGTACGCCCGGTCCCCGGATGGCCCCGGAGACCGCGCGCCACCTCGCCACCCACTACGGCTCGCTGTCCTTCGACATCGCCCGGCTGGCGAACGAGAACCCGGCGCTGGCCGAGCGCATCCACCCGGACGCGCCGGAGATCTGGGCGCAGGTCGCCTACGCCCGTGACCACGAGTGGGCCGAGACGGTCGACGACGTGCTGCGCCGCCGGACCACCCTGACGATCCGGGGCCTCGACACGGAGGACGTCCGGGCCAGGGTCAAGGACATGCTGGCGGGCTGACGCCGGCGAGCCGTGCGACGCACGGCCGCGGCACCGCACGGCGTGCGGTGAGTGACGATGGGGCGGTCCACGGGGCCGCCCCATCGCCGTTTCCGGGGGCGTGCGCGCACCGCGCCGTGGGCCGGCTCCGCCGCCACGGAGGAGGACCGGTCCGCGTACGGGAGCGGCTGGGGCGGAGTGACCGGTCATAATGAGCCCAGACATCGGACGTCTGTGGCGGAATCCGGGCGGGTGCGGCGGGGAGGTCGGCATGGCGGTCACCGACGAGGCCATCGGGAAGATCAAAGGCATGATCGTCTCCGGGGCGCTGCGCCCGGGAGACCGGCTGCCGAAGGAGAGCGAGCTGGCGGCCGAGCTGGGGCTGTCCCGCAACTCCCTGCGTGAGGCGGTGCGCGCGCTCTCCCTCATCCGCATCCTGGACGTGCGCCAGGGCGACGGCACCTACGTCACCAGCCTCGATCCGCAACTCCTGCTGGAGGCCATGAGTTTCGTGGTGGACTTCCACCGCGACGACACGGTGCTGGAGTTCCTCGCCGTCCGCCGGATACTGGAGCCGGCCGCCACGGCGATGGCGGCCGGACGGATCGGACCGGCGGAACTGGACGCCCTGGAGGACCTGTTGGCGGCGCTGGGACCGAGCCCCTCGGTCGAGGAGCTGGTCGCCTGCGATCTGGACTTCCACCGCGGGATCGTCGCGGCGTCCGGCAACTCCGTGCTCTGCTCGCTGCTGGACGGACTGTCCGGACCGACCACCCGGGCCAGGGTCTGGCGGGGTCTGACGCAGAAGGACGCGGTGAGCCGCACCCTCACCGAGCACCGGGCGATCCTCGGCGCGCTGCGCGACCGGGACGCGGAGGCGGCGCGGGCCTGGGCGACCGTGCACATCGCGAGCGTGGAGCAGTGGCTGCGCGCCTCGCGGTGAGGCCGGCCGGCGCCCGCCGCCGCGGCCGGGTCAGGCCGCGAAGCCGCCGTCCACCGCGATCGAGGCGCCCGTGATGTACCGCCCGCCGTCGCCCGCCAGGTGGGCCACGGTCGCCGCCACGTCCGAGGCCCGGCCGTACGCCCCCAGCGCGGTGAACCCGGCCTGCATCGCCGCGCTCTCGCCGTCGGCGGGGTTCATGTCGGTGTCGATGGGGCCCGGGTGCACGAGGTTGGCGGTGATGCCGCGCGGCCCCAGCTCCCTGGCCAGGGTCTTGGTCAGGCCGGTGAGGGCGGCCTTGCTGGTGGCGTAGAGGGTGCCGCCGGGGAAGGCGACCCGCTCGGCCATGCAGCTGCCGATGGAGATGATCCGCCCGCCCTCGGCCAGATGCGCCGCGGCGGCCTGCGCCGCCAGGAACGGCGCTCGGACGTTGGTCCACAGCACGCGGTCGATGTCGTCGAGGGAGAGGCTCTCGAACGGTCCGAGCACCCCGACGCCCGCGTTGTTCACCAGGATGTCCAGCCGCCCGAACCGGTCGGCGGCGCCGGCCACCGAGGACCGCACCGCCTCCGCGTCACCGCTGTCGGCCCGTACCGCCCAGGCCTGCCCGCCGGCCCGCTCGATCTCCCCGACGACCTGCCCGGCCCGGTCCTGCCCGGCCCGGTAGGTCAGGGCCACCGCCGCGCCGTCGGCGGCCAGCCGCAATGCGATCGCCCGGCCGATGCCCCGGCTGCCGCCGGTCACCAGCGCCGCCTTCCCGGCGAGCGGCCGGGGCCCGTCCCCCGCGGCCATCGTCCCGACCGCCGTCCCAACCGCCCTCGTCCCGGCCGCCGTCGGCACCGTCGCCGTCATCGCCGTCATCGCCGTCACCCTCGTCCTCGGTCGTCCGTGGTCGGCGCAGCCGTGCCACATCCACGGATTCCGGGGCCGGCGGCGCCGCGCCGCGGAGTGTGTTCCGCGGCACGACTCGATCCTCCGGCGTGGCGGGGCCGAGGTCTGGCGGAATCCGGACGCCGTGTCAGCGGCCGGTGGGCTCCGGTTCCGCGGGCGCGGCGACGCCGTAGACCCGCCCGGCCGTTCCCCCGAAGACGTCCGCCCGTTCCGCTTCGGTGAGTTGACCCGTGGCCGCCTCGGCGAGCGCCACCACGTCCTCGTAGCCGGCGGCCAGGGTGCACACCGGCCAGTCGGAGCCGAACATCACCCGGCCGGTGCCGAAGGCGTCCAGGACGTGCCGGGCGTAGGGCAGGATCTGCTGCGGCCGCCAGGCGTCCCGGTCGGCCTCGGTGACCAGCCCGGACAGCTTGCAGCTGACGTGGGGCAGCGCGGCGAGGGCGGTGACGGCGTCCGCCCACGGCTGCCACTCCCCCGTGACCACCGGCGGTCTGCCGGCGTGGTCCAGCACGAACGGCAGCTGGGGCAGGGCGCGTGCCGCGGCGTGCGCGGCGGGCAGTTCGCGCGGGGTGACCAGCAGGTCGTAGACCAGTCCGGCGTCGGCCAGGACGGCCAGGCCGCACAGTACGTCCGGGCGGGTGAGCCAGCCGGGGTCCGGCTCGTCCGGCACCTGGTGGCGGATGCCGACCAGCCCGGCGGGCAGCGCCGCGAGGACCTCGGCGAGCGCCGGGTCGCACAGGTCGGCCCAGCCGACGACGCCGGTGACCGGTCCCTCGCCCGCCGCGAGGGTGAGGAGTTCGGCGGTCTCCTCGTACGAGGACGACGACTGGACGAGGAGCGTGCCGTCGACGCCGTGCGCGGTCAGATGCGGGGCGAGGTCGGCCAGCGCATAGCTGCGGCGGATCGGATCGGCCCAGGGCCCGTCCATCCAGGGCTGCTCGCGCCGGCTGAGGTCCCACAGGTGGTGATGGGCGTCGATTCGCATCAGGGGCGCGCTCCGGGATCGGGCTCGTTCAGGGGCAGCGGCAGATCGGGGTCGAGCAGGCCGCGGCGACGAGCGTATGCCAGAGCGAGTCCGGGATGTCGTGGGTGAACAGCCGGGCGTTCTCGGCCATTTCCTCCGGCGCGGCGGCGCCGGCGACGGCCCGGTGCCCGAACGGGAAGCGGAGCGCCGCCGCTTTGAGCGGCACCGCGAACTCGGCGCAGACCGCGGCGAGATGAGGCGACCGGTCGAGCACCACGTCGACGTCGAGGCCGGCGACCGGGCGGGCCGGCGGACCGCTGTGGTTCATCCCGAAGCCGATGGCCCGTACGACGCCCTGCGCACGCAGCTCGGCCAGGGCAGGGAAGCCGGTCTCGTACACCTCGCGCAGCCGGCCCTCGACATCATGCAGCAGGACGATGTCGACGGCGTCCACCCCGAGCCGGGTCAGGGAGCCTTCGAGCCTGGCACGGATGCCGTCCCGGGAATCGCGGCGGCCATGGCCTCGTTGCCGCGCCCGATGGTGAAGCAGAAGCCGTGCCCTGGGGTCCGCCGCCGGTGTGCAGCACCACGTAGGCGGCGGAGGAGTCGGGGTCCGGGTTCATCGCGTCCGAGCCGTGCCGCCGCTCCGAGGTGGGGAAGCGGACGTCGTGGACCTCGCGCTCGGTGACGGTGTCGGTGTCGGTCGCGGCCATGCGCACGCCCCCAGGGATGTTGCGGAAGAACATCGGACCTTTCCCGGACATCCGATGTATAGACCCGCGTGCAAGAACCCGTCCAGACCGTGTACGGAAGTTGAGCCAGGCCGGCCCGGGACAGGTCGGATGAATCGCTACCCCTTCCCGCAAAGGGGCTACGGACCGGCACGGCGGAAGCCGTAGTCTTGGGGACGCACGCAATGGAACTGCTGCCGGCGGCCGCCCCAGGCGGCCGGACCGGTCGGAAGGAGGCGCTGGGTGATCGAGCTCGAGGGGGTACCCGAGCTGATCGACCCGGTCATGGTGGCCGCGTTCGAAGGCTGGAACGACGCCGGCGACGCAGCCTCCGCCGCGGTCGCCCATCTCGACCGGGAATGGAAGGGAGAGGTCTTCGCCGCGCTGGACGCGGAGGACTACTACGACTTCCAGGTGAACCGCCCCACCGTCTTCCTGGACAACGGGGTACGCAAGATCACCTGGCCGACGACCCGGCTCTCCGTCGTCCGTGTCGGCGACGCGGACGGCAAGGGCCGCAAGCGCGACCTCGTCCTGGTCCGCGGTATCGAGCCCAGCATGCGCTGGCGCTCGTTCTGCAACGAAATCCTCGGCTTCGCCCATGAGTTGGGCGTGGAGATGCTGGTGGTCCTGGGCTCGCTGCTCGGCGATACCCCGCACACCCGCCCGGTGCCGGTCAGCGGGGTCACCTCGGACGCGGATCTCGCCACCCGGCTCGACCTGGAGGAGTCCCGCTACGAAGGCCCCACGGGCATCGTCGGCATCCTCCAGGAGGCGTGCACCCATGCCGGTGTCCCCGCGGTGAGCCTGTGGGCCGCGGTGCCGCACTACGTCTCCCAGCCGCCCAACCCGAAGGCCAGCCTGGCACTGCTGAACCGCCTGGAGGACCTCCTCGGCATCAGCATCCCGCTGGGCGAGCTGAGCGAGGACGCCCGCGCCTGGCAGCTGGGCGTGGACCAACTCGCGGCCGAGGACAGCGAGGTCGCCGAGTACGTGCAGTCGCTGGAGGAGGCGCGGGACACCGCGGACCTGCCGGAGGCCTCCGGCGAGGCCATCGCCCGCGAGTTCGAGCGCTATCTGCGCCGCCGCGACCCGCAGTCCGGTCCCGGCGTGGCGACCGAGGGCGGGCTCACCGAGGGCCGCGACAGCTCCTACCTCCGCGACACCGCCAGTGGCCGCACCCGTCCGCCCCGCCCGGTGTCCCAGGAGTCCCGCGAGCCGCGGACCGGCGACGACACGGCGGCCGGGCCGAAGGACACGGCCCAGGACCACGGCCCCGCGGAGGACGCGCCGGACGGCCCGGACTCCGCCGGCTCCCCGGGACCGGAGGACGGCCCGGAGAGCGGCGAGAGCTGAGACCGGGGACCGCTCTCCCCGGTACGCCAGGGGCGCCGCACCGGCCGTCGAGCCGGTGCGG